>JBKJVD010000023.1:0-15165 GCA_046590585.1 Thermoanaerobaculia bacterium | reverse complement strand
TCCGCCGGCAGCAGCGCGTTCGTAGTCGACGCCGCAGGCGTCCTTCAGCAGATCGACGACGATCTCATCAGCGATCCTCACGACCTTGTATTTTTCCACCTCGTCGTCCGCAATCATCGCGATGGCGTTGTCGGGAAGGACAGCCATGGCGCGCTTGAGTCGTTGAACGCTTGCGACCGACGCGTCGATCAGCAGATCGATGTCCTTCGTGGCTCGGACAAAGCCATGGAGGATTACCGCAAATCCGCCGATCAGGACGTAGCGAACCTCGGCTGCGTTCAGCGCTTTGCAGAGCCCGATGAGATCTTCGAGTTCAGGCGCGCGTGAGTATCCGCGATCGTCCGGATCATCCACTCGTCGGCCTCCTCGTGGCTCTCGAAGCGGTACACCCCGCGCGGGATGAGCGCAGGACCGCGCAGCCGGTTCATCGTCCGCTGCATCGTCGCGGCGTCCCGGAGAACATCCTCACCCTCAGCGCGCATTGATACCCTTCGCATGTCACGAATCCTAGCATGGGCTTCACGCAAACCAACCTCACGGGCGTTCGCCGCTGAAGCGGTATTGGTCAGAGCTCGTCTTCCACCCAGTGGACGTGTGCGGCCAGTGGGCTCGACAGAATGGCCGCGTGGAATTTCGCATCCGCTGTGACGAGGAGGCATTCTTCCGCTACCGCCAGGGCAAGATACAGACTGTCGTAGACCGAGTGGTCGAGGTCGATGGCGAGGTTGCAGGCGGCAGCAACAAGCAAAGACGACGGACGAATTTCGATTGGCAGTCGTTCGAACGCAGTGAGGATCTCTTCCGCTTCTTCGCGCTTGACCTCTCCCCGGCGAACTTTCTTCCAGAGGATGCTTCCGAATTCGGGAACCACCAGGTCGGGCGCAAAGAGGGCGAGTTCTAGGTCGAGCATACGCGCTGCTGCCTCGGAGTGAATCTCGGGCACGAACCATTTGACGGCCACGCTGGCGTCAACGACCACCTTTTTCATCGGCGGCGATCATCTGCGAGCAAGGCCGCGCTGTCCGAGTGCTTCCGGCCAGCGAGCTTCAGCCGCATACGGGCAGCGACAGCCCGACTGTCAATGATGTCGATCGCCGCGGCGCGCTCGACGATCATCTGCAACTCAGCCTGCAGTGAGCGACCGTTTCTTGAAGCGCGTTTTTTCAACCGGGCAACAACTTGATCATCGAGATCTCTGATCAATACTTTTGCCATGACTGCGCGAATGCTAGCACAATGCTAGCAACCGGCCGGACCGGCGCGTGGCTGGGAGACAGGGAGTCGAACCCCGATTGAGCGGTTCAGAGCCGCTTGTCCTACCATTGAACGATCTCCCAACAGGGCTGCCCGCTTCAGGGGACGCGGATGGTACACGGCTGCCAACGCCTCAGTCAAGATCGCTATTCCGGCCGTTTTCCTCGTGAATGTGTCGCTGCGCACGATCGAAATTCCGCTTCTGTGCGGGGTTAACCCGCAGTTCTCACACTCCTTCTGCTGCGGCGGCGGATAGCGGCCTGTCTGCTTCGTTGCACGACGGTTTCGCTCCTCGACATAGTGTCAACTATGCCGTCGTCGCGAAACCGCCGTGCGCCTCGCATCCAAGCCACTCTTTCCGCCGCCTCGCAATGAAGGAGTGTGAGAACTGCGGGTTAAGATGAAGCAGTTGCTGGAGGATCCGGGATCGTGCTGCCTGAAGTGTTCGAGTGTCCGCAGTGCCAGCGGCAGTTCGTCTTCGAACTCGTCGAGGCATCCGAGGACCGTTCGATCCACTGTCCCCAGTGCAAGCGCTACCTCGGCGAGAAGGACGTCGCGTTCGTCCTGGTCTCGGAGATCGAGGAACTCGTCGAGCGCCTCACGTTCGAGCGAGACCGGCTCGAGAAGGACGAGGCCTGCTACACGATGGGCGAATGTGATGCAGAGCTGAAGCATTACGGCTCTGAAGTGCACAAGGTCGTCAGCATCCTGCGGCGGACCATCGCCGAACTCGACGCTCTCAAGACCACGTACGACGATCAGTAGTGTGTCCCGGCTGCGCTACCATCCCTCTGGATGGCGAAGCGCACCAAAGGTCCACTGTCCGGGATTGTCGTCGCTGATTTCACGCGCGTGCTGGCGGGTCCTCTCTGTACGCAGATGCTCGCGGACAGCGGCGCCCGCGTCATCAAGATCGAAGAGCCGGAGCGCGGCGACGAGACACGACGCTGGGGTCCGCCATTCGTGAATGGAGTGAGCGCGTACTTCCTGTCGGTAAATCGCGGCAAGGAGTCGATCGCGCTGAATCTCAAGACGGGCGATGGCCTGCGCGTCGCGAAACAGCTCATCCGAAAGGCGGACGTGGTCATCGACAACTTCCTGCCGCATCAGCGACGGACCCTCGGCCTCGACACGATCACGAAACTCAACCGGAGAGTTATTCACCTTTCGATCTCTGGATTCGACGGAGGCACGCCGGAAGAGGAAGCGCCGGGGTACGACCTGCTTGCGCAGGCGGGATCGGGGCTGATGGCGATCACCGGCGCGGTGGATGGCGAGCCGATGAAGGTCGGAGTCGCGTTAGCGGACGTCCTGACGGCGCATCACGCCTTCGGTGCGATTGGCGCGGCGCTGTATGCGCGGGAGCGCACGGGACGCGGCTCGCGGCTCGAGATTTCGATCTTCGCGTCAATGCTCGCTTCGCTCGTGAATGTTGCCCAGAGCGCGTTGCTCACCGGTCGCGAGGCCCGGCGCTTCGGCAATGCGCACTCGTCCATCGTGCCGTATCAGCTGTTCGAAGCGTCGGACCGCGCATTTGCAATCGGTGCCGGCACCGACCGGCACTACATGGAACTCTGCACCGAGGTGATCGGTTCGCCGGAACTGGCGGGCGATGCGCGGCTGTTCACGAACGAAGGGCGCGTGGCGAATCGAACGGAACTGGTGAGGCGACTGAGCGACATTTTCCGTACACGAGTAGCCGCCTACTGGCTCGAGCGATTGCAGCAGGCGGCCATTCCGAGCGCCATCGTGCAGGGTCCGCTGGAAGCGCTGCGTAGTTCTGCCGCGGGAGATCTCGTGCAGAAGACGCAGCATGCGGTCGTTGGTGAATACTCGTTCGTTTCGTATCCGGTGAGATCGAACGGCCAGCGGCTGACGAATGCCTCCCCCCCGCCGGAACTCGGTGAGCACACGAGCAGAATTCTGGCAGAACTGGGCGATGAGCCGACCCCGCGAACGCGGAAAACTACCGGTAAGAAAGAATGAAGAACGCCACGCTGCAGAGGAAGATGAATGCGACCAGCCCGCCCAGAATGGCCAGCGGCCTGGTTTTTCGCGCGTCTTCTTCTTCGAGTGCGCGCATGACGAACAGCAAGGCCGCCACGCTGATGCCGCCGATCACCAGACCGATGACGACCACCGTGGCGATGACTCTCTCAGGACTGGGTTCCACGGCGTGAACACTAACATGCGCTCCCGGCCCGCAGAGTTGCCGCGCGAAGTCGACGCCGTAATCTTCGATTTCGACGAGACACTCATCGACCTCGAGCCGCAGCATACGGCTGCCTACCTGGAACTCTGTCGTGCCATGAAGTCCGACTATGCGCAGATGCCGGAGGCGTTTCGTAAAGGTTCGGGCCGGCGGATCATCGACGACATCGTCGACATGCGGCTCAAGTTTGACTGGGCCCAGCCGGTCGATGAGCTGTTCGAACTTCGCCAGCGATTCTTCGAAACGGCCTGCCGCAATGCGGAACTGGTGCTGATGGATGGCGCTGAAGCTCTGGTCGTCGCGCTCTCGAATCGGGCGATCAGGCTGGCGGTCACGTCGTCCGCCGTGCGCGGCCCGATCGTCGAGATCCTCGGTCGGTTCGACCTGCTGGACCGCTTCGAACTCATCGTCGACGGGAGTGAAGTGGAGCGCGGAAAGCCGGACCCGGAAGCGTATCTCGTGACGGCGCGGAAGCTCGAGGTGAGTCCGGGCCGCTGCATCGTGTTCGAAGACTCGAACGTCGGAGTGCGGGCCGCGGCTGCGGCGGGAATGGTCTGTGTCGCCATACCGAATCCGAACGCGCAGATCGCGCAGGACGTCGGCCTCGCGGATCTGGTCCTGTCATCGCTGCGTGAGTTCGATCCCGGCTGGATCGCCAACCGGGTGCCGGATCGCAGCTGATCAGATGCGCCGGCTCGAATACGCGCTCAGTTCGGCAATGAGCCGGATCAGGTGGCGCCCTTCTTCGTCGGCTCGTTCATAGGCACGACAGAGATCCTCGAGTTCCTCCTCGTCTTCGAAGGCGGCCGCGGTGAACCCTTCCGTTGCCGGTTGATCGGGCGAGTTGGTCTTCGTGCAGGTCCAGGTGCTGCCGCTCAGCCGGTACGTCACGAAGCCGCGCGAGCGGCTGCGACGCGCACCGCCGAGTTCCGCGAGGATGACCGCACCCGTCGAGTCCGTGATGTCGCCCTTGGCGTTGGCGCGCTGTGCGGCCAGCACGCGGCCGACGAACGTGGCCATCATGTCCTGAAGACGGACGTTGGCTTTGTCGATCGGTTCGATGAATCGCACTCCCGTATGCGAAACCAGGCTGCTGCCGTCCCCCGCAGGATCGCGGATCACGGACGTCCGGGCGACCTGGCAGACGTGCGAGACATCGGCGCCCTGCCAGCGGAAGGTCAGCACAAACTGCTTTCCGGCCTCCACCTTGCCGAAGTGCTCGAGATATGCGCCGGCGATTCCGACATCCAGAATCAGGACGCTCTGCCCGTCCATGCTGGCGAGGATCGGCTTGCCGAGTTTGAGGCGCTGAAATTCCCGCCTGTCATCACTGTGCATTCGGCTATGGTAAGAGACTTGCTGGCATCTGCGTCAGAGTTCGGATTGACATCGCTGTCCCAGAGAGACGATGGGTTGCCCCCGCTTCAAGGCGGCGCCCGTGGCCGGTGTAGCGGGGCGGTGGTGTGTTGAACGGCCAGGGTGGATTCTGGCGCGCCAGTGCGGAGAGCACCTGGAGGACCATTCTTCCGGTCGCCTTCATCATCGTGTCCCTCCTTTCGCTGGTGCTCCTGCCGATCGTCGTCTCGAGTCAAACGCAAAAAATGCGGCGCGAGATCTCGCGGGTCGCCGAACCGGCCCGCCGTAGCGCCAATGAAGTTCAATCCGACCTGGCCGGGGAACTCGACAAGATCATCGCGTATCAGGTCACCGGGCAGGAGCAGTACCGCACCGCGTATTTCCGCCTTCTGGGGGAACAGCAGGAGCACCGGCGGCGCATGCAGTTGCTCGTGCCGGAGCTCAACGGTGACCTCAAGCAGGACGTCGACCGGATGTTCATGCACACCGTGCTCTGGCATCGAGGCGTCGTTGCGGGCGAGTTCATGAACCGGCAGCTTCCGCTCGAGGTATTTCTGGCGCGCCTGTTCGAGCAGCATCCCGTCTACGAGAGGTCGATCGAAGCGGCGGCGGAACTCGAACTGGCGATCCAGGGGTCGATCGAGGAACGGCAGCTCAAGATCAGGGACGCAGAGCGTCTGAACGTTTCGCTCACGATCATCCTCACCCTGCTCGCGCTCACGTCCGCGATGCTCGTGGCAGGACTCGGCCGTCAGATGCGGCTGCTGGCCCGCGAGGCGGTCCGTCGCAGGCACGAAGCCGAGAGCGAGACGGACGAGGCGGGGCGTGCGCGTGAAGCAGCCGAAAAACAGGAGCGCCGCTCGGCGTTTCTCGCGGCGTCCGCGCAGGAACTCACCGCCTCGCTCGATTTCGAGGAGACGCTGACGACGCTGGCGCGTCTCGTCGTTTCGAACCTGGCGACGGCGTGCACGATCGACGTCGCCGAAGAAGCAGGAATGCGCCGCATGGTTTCTCAGGGCGAAGAGGTGACGCCTGCGAGCGCGACCCCCCGCGTCGCTCCGGAAGCGGTCGCCCGGATCATGAAAGAGAAGAGACCGCGGCTCGTCGGTTCGTCCTCGACCGTCGCTGAGTTCGCGGGAGTCGATCCTAAGTATTCGCTCGCGGTCGTGCCGCTCGTCAGCCGGGGCCAGACGCTCGGTGTCGTCATCGCTGCCTCGTCCGCCCGCACTCTCGGGCCGGATGACCTCTCCCTCCTCGTCGACCTGGCCAGCCAAGCCGCACTGGCTGCGGACAACGCCCGCCTCTACGACGAGGCGCAGCAGTCGGCGCATGCGAGGGAGGAAGTGCTGGCGATCGTCTCCCACGATCTGCGCAACCCCCTGAACGCCGTGACTCTCGGTACGGCGCTGTTGAAGATGTCCGATTGCCTCTCCGAGGATGACTGCGAACAGATCGAGACGATCGAAGTGTCGGCGAGAAGAATGAGCCGGCTCATCGCCGACCTCCTCGACGTCACACGACTGGAAGGGGGCAAGCAGCTGCCAATCGATCCGTCGCCGGTGCCGGTCGCGGAGGTGCTTGCGGAGATGTCGAATCTGTTCCGCGCGCAGGCTGCGTCGGCGAATGTGGAGCTTGTAGTCAATGACGCCACCGGTGGAACGCTGGTCCAGGCCGATCGCCACCGCCTCATGCAGGTGCTGTCGAACCTCGTCGGAAATGCGCTCAAGTTCACGCCTGCTTCAGGGCGGATCACGCTCGATGCCGCGGACGAGGGAGGTCATGTTCGCTTCAACGTTTCCGACACGGGACCGGGCATCCCGACGGAAAATCTGGCGCATATCTTCACCCGCTACTGGCAGGCCCAGCGCACCGAGCGGATGGGCGCCGGCCTTGGGCTACCGATCGCACGCGGCATCGTCGAGGCGCACGGTGGCGAGATCCGGGTAGAGAGTGAACTCGGAAAGGGAACGACGTTCACGTTCACGATGCCAGCCGCTTGAGTACGCGAGTGATCATTCCATTCGAGGCGGAAGGTTGCGGGCTTCGCTGACGCTGAGTTCTGCAAGCATCCGGATGAGGCGTCGGCCTTCGCCGTCAGCTGCTTCGAATACGGCGCAGAGGCGTTGCATCTCGTCGGCATCTTCGTGCCGAGCAACGGTGAATCCGTCGATGGGCTGCTCGGGTAGAAGCACGCGACGTTTCTGCCAGTTGCCCTGCGAGAGCGTGTAGCAGAGGTAGCCGGCATCCCGCGCACGCAGGATCCGGTCGGCGTCGATTGTAGAGGGCACTGCGGGCGGCGGGGGAGCCGACCGGCGTGCCGTGAGTTCGTGGGTGACCAGGTCGGTCAGCAGCAGGCGAAGCCGGTCGCCGGATTCTCCGACGGCCGCGATGAATCGCAACCCAGATTCGTGCGAGATCGCGTCGATCGATCGCGATGCGATACGCGTCGTGCGCACCCGCTCACAGCGGAGTGAGATCTCGCCGGCCGGCGAAGGAAACCGAAGGCCCGCGGAGGTGAAATCCATGAGGGATCCGTGGCGCACTCGCGCACCCAGAACGCCGATCTCCACGATGAACACGGGGTTCTCGCCCAGGGTGGCGGGGAGTGGTAGTTCGAGCCGAAGCCGCTGGAACTCGCGGCGTTCATCCACCGAAGTCTGCATTGAATGGCGATTGTAACGGGCTTCGGCGCCGCGCGGGGGTCGCTGAAATCAGCGAAGGTGAATCGTAGCGCGGCTGCGCATCGAAGCGACGTAGTTCATTTCGAAGCGCGCGCGGTAGCGCGCGGTGCGACGGTCGACGCGTTTCACGTAGTTGATCGTCTCCGGAAATGGCGGGACACCACCGAACCGGACGACATTTCCTTCGCCGGCGTTGTATGCGGCGAGGGCGATGGTCTGGTCGCCGAAGCGATCGAGCAGGTAGCGGAGGTAACGCGCGCCGGCCCTGACGTTGTCATCCGGATCGAACAGGTCGTTGGCGCCCATCAGCTTTCCGGTGCTCGGGATCAACTGCATCAGCCCGTGTGCCTGCTTGTTGGAGACGAGGCGTGGCCTGAAATCTGATTCCGTATGGACGACTGCCGCAACCAGTTCCGGATCGAGACCGTTGCGTCGCGCCTCGCGGTAGATGATCGAACCGTAAGGAATCTGCGTGCGGAAGAATTCTTCCCGGGAGGTGTCGATGGCAAAGCGTTGTGGCTCCGGCGCGGGATTCAGGAAGCGTTCGCGAACCGCAGGGGTCGTGAACATCGGCAGCGTACTGCCGCCGACGGTGGCTTCGAAAACGCGAAGCGGAGCTGATGTGACGTCGTCGGCCCTTACGTTCGAGGAGTGCCCCGGGACTTCCATGACGCCGAAGGCGAGCGGAACGCCCACGAGCAGTGCGACTCCATGACGGCGCAGCCGGCCCAACTGGTCGCGAACGGCACGCCCCGCCGTACGCCACGCGGCTCGGCCGCGGTGACGCTGACAGTCGCAGACGATCCGGAAATCATCTCCGGACCTCCACTCGGGCTTTCTGTTGTGTGCGGGCATCATCGAAGGCAGCAATTCGCAAAACGTAGACCAGTTCGGAAGAAGAATCGTCAAGTGTCTGAGTACGAACGAGATCCGATTCCCAATCGACCGTTGAGGAGCGCGTCGCGTTGGCCGCGACGACGTTGGAGCACTCACAAAACGCCGATTCCCGCCGCCCGCTGCCCGAGGTTTGAAAGGTGATGATAGCGCACTTTCGTGAAAACTTCACGCGACTCTGCGATCTAACTCTTTATGACACCGGGTCGAAGTGGCAAATGGAGAGCGGTCGAACGATCTGTGCGACGACAAAAATCTCGCGCGAAGGGATCTCACCCACGCTTATGCTCCGCCAGCTTCTAATGACACTGATCACGGGCGCTCCGCCAAAACACGTCATGCTGAGCCGGCGTAGCGCGGCGAAGCAACTCAAACTAAGGCGCTGCTCCTTTGCGCCACGCTCCGCTCCATGGTTTTCGATCCTCGTATCTCGAGTCCTTCGCCGAGCTCCGCTGCGGCCGCGCTCCGCGCGGCTGCAGCTCCGCCGTCTTCTAAGAAACTCCCAGTGTTTATGCGGGTTCAAGAACCGTAGGCGCTCGCGCTCCGAGGGCACTCCTATCTCCCTTCTCCCCGTGGGAGAAGGTGGCGCCGCAGCGCCGGATGAGGGGACGGGCGAAGGTCGATTGTCGACCCGCGGTGCATGCAGAGACGGTGCAAAGCGCGGTTAGTCCGTGCGAGAAGTGAGGACTCTGTCTGAATTCTGAACCTCTGCGCGGGATTCAACTTACGTTCGCGCCACCCCTCATCCGGCGCACGGCGCCACCTTCTCCCGCGGGGAGAAGAGAGACAGCTTGCAGGCGGCTGCTTCGAAGACCAGCTTCTTACCCTCCGTCGCCGCGAAGCGCGGTTTCTTGGTTCACGATGACGTTGAGTTGTCCTGCTTCGGTTCGCCCGCTGAACCCATCGAAGGTCCGGCATCAAGCCGATCCACGCCCTTGCGGCCTAAGCCGCGATCTGCTGCTGATGGGTGAAGAGTGGCGCCGTCTCCGCACTGAGGAGAACCCAGAAGGTGTAGACGGCCAGCGCCGTGCCGAACGGAAAGTTCAGCAGGTTTACCGCCGCGATGACCAGGGCGACGATGCGCGCCCACTCGCGATGATTCCGCAGTCCGATCCCCGCAAGAACGGTCGGAATCGAAAACGCGAAGAACATTCCGCCAATCACCAGCCCGACCGTACCGGTCACGAACATCGCGGTCTGGTCTCCGCTGATCAGACCCGCACCGCTGATGACGGTGAGCAGGAAAAGTCCGATGGCCGCGATGAGAATCCCAAACACGATGAAGAGCGTCCCCAGAATCCTGACGTGTGACTGCATGTGATCCCTCCGCACCTTGTAAGTACGTGAACGCCGGCCGAATGTTTGCGGCTCCTTTCCCAGCTGCTGAAGCAGAAACCAGAAACCAGCGCTTCTTTTCTACCTTCTGAATTCTGACTTCTGAGAGTCCTCCGGTCACGTACCCGTGGGTACCGGCTCTGGAGGTAGTTCCGGTGCGGTCGCTGTCGGGACGTCAACGGGCGGGACGGGATCCGTCTCGGGAGGGGTGAGGTCCGGGTCGGTAGTTTCGGGGATCGACGGGATCGCGGTCGTCTCCGTGCTGGTCGCGGTTTCAGGAGGAGCGGGTGGCGCCTTCGCTGGTTCAGATTTACGCGTGAGCACCTCGCGCTCGAGGAGGTAGCCCCAGCGTTTCATGCGCGAGAGGATCATCCGCTGGCGCCCCCGCAGGCGTTTGTTCGGCGCGGCAACTGTCATCACCCTCGGGTTCGGAAGACATCCGGCCAGCAGGGCCGCTTCGGAGGCGTTGAGCGCGGATGCGGACTTGCTGAAGTAACGTCGCGCTGCTGCCTCGGCGCCATAGGTCCGCTCGCCAAACTCGACGACATTCAGATAGAGCTCCAGGATTCTCTTCTTGGAGAGATGCTGTTCGAGCGAGCGAGCGATGAAGTACTCGCGCAACTTGCGCACTGGATTCCGTGACGGAGAAAGGTAGAGGTTCTTCGCCAGCTGCTGCGTGATCGTCGATCCGCCATGGGTCACCTTCTTCTTTTTCCAGTCGCGCTCGAGGGCGTCGCGCATCCCCTTCACGTCGACCCCTTCGTGTTCGTAAAACGAGTCATCCTCGGCAACCAGGACGGCCCGTCGCAGACTCGGCGAAATCCGGCTGTAGGAAACCCACTGATATTCGAGAACATCATTTTTGCCGGCCGTGCGGAGCTGCTCACGCCGTAACTGCATGAACGCGGTCGATTTCGGTGACTCATTCGCGAGCTTCGCGACGTTGGGGAATGCGAGCCACTCGTAGCCCAGCCAGAGGACGGGGAGCAGGACAAGGCCGATCGCGATCCGTTTCTTCACGTGGTTGGTTCCTGTGGCGACAAATCCGTGAATCGCGTCGAGGGCCGAGGATCCAGCCGTCTGCGACGGAGGAACGCCGCGATCGCGATTCCGAGGAGTGTCAGCAGCGTCACCGCGCGCCCGACCACGAAGGAGTGCGGCAGGTATTCGAGTCGGATGTCGTGCTCGCCCTGATCGACGTAGATTCCGATCAGCGCGAGATTTGCGGGGCGGACCTTGGTTGCCTTGCCATCGACGTAGGCACGCCATCCTCGCCATCCCGTTTCGGAGATCACGATCCATCCTGGCGCATCGAGCGACGAGTGAAGATTGAACGCGCGGAGGCCGTCGCGGCGCGTCGTCACGTTCCCGCGGCCATTGGGGTGTACGTCTGGAGACTGTCCGCTCACCTCGATGAAGCTCCACTTCCGGTAGTCGTCGAGGCGGAGGATCTTCTCTCCCCAGAAAGCGACCGGGTCGTTTCCAATGGCCACTCCTTCCGGGATGAAGGCGCGCGGCAGCGCCGCTGGATTTTCGAGCAATTGCGTTCCGTCCACAGTCGCCACCTCTCGCCATCCTGCAGGAAGTGGATATCCCCCCTCCGCCATCGCAAAGCGGACATTCATCATCGAAAGATATCCCGACGGTTGTTCGATGCGATTGAACCAGACCGGTTGCTGGACCGACCAGAACGGCTGGCTGTTGCGCATCAGGTTGAAGGTCATGGCCTGATAGCCGCGGACATCCTCGAGCTGGTACATCGTGGCGCTGTTGGGAATCAGAGCAGAACCGAACGCCGTCACGCGATACGGTTCATCCGGATGCGGCAGAAGGTCGAGGATTGCGAGCTTCGGGTAGAACGCCGAGGCGGGGAGCGTGGGGTAGAACGTGCTCAGGTCGATCGTTCGCTGGGCGGCGATGAGTAACAGGATCGAGATCGCGAGCATCGAGTGCCGGCGGCGCAGGAAAGTGGTGGCCAGCGCTGCGGCGAGCGGAGGCACGAGAAGGGAAAGGGTGGCAAGTCGGAGGTAGTCCACCGAGAGCGGCCAGGCCAGCATGGCGGGCCAGGCGCGGATCACGAGGATGCCGAGAATTGCGGTGACGGAAGCGGCGACGATTGAGAAGCGCACCGTTTCATGCGAGTCCCGCAATGAGTCGACAGCGAACGCCGCCAGAATCACTGCGCCGAACGCAGCGACGGCAGCGAAACGCGAATTGAGCGCGATGTCGTACAGCGGCAGCTTTGCGATCAGGTCGGCGAATGGAAACATCTCGCAGGCCAGAGGAACGCCGAGCGCGATCATTCCGAGCGCGAACCACTTCGCGCGGCGTCGCGCGCGCCACGTCCCGAACAGGGCGAGACAGAGGACCACGCTGCCTGCGGAGGAACTCTCGGAGTACGAATTGACCGGCGGATCGGCTGGCCATTCGCGATGCGGCGACCCGTAGACGAATGGAATCAGCTGTCCCAGCAGGCGCTTCGACACGATGTCGAATGGGGCCGAGCGATCCTGTCTAGCGTAGACGTTCTTCCTGAAGTCGCGTTCTGCAGTCTGTGGAATCGCTTCGAGGATCGGGAGCATGTAGATGGCCGTGATCATCAGCGCAACGGCCCCGGCCGCGCAGCCGAGGAGCGCAGCCCGGACCAGTCCATGGAAACGAACGGCGATGAACTCCGCGAGTGCCCAGAGGAGTCCCACCGTGACGATGTGCAGCGCGCTTTCAGGATGCCCGCTGAGCAGCATCATCACGAATGCGACGGTCAGGATGCAGGCAGAGTGAATCGATCGCTCACGAACCAGCCTTCGGACCGCGAGCAGCACCAGAGGGAGCCAGAGAGTCGTGGGCGTGATGACCCACTCGAGCCAGAACACGACGAACGATGCGTACATCCACGCCAGTGCTCCGACGGAAGCCGCGAGTTCACTGCATTGAAGCTCGCGGAGGAACGCGAACATCAGCAGTCCTGCGAGGAAGAAGGTGATCGCTGCGAGGAAGGTGAGGCTGTTCGCCATTGGCAGCAGGAGGCTGAGGAGAAAGAACGGTTCGTATGGGGTCGGCTGCGCAGACGCGGCGAGGATGTCGCCACAGAACGTCCAGGGGTTCCAAAGGGGCCACTCCCCGCTCTGAATCGCCACGCGAGTCGCGTACTTCCACGGGATATTGAGCGAATAGACATCGGACAACATGCCGTTGCTGAAGGTGTTGATCCCGTGTGCTGCGCGCTGGGCCTTGAGAGGGTTGGTCAGGTAGGGGAGGTCAATCGGGGCGTAGACCGCTGCCGTCAGCAGGGCCCGGCCTGTAAAGAGCAGCGGAAAGAGGATCAGTGCGAGGACGGCGGGACGCGAGAGCCGGATCACCCAGCGATGAACCAGCCAGGCCGACCCGGAAGCCGCGGCGAAGTATAGGAGTGCCGTCGTCACGCAGCGCATGATACGGAACGGAGACATCCGGCGTCCGGTGCGGGCAGGCGGGCTCGCGCCCGCGGCATCCTGCGGCGTATCATCCAGCAGGGACCACCCACCATGAAACGCCTTGCACTGCTGCTCCTCTCGCTCGCCGCCGCTCTTCCGCTGTCCGCCTTCAACAAGGACCTCGATCACGCGCGGATCGGGATCGTCATGTCCAGGCAGGGTGACGACTGGGCCGGGGATGAGGAGTTTGGACGCCAGCTCGAGACCCGCATTGCGCGTGAACTCGAAAGGCGCGGCTACCAGGCAGAGCGGACGCGTTCGACGATCGACGACGAAGCGCGCGCTGACTCCCCGCGGTACGACCTCTACATCGAGATCGCATCGGCGAGCGAGCGGCACGACGCAGTAGGCGGGATCGACGTGGGCGACAGGAATGTCGGCGCGGACATTTCGGTCGTGCAATCGCGCGCCGTGGCCGTGATGCGGATTTACGACGGAGAGTCCCTCCAGACCGTCGAGACCAGTGAGATCGTGAAGAAAGCGACCGGCGTGGCCCCAACGGCGATCTCCATCGGTGGGCGTCATGGCGGGCTCTGGATCGCACTGCCATTCGTCCGCTACACGCGGCAACGCGCGCTGATCCAGTCGATGGCCGAGGAAGCGGTGTCGCAGATCGTGATCGCGTTGCGCTCAGAACCCGCTCCTCGGTGATCCGGTCGGCGCTGCACCCGCGAAGCGCTCATGATGCCGCGTTTCATGCACGCTACGGCCTGTAGATACGCGACCGCTCTCGATGCTGCGAAATGTTGATGTTGGACCCTCCGGGTTTGGAGTCGGACCGATCGCGTTCCCCGATTCGCTTTGGACTGCGGCCACTTCAGTGGCCGCTTTTGTGGCAAGGTGAGAGGTCCGCGCTACGAAGCGGGTATGCGCAGGCCCACCGCTGCCGTTGGCCCTGGTGCGACGTTAGCGTGACCTGTCCGTCCCGTCACAAAAGCGGCCACTGAAGTGGCCGCAGTCCAAAGGTCTCCCGCGCCATCTTGGCCTTACCCCGTCACCCACTAAAAACCCGGAAGGAGTTCTATGTAAACAAGTCATATCGTTGTCTCGATGAGGATCATGTCAGACTAACCGACCGCCGCTTCAGCCGCGTCGGCTGCAAGCACAAGTTAGATGCGCTCTCGACCGCCGACTCAGGTGGTCAGATCCGAGTGTCGCCTGCGATCGAGGACGGAGGGCCGTCGATTGCGTATTCGCTTTGGACTGCCCCTCCCGCGAGCTGCCGTGTACTGATGTGCCTTACTGGTATGTCTGCATCGACCGAGCCGAAGAGCGCGATCCCGGAGCCGATGAGCACCGGGACCCGAGTGATGATGAGACGCTGGATGAGGCCGGCCCGGATGAAGGCCTGAACGGTGAAACCGCCATCGACGTACGCGTGCCGGATACCTCGGGAAGAGATTGTCGCGAGGATCTCGGAAGGGACGCCGGAGACCGTCTCAACGACGACGCCGCTCGGAGTGGAGGAGAGGGGCCGGCTGGTGAGTACGAAGACAGGCTTGTCTCCGTACGGCCACCGGGACATCGGGAGCACGACGTCGTAAGTGTTTCGCCCCATGACGAGGGCATCAACCGTCGCAAGAAACTCCTCGAAGCCGTGCGGCTCGGTATCAGCACCACCCGCCGACAGGAAATCGAACGCGCCGTTGGGTCGGGCGATGAATCCGTCAAGGCTCGTGCCGACGAAGGCGGACGCTCTCACGTTGGAAGAGTTCATGTCGCTGGCGTTCGCTCGCTTCGCCACCCGACGGACTGCGCCTCAGCCGCGCGGACCCGCAGGCCAAATAGTAACGCACCCGCGACTCAGCAGGACCGCCAGTTAGCCATCGACGATGAACGGAAACTCGCTATCCTTCTTTCTGCAAGGCCCCGCGCACGGCGGCTACAATCTCGTCACCTGTGGGCCAAGGTCTGCCCACGAGTCTGGCGATCAGACCCCCCTTGCGCGATGCGACTTGCT
>JBKJVD010000084.1:0-11539 GCA_046590585.1 Thermoanaerobaculia bacterium | reverse complement strand
AGCGGGGTGGACCTGCATACCCGCTCCGTAGCACGGATCTCTCACCTTGCCACCAAAGCGAATCTGGGAACGCCGATCGGTCACAGCGATGAGTGATGCGCGTCTCAGCACGCCCGCCACCGGCTGATACGATGTCGTGCCCGGTCCAGAACTCCCCCCTCCGCCCCGGAAGTCCCATTCACCGCAGCTGGCGGAGATCTGCCATGTCCCAGGTTCGCTTGATCTGTTTTTCCGTGCTCGTCATCTTTTCGACTTCCCTCTTCGCCGCGAGGCTGGCACCCATCGGAAAGTCGGTCCCGAACGAAGTCCTCATCAAGGTACGGGCTGCGGCCTCGACGAACGAGATCGAAGGGATCGGGCAACTCGCAGACGCGGACGAAACACAGACGCTGGCCAGGTTCGCGAGCGGGACGCTGATGCGCGTGCACTCCAGGTCGAAGGGCACACAGGCGCTGGCAAGCGCTCTGGCGAACGGCGCGCAGGTGGAGTTCGTGGAACCGAATTACATCCTGAAGCTGGATTCGGATCCGAACGATCCGTCGTATCCGCTGCTCTGGGCACTCGAAAACACCGGTCAGGTGGCCGCGGGACAGGCGGGAACGGCGGGCGCGGACATCGATGTCGAGGCGGCGTGGAACGTCACGAAAGGATCGCGCAACGTCGTGGTCGCCGTGGTCGACACGGGCATCGACTACACGCATCCCGATCTTCTCGCCAACCTGTGGATCAATCCGGGCGGCAAGGGGAATGCGGCCTGTGCGTCGGGAACGTTCGGATTCAACGCGATCACCCGCACGTGTGATCCACGGGATGACAACGGGCATGGCACCCATGTCGCGGGGACGATTGGCGCGATTGGCGACAACGGCGTGGGCGTGACCGGGGTGAACTGGACGACGTCGATCATGGCGCTGAAGTTCCTCAACTCCAGCGGCTACGGAACGACTGCCGATGCGATCACCGCGATTGATTTCGCGATCCAGGCGAAGAACGAAGGCGTGAACGTCCGTGTGCTGTCGAACAGCTGGGGCGGAGGAGCGTTTTCAAAAGCGCTCCTCGATGCGATCAATCAGGCGAACGCGAACGACATACTCTTCGTCGCCGCGGCCGGCAACGACGGGTCTGGAAATGATTCGTATCCTCACTATCCCTCGAGCTACACGACACCCAACATGATCGCGGTCGCCGCGACGGACAATCGCGACCAGCTCGCGTGGTTCTCGAACTGGGGCGCGACGACGGTGCATATCGCCGCACCGGGCGTGAGCGTCTACTCGACAGTGATGGGCGGCTCTTACGCGAACAAGAGCGGCACCTCGATGGCAGCACCGCATGTAGCTGGCGTCGCCGCGCTGGTGCTCGCTGCATTTCCTGCCTGGACGACGGCACAGGTCAAGAGTGCGATCCTCAATGGCGTCGATCCCCTGCCAAATCTCACCAGTCGCTGCATCACCGGTGGCCGGCTCAACGCAGCGAAAGCGGTCGGCGGAACTCCCACGGGTGATTTCTGGATCAGCATCAGTCCGGCGTTCCGCACGGTGACCCAGGGCGGGGCAACCACCTACGCGATGACCATCAATCCGCAGAATGGGTTTGCGGGCTCCGTGGATCTGAACGTGAGCGGGCTCCCCGCCGGCGCGACTGCATCGATCACTCCTGCGACTACGACTACGACTACGACCCTGGCCGTGGCATCCAGCAACACGACGCCGGTGGCAGCCGCGTCATTTGCGATCACCGGAACCAGCGGCGCGATGACGCGCACTACATACGCGACTCTGTCAGTCGTCGCTCCGCAGGTGCCGGCCGTCTGTCCGTCGTTCTCTCTCGGCTACGGCCCATCGCTCAACTCGCCGGCGGCAGTCGTCATCGGGGACCTGAACGGTGACGGCAAATCAGATTACGCAGTTGCGGATGCTGGCACGAACGTGGTGCACGTTCGTTACGGACGCACGTTTGTGAGCTACACGACGCTCGCGGTTGGAAAGGGGCCGGTGTTCGTCATCGCGGCCGATCTCAACGGCGACGGGAAACTCGATCTCGCAACGGCCAATTCGCTCTCGCACGACGTCTCGGTTCTCCTCGCCAATGGCAGCGGCGGATTCATCCCTGCGGTCCATTACGCAACCGGCACGAGTCCATTTGCGGTCGCGGCCGGGGACTTCAATCGCGATGGCCGGCTGGATCTCGCGGTCGCGAACAATGGCTCGGCCAGCGTCTCGATCCTCCTCGGACAGAGCGGCGGTACATTCGGCGCTGCGACGCAGTACACCGCAGGTTCCAGCCCGTTCTGGGTGACGGCCGCGGACGTCGATGCCGACGGTCGCATGGATCTTGCGGTCGCGAATTTCAGCGGCGGAACGGTTTCGCTGCTGCGTGGCAACGGCGACGGCACGTTCAGCGCGGCGTCCGCCATCGCGGTCGGGACAAAGCCTTCATCTGTCACATGCGCCGATTTCGACCGAGACGGAAGAACCGATCTCGCGGTGTCGAATTACGGTTCCGGCAACGTGTCGCTGCTTTCGGGAAACGGCGATGGAACGTTTGCTCCCGCGGTGAACATCGCGGTCGGAATGAACCCGTACTCGATTTCTGCCGGAGACCTGAATAGCGACGGGGCACTCGATTTCGTCACCGCCAACTCGTCCTCCAACGACATCTCGATCGTGCTCGCGAACGGTTCCGGTTCGTTCAAGCCGGCGCTTTCGATCTCGGTCGGCTACGCGCCAAGCCAGGCGGCTGTCGGAGACTTCAATGACGACGGCAGGCCGGACGTTCTCATCGCGGCTCAGAGCTCGCAGAGTGTGATGTACGTGACGAACACGAGCGGTTGCGTCTGGAACTGCGGCATGCTGGCAAATGCGCTCGAGGCGAGCGTGGGGAGTCAACCGGACTCGGTGGCCACGGGCGACCTCAATGGCGATGGCAGGATTGATCTCGCAATCGCCGATAGCACCTCGGGCAATGTTGCGGTCCGCGGCGGAAATGGCGACGGCACCTTCAGCGCCGGGGCGATCGCGTCTGCAGGGAGCGCACCCCACGGGGTCATTGCGGCGGACTTCAATCGCGATGGCAAGCTCGATCTCGCAGTTGGCAGCACCGGATCGAATGAAGTCGCGATCCTGCTCGGCCGTGGTGACGGAACACTTCAGGGCGAGGTCCGTTACGCGGCCGGGACCGGGCCGCGCGCACTGGCGGCGCGCGATTTCAATCGCGACGGAAAACTCGACCTCGCGGTCGCTGCGCGCGACGCAGGCGCCGTGACGATCCTCTCCGGCGGCGGCGATGGAACGTTCCAGTCGCCCGTGAGCTACGGCGCCGGTACCAATCCGGAAGCCGTGGCGATCGCTGACTTCAATCGTGACGGCATCGCAGATCTGGCGGTTGCGAACGCCGGCTCGGCCAACGTGTCGATTCTGCTCGGCAATGCCGACGGAACGTTTCAGCCGGCGATCAATTCAGGCGCGGGCACCACGCCGCGGGCTCTCGTTGCCGGCGATCTGAATGGAGATGGAAAGGCGGATATCGCGGTCGCAAACGCCGGGTCGAACGATCTGTCGCTTCTCGCCGGCAATGGCAACGGCACGTTCAAGACCGCCGTGAACTACGCGACCGGCTCCGGTCCCTCCACGCTGATTGCGATCGACCTGAATTCCGACGGACTTCTCGATCTCATCACCGGAAACAGCACCTCGCATGACGTGTCCGTACTCTTCGGAACCGATACCGGTTCGTGGGGTACGGCGACGAGCCGTCCCACCGGGCTCGGACCGGCAGCCATCGCAGGAGCAGACTTCAATCGCGACGGGAAAACTGATGTCGTGTCCGTCAACAGTACGGCGGCGAGTTTCTCGCTCCTGCTCAATACCTGCCCGATGCCCGACCTGACGATTACCAAGACGCACAGCGGCACGTTCGGCCAGGGCGCAACTGGCGATTACACGATCGCGGTATCCAATGCCGGATTAACGGCCACGAATGCAGTGGTGGTCGTGAAAGACACGCTGCCTCAGGGACTGGCAGCGAACGCGATGAGCGGTACGGGCTGGACCTGTGTTCTCGCCAATGCGACCTGCACCCGAAGCGACGCGCTGGTCGCCGGAGCGAGCTATCCGCCAATCACGCTGACGGTGAACATCTCTGCGAACACCCCGCTCAGTGTGACGAACAATGCAACGGTCAGCGGTGGCGGCGAACTCAACACCGCGAACAGCACGGCCGCGGACGTCACGACGATCACGGCTCAGACCGAGATCCTGCTCCTCAATACGCACGCCGGGACATTCGCGCAGGGCGCAACAGGCCGCACCTACTCGCTCGTCGTGCGAAATGCCGGCAGTCTTTCGAGCAGTGGCGCGATCGCAGTGTCCGATACTCTGCCAGCTGGCCTCACCGCGGTGGCGATGTCCGGGCCGGGGTGGTCCTGCAGCCTCGGCTCACTGACGTGCGTACGTACTGATGCTCTCGCAGGCTCCAGTTCCTATCCGACCATCGTGTTGACGGTGAACGTCGCGTCGAACGCGCCTGCGCTCGTGACCAATACCGCAACGGTGACGGGAGGCGGCGACGTATCTGCGGCCAACAATACGGCTTCGGATCCGACGCAGATATGGAGCGCGAACCCATGTGTCGCATTCGGAGCCCCGGCGTACTACTCGATGAACACCTGGTCGAGCGCCATGGTGGTCGCCGACCTCAATCATGACGGGCGGCCGGATGTCGTCACTGCCGGCAGCTACAGCAGCGGCGTTGTCGTACGCCTCGGCGCCGGCGACGGCACACTCCTCCCCAGCATCACATACACGGCTCGTTCCCCGGGCAACGTCGTGGCCGGCGACCTCGATCACGACGGCGACCTCGATCTCGTCACGATCTCCAATGAATATGATGCCCGGCTTTCGGTGCTCGCCGGAAACGGTGATGGTTCCTTCGCGGCCCCCATCGAGTACGACGTGCTCGATGCCGCCTACCTGTCCAACGTGAAGATGGTCGATCTCGATCGAGACGGAAATCTGGACATCATCACCAGTTCCTCCTATTCGAGATCCGAGTTCGCGTACGTCTTCCTCGGCAATGACGACGGCACGTTGCGCGCGCCCTCCGCCATTTCGCTCGGCAATGAGATCCGCGCATGGATGACCGCCGACATCGATGGCGACTCGATCGTCGATCTGATTGCAGTGACCTCGTCTCCCACTTCCTACGATCTATGGGCGCTGCGCGGGAACGGAGATGGCACGTTCAAGCCGGCTGTGAAATCTCCCATGAGCTACTCAATGAATTCGCTGACCACTGGGGACTTCAACGACGATGGAAACACGGACGTCGCTGCCGCGGCCTATGACTTCGTGCTGATCTTTCTCGGGAACGGAGACGGAACCTTCAGGGCCGGCACCAGCTTCGACGCTGGCTGGTCCAGCAACTCCATCATCGCGACTGACCTCAACGCCGACGGCAGGCTGGACCTCATTGTGGGCGGCTCTTCCATGTCGATCCTGACCGGGAATGGTGACGGCACTTTCCAGAAACCAGTCCGGCTTTCCGTCGACTCGATCGTCGTGGCAGTGAACGACTTCAACGCCGATGGCCGGCCCGATCTCGCATACGGCAACTACGGCGTCTCGATCCGCCTCGGCGGCTGCCCCGACCTGACGATCAAGAAGACCCACTCAGGGACGTTTCGGGGCGGCGCTGCCGGCTCTTATGCGATTGACGTGACCAATGTCGGGACCGGCGCGTTCGTCGGGACGATGACTGTGGTCGATACGCTGCCGCCGGGACTGACGGTCTCCTACCTGCCCTACAACTGGAGTTGCACACAGAGCGGACAGGAGCTCACCTGCAAGTACACAGGGACGCTGGAAGTGAACGCTTCCACGAGAATCGATCTAGGTGTTTATGTGTCGCCCACTGCGGCGACCACGATCACCAACGTCGCCACTGTCAGTGCCCCAGGCGAAACGAATCTCGCCAACAACACGGCCAGCGACACCGCGACGGTCACTCACGCTCCAGACCTCGTAATCCGGATGAGTCATTCCGGAACATGGGCGGCCGGACAGACCGGGAGCTACACGATCACAGTCGGAAACATCGGCACGGCCAGCACGACCGGGAGCGTGACCGTTACCGACTCACCTCCGTTCGGAATGGCGCTGGTCTCGATGAGTGGCGTGGGATGGTCGTGCAACGGGCTTTCCTGTACGAGAAGTGATGCCCTCGCTCCGACCGCCATCTATCCGCCCATTACGCTCACCGTGTCGGTGCTCGCGGGTGCCACCAGCGCGTACAACAACGCCTTCGTATCGGGTGGTGGAGAAAGCGAGGTCTACAACAGCAGCACCAGCGACTACACCGTCATCATGGTCCCGCCGGTGGCCGTCGTCGCAACTGCGTCATCCGCGACGCTCATCACCGTTACCTGGTACTCCTACACTGGACTCGTATTTGAGGTATTCCGTCGCACGGCGGCCGCGCCGTATACGAGCGTGGGCTCGACCGTCGGCAACACCTTCTTCGACAGTTCTGTAGCGGCGAACACGGTGTATCTGTACAAGGTGCGTGCGATCGATGGCTCCGTTGCCGGCCCATTCAGCACTCCCGACTTCGCGAGCACGGTCACCTTCACAGACGATCCGATCGTCGCTGGGTCGACGGTCGTAAAGGCCATTCACTTCCAGCAACTGCGCGACGCGGTCAATCAGGCGCGCGCGACCGCCGGGCTCACCGCGACAGCCTTTACGGATCCATCTCTCGCTGGTCTGCCAATCAGAAAGATCCACCTCACGCAACTGCAGTACGCGATCAACGAAGCGCGCCAGTCCGTGGGTCTCTTAGTACTGACCTTCACCGACAACGTGTCGGTCAAGGCAGTGGACATCAACAGTCTGAGGGGCGCGCTGAAATAGAGGCGGCTCATGGAAGGGCCTCGACGTTCGGCCTCGCTCCGCCTCGCAGCTGGTTGTGAATTGCTTCTCGCGACGCGGTGAGCACAAAGGGCAGTGACGCAGAAGTCAGAATTTAGAAGTAAGAAAAGAAGCGGAGTGTCCGGAGCCCAACGGGCGTGAGTCTCGACGCATCGCACTTCCTTTCTCTTCTGAATTCTGCTCCTTCCGGGTTTCAGTGAGTGAATCGAGGCAAGAAACTCAGCTGCCATCTGAGCGCGCGAAGGGTGCGGTGCACCGTTGAAGCGAGGATGACAGGTGACCGGTTGGAGCGCGCTCGTTTCGGAGCGAAGCGGACCCGAAGACGCTAACTCGTCATGACCTCGCTGAAAACCGCGGCGACGATTTCGCGGCGGCCGCTCGTCTCGCCATCAGGATGTAGCCCTTGGCATTCGCATCGTGTTGCAGCGTGGCGAGGATCGAACGCCCTCGCGTTCCATCACCGCGACCCAACTCAACCTCGCCGAGTGCCAGGCGGGCCTCGAACTGCTCCTCAGCAAGGTGTACGCGTCGGGCCTCGTCGACCAGCGCGTTGAGTTTGCGCACCGCTTCGCTCGAGCGACCCATTCGGGCTCGCACACGCGCGTCGGTCGTTCCGATGAGAAAGCGCACAGACGCTTTCTGCATGACCACGCCCGGGGACAGCGCAGGTGCGAGAGTTGCCTCTGCTTCAGCAACACGCCCCTGACTCAGGAGTGACTGTGCAAGGATCGCCCGCGCCACCGCAACGGTGTATCCGGCTTTCTCCTTGATGAACAAATCGAGGGCCGGGCGTGCAAACTGTTCCGCCGCTTTCGCTTGCCCCTCCAGGATTGCAAGCCGCGCCAGGGTGAGCCGCCCCTCTGCAGCATCGAGCTTCACGCCGATGTCATCTCGAATAGCGATCGCTTCGAGATACTTCTTTCGTGCTTCTGCCAGGTCGCCCCGTGCCTCCAGGAGTTCACCCTGGTTGAGGAGTGTGAACGACGTGATCCGCTTGTCGCCGAGCTCGAGGCAAAGCGGCAGCGATTCACCGTACAGCCGTTCCGCGCCAGCGAGGTCTCCGACGAGGTGTGCCGAATTGCCGAGGTTATTCAATGCGTAGACGACACCCGAATCGTCGCTGATTTCGCGGTAGATGGCGAGCGCCTGCGTCAGAAGTCCGCGCGCTTCGATCGGGTGCCCCTGACTGTTCAGGTTCCTGCCGAGGTTGAGTAGCACGTGGCCTCGAGACCGGGTCGCGCCGATCTCGTCAAAGATCGCCAGCGCTTCGTCGAACAGCGGCTTGGCTCGGTCGAGGTCCCCCTGATCCGACCAGGTGAGTGCGGTGTTATTCAGGATCTGGCCGGTCCAGCGACGATCACCGACCTCTCGCGCGATTCCCAGAGCCTGCTCGTACAGCGCTCGCGCACCGGCAAGATCATCCTGGTTCGGCCGCACCGTGGCGAGCCGGTTGATCGCTTTTGCCAGGCCGTCGCGGTCTCCTGCGTCGATGTAGATCTGGCGGGCTTCCTCGGCGGCCGCAGTGGCTGCCACGTACTCACTCTTCTCCCCGAGCGCGTACGCTTCGATGAGCCGGGCACGGGCCTGAAGGAGACGCGCCCCCTGTTGTCTGGACTTGGCCACGGCGCGCCGCGCGGCGACAACGATTTCATCAAAACCCGCCGCCGTCTCAGCATCGGCGAGGTCGATCCGCGCATCGTTCCCCGCGGGCGGCGGCAGCTTTCGCAGGGCCACCAGCGTGGTGCGAGCATTCTGGCCTTTCCCGGAGAGCCGCTGAGTCCGGGCCAGCGCTAATCCGTACTCGAGGCTGTCCGGAGCAAATCGGAAAAGGGTCTGGTAGAGCTCAATCGCGCGTTGCCATTCATGGGAGCTCTCGCGGTAGCGAGCCTCCACCAGCAGCCGCTCTTCGCGAGGAAGGATCGCCGAAAGCTCGAACGCCTTCTTTGCCTCATCACGCGCACGGAGGTCATAGCCCAGAACCGCCCAGGCCTCGGCAAGCGCGGAGTGGGCGAGCGGCGAGCCTGGGGCAGCGGCGATGGCCTGTTCCAGAAGTTCCCGTGCGCCGAGAGCATCGAAGCCGCGAAGCTTCGTGAGCCCTTCTGCATACAGTCGCGTCGCGTCGCGACTCGCAGGCATCGCGGCCTGCGTGGTTGCGGCGCGCGCGGGAAGAATCGTGACGCCGAGCTTCTGACGGAGGGCCAGGCCGGTTCGTGCGACGAGCGGAAGCAGTTCAGCCTCAGTCCCTGTCTGTGAGATCGCCCCGAGCGATTCGCCGCCCGCAGCATCCTGAAGACGAACGTCCAGCCGGATCTGCCTTCGTTCGCTGGATGCCGTCGCGAAGTAGGAACCGACGACGACGATGTCGCTACCAAGGCTTGCGTGCAGGCGCGCCAGCGTGTCGGCAGCCAGGCTGTCGCTCTCCGGGATTTTCAGTTCGACCCTGGTGCGGGCTACGGCTTCGCCAGGAATGACGCGGAGTGTCTCAGCTGCAGCGAGCTCCGACGAAAGCATCTCAGCAAAGGCGGTCGAGAGCCACGCGGTGTCGGAACGACCGGAAAGATTCCGGAAACCAAGAACGGCAACGGCCCGTCTTGCCGCGATCGGCGCCTCGGCTGGGGTCAGGATTCGAGGCCTGGTACGCGTCCATGTGGAATAGGCGCCGACCGAAATCAGAATCGCAACGACGAGCAGCCAGATCGAGGTTGCCAATCGGGGCCGGCGGGATTCGGCTTCGCGCGCGGTCCGTTGCCGCTTCTCCTGATAGAGACGCCGGTCGGCCTTTTCGATTACTTCATCGCCGGTGGAACCATGCGTCGGATAGGTGGCGACACCGATGCTGAACGACAGCGGCAGGTTGATTGGATGCCCACCTTCAGATTCGGAGAATGCATGTCCGTCGACGGCGTCGCGCGCCCTCACTGCGAGTGCTGCAGCCGCCTCCTCACCCGCGCCGGGAAGCACCACCAGAAACTCATCTCCTCCGTAACGCACCACGAAGTCATCTTCCCGGAAGCTCCGGTGCAGCAGGCGAGCTACGACGCGCAGCACTTCATCACCCGCGCGATGGCCATAGCGGTCGTTGACTGCCTTGAACCCGTCGAGATCGATGACAACGAACGAAACCTGGGGATGGCTCGCGATGAATGATTGCCAGTCGCTGGTGAGCAGCCGATGAACGAAGCGCCGGTTTTTCAGACCCGTGAGGTCATCCTGAAACGCAAGGTCCTCGACCTCCGGCTTCGGCGAGGAGTCTTCCGTCGATCGTGCGCGGCGCTCCCCTGGAACGCCGGGTTCAAGTCGATCATCGGGGGCATCTGAGGACAAGGACGGGCTCCGTTCAACTTGCAGGCTTGATGATTATCGGCGAAGGATGCGTGCGCGGTGAACGAAATCGGCGCAACGATTCCGACGCCGCTGCGGGTAACGGGATTTTTTAGAGCCACCGGCTTCAGCCGGGGATGCGCGAACGCTCGGACCAGCCACTTGCGTCACTAATGACGCGAGCTCCGCCTGCGCGGTAGCGCAAGAATCAAGTTCAAGGGGAACCGCTTCGTTCCTTTCACCACAGTGAGGGCCGGGCCGCCGAGGCGCAGCAGATCGACCAGGCCGTCACCATCCAGGTCACCAGGCAGAATCGAGTTACCCAGCAGGTTCATCGGAAGCACTTCGCTGACATCCATGAACGCCACGCCAGTGTTGATGAGAAGACGCGGCACGGGGTTCCCATCCCCTCCCTCGACGATGAGATCGACCAGGCCATCGCCGTTCACATCCACCGGATGTGGCCACCCGATTCCGGTGTAATTCAATTCGGTCGTCCCCAATCGCGGTATCCGATCGGTGGCGTTGCGGAACGTGCCATTGCCGTTGTTCAGGAGCAAAACGAGCTGTCCTGTGGAGGGGTCGCCCGTCTCGTATCGCAGCACGATGTCTAACGATCCGTCGTTGTCGAAATCAGCCGAACGAAGATTCGTAGAAAGTCCCCGAAATGACGTCGGACGTTCCGGCATAGCGTTCGTGGGCGCGAAGGAAAATCGTCCGGTGCCATCGTTCAGTAGCAACGCCTCGCGTGGATCACCGCCCCCGGTACCGAGGACGATGTCAGCGTCACCATCGCGATCAACGTCGAGAGCGAGCGAGCCCGCATATGTCGTCGTGCGGGTGGTTACCTTCTCCGGCAGTCGCCAGGGTTCAGCGCGCAAAACACCCGTTCCGTCGTTGATCAGTAGCGTCGGATTACCGGCACAACATATATCGCCGGTGTACAGATCGATGCTGCCGTTACCGTCGAAATCGGCGGCGGCTACTGAGTGAGTGAATCCTTGGTTGGAGGGGAGAGAGCCACTGCGGTCGATCACGTGGCCTGTCGCATCCTGAACGAGCAGCAGATTCGGACCGCCTTCGAACGGGGGCCTATCCGGACCCTGATCAGCGACGAAGAAGTCGCTCCGTCCGTCGCCCGTGAAATCGCCCACTACGTAATCGCGAGCGGCAATGCTGCGAGGTGGATTTTCAGAGAAGACACCACTGGTTGCATCCGTAAACGCGCCGTGTCCGTCGTTCCGTGCTGCGAACACGGGGGCCGCTGTCCAGTTGCCACCCATGTCGCTGCG
>JBKJVD010000147.1:0-12614 GCA_046590585.1 Thermoanaerobaculia bacterium | reverse complement strand
AAACCAGAAACCAGAAACTAGAAGTTAGAAGTTAGGATTCAGTAAGTTAGAAACGAAGTGGGTTGCCTGGAGCTGAACCGGAGTAAGGCTCAACGCGTCCCGCCTCTTTTCTCACGTCTCGTTCTCTTCTGGTTTCTGCCTTCTGCCTTCTGGTCTCGGCTAGCTCGCCGTCGCTCAGCTCAGCAGCAGCGGGTTCCGTTGCCAGATCGCGTAGTTGAGCGCGAGAGCGAAGGTGACCCAGGCCAAGTAGGGAACCATCAGCGCCGCGGAGATTGGACGAATGCGCGCGAAGAGAACGATCACGATGACGATCATCAGCCAGAGGACGATGATGCAGGCGAATGCGCCCGATCCGCTTTTCCAGTAGAAAAAGAGCCAGCTCCAGAGCGCGTTCACCGGCAGGTGAAAGGCGAAGAGGGTGAGGGCGCGATGCGATCCTTCATGCCCGCTCCGCGAGACGAGCAACGCGGCCACGCCCATCATCAGATAGAGCAGCGTCCATACCGGCCCGAACAGCGAAGCGGCGGGAGCCCATGAAGGGCGATCCAGTTGTGCATAGAACGTTGCAGCATCGAGTGATGCGAGCCCGCCGATGACGCCGGTGAGCATCGACAGTCCGATCCAGAGAAGGGCGCGTTTTAGGAGCATGAACCATTCTCCACGCTGCGGCTTGAAAGCGACGTCGGATAAGGATGCAGGAGCGCCCGCGATCGAGCGCTCCTGCGGGCGGAATCAGCGCCGGCGTCGCGGCGCCGGAGTCGTGGTGCTCGGCGTGTCGCTGACGGGCTTGCGGTGATCGCGCACATGCGGGTTGCTTCCAGCGGGAGCCGGAGCTGGAGCGGAGGTGTGTCGTGGTGCGCCGGTTGCGGACGGACGCGGCCTGGTGGGGCGTGGTGCAGCGGCACGCGGAGTTGCTGGTCGCGACGCAGTTCCTGGACGCGCTGCGGCCCGCGATGGCGGACGTGCAGACGCAGCACCCTCAGCGCGGCGAGGCGCCGGGCTGCCGGTGCTGCGTGAGGTTGGGCCGGAGGCGCGTGACGTCGAGCGTGCCGGCGCGGAAGTGCCGCCACCTGCTTTCCGCTCGAGCTTTGCCTTGGCGCGTGCGCGATCCTCAGACTTGCGCGCACGAATGGCGGCGATCCGCTCCTGGATCGGGATCTCCAGTTTTTCCGCTGCCTTCTGCGAGTAGTCGAAGTCGGGTACGGTCACACGGGGGAGTCGCCTTCCGATTGCGCGTTCGATTGCGCGCAGGTCGGTCTCCTCGTCCGGCGCCACGAAGGTGAACGCGTCACCCGTCGCTTCGGCGCGCGCGGTGCGGCCGACGCGATGGATGTAATCCTCGGGCATGGCCGGCACGTCGAAGTTCACGACGTGAGACAGAGCCTCGACGTCGATCCCGCGCGCCGCAATGTCCGTGGCCACCAGGATCCGATAACGGCCGGCCTTGAACCCGGCCAGCGCTTCGATGCGCTGCGCCTGGCTGCGGTTGCCGTGAATGCGTGCGACGTTCACCTTCATCCGCTCGAGCTGCTCGAACAGGCGATTGGCGCGATGCTTGGTCCGCGTGAAGACGATCGCGTTCTGGATCTCGCGCCGCTCGAGAAGCGTTGCGAGGAGCATCAGCTTCACGTCGTGTGATACGGGAAAGACCGCCTGGGTGATTCCAGTGGCAGGCATCGCCTGACGTTCGATCGCGATCGATACCGGGTTTCTCAGCATCTCCTTCGCGAGCACGCCGATCGCCGTCGGCATGGTGGCCGAAAAGAAGAGCGTCTGCAGTTTCGGCGGGAGGCGCTTGATCACCTTGCGGATGTCGGGGAGGAAACCCATGTCGAGCATCCTGTCGGCCTCATCGAGGACCAGGATCTCCAGACCTTCGAGCTTCGCGTAGGGATACTGAAAATGATCCAGCAGGCGTCCCGGCGTGGCGACGAGGACGTCGGCACCGCTGCGGAAGGCATGCTCCTGCGGACCCATGCTGACTCCGCCGTAGATCGCAGCACCCGACAGTGGGGTGTGCACCGCGAGGTCGCGGAGGTTCTCGTCAATCTGTGCGGCAAGCTCGCGGGTCGGGGTGAGGATGAGTGCGCGTGTCGTCCCGCGCTTTTTCGACATCAGGCGGTGAAGGATCGGCAGCAGGAATGCGGCGCTCTTGCCGCTGCCGGTCATGGCGCAGGCAGGGACGTCCTTCCCTGCCATGGCAGGGGGAATGGCGTCGTTCTGGATCGGAGTGGGACGCTGGAAACCCAGTTCCTTGATTCCGCGCAGGAGGTCGGCGTGAAGGCCGAAGGTGTTGAATGGCATTGTTAGTCCTGTTTCGTATTCGTTCGATGTGAGGGGAAAGGCAACGGGCAAAGTGCCTCGGGTCCGGAGGTGAGAGCGGGGCGGCGTCGTTTCTGCCCGGCCCCGACGGCTCAACAGAAGGGAGCATCATACAGGTGGATGACCCAAAACGGTCCGGACCAGGACAATGGACCGCAGATCCCGGCCTCCTTCTTGCCTTCTCTCTTTCGCTTTCGAACGAACAAAACCCATGACTATCCGGCAAGACAACGATCGATTCGTCCATGTACGCGGAGCGCGGGAGCACAACCTCGAGAACGTCGATCTCGACATTCCCGCGATGCGCTCGTGGTCTTCACCGGCGTCTCCGGATCGGGCAAGTCGTCGCTCGCTTTCGGGACGCTTTACGCGGAGGCACGGAGGCGCTGCCTCGAATCGGTGGCTCCGTATGCACGACGCCGCCAGCGACTGGGTCATCGACATCGGACCTGGCGCAGGCGAGGCAGGAGGGCGCGTCGTCGTTTCAGGTCCCCCGTGCTATTTCGCGAACGCCCGAGGAAGCAGGACCGCGCCGTACCTGGCGAAGTGCATCTGAGGAGTGCGTGCGCACGCCAGCATTGGAATCGCGATACTCTCGGTCCATGAGCACGAAGTGGAGACCAGCAGCAGCGCGATGGGAGCAGGCGTTCGAGCGCGTGATGGAAGAGATTCCTAACGTGGAGCGGAAGGAGCGGTACGGTTACCTCTGCCTGTTCCGCCGCGGAAGCCTCACCGCAGGTCTGCATTCTTCCGGATTGTTCATCCGCCTCTCCGAAGCGGACCGGAAGCAACTCATCGACATGGGAGGCATGCCGTTCGAGCCGCTCCCCGGAAAAGTGATGCCCGAGTACGTCATCGTTCCCGCCACCTTCGCCAGCGAGCCGAAGGAACTGCGGAAATGGATCGACCGCGCCATGGCCTTCACCGAGACCTCGCGAGAAGGACGACACGCAGCCCGGGGCAAGGCGCGCGGAGAAAAACCCCGGTAAGGCGGTTCCTAGGGGGGACAGGTCAGCCGGTGGCCCGCGCCTCCCGAGGAACTCCCAGGAATCGCCCTCGAGAAGGTCGCCATCGTGGCGCGCGACAACGTGGGACCGATCGCAGGAAGCCTGCGCAACGCCGCCGCTTTGGGGAAACCTCCGGACGCGGAGGGGGGCCCGGTCAGGCCCGGCCGAATCTCTCGGCGTTGCGAGCCTTTGCTTTCGCGGCCTCGACCTCGCGGTCGTGCGGTTCAGCGGTCGTCACGAGAGCATCGAGGAGTTCCCGAGCGACCGCAGTCACCTGCTCGATGGCCCGATCGAATGCCGCCTCGTTTGCCTTCGACGGATTCGTGAATCCTGAAATCTTCCGGACGAACTGAAGGCAGGCCGCGCGAACTTCATCTTCAGTGGCTGGCGGTTCGAAGTTGAAAAGCGTCTTGATGTTCCGGCACATGCCGACAGGATAACGCTGGATTACGCAGCTTCAAACGCACGATCCGCGAACGCGCGTCCAGACCATTGCGGGGGCGGTAGCAATGACTATTCGCCTTATGGCGAATAGTCCGCTGCCGACACGAACTTCCCGTCATTCGTCACATTGTTGACGACCACGGCGTAGCACGCGGCCGCCTCGGCCGGTTCGAACTTCACGTACCCTTCCGTGACTGCTGACGTGATCGGCGTCTGCCCCCAGCCGTTCGCTGCCAGGTTCAGTGTGAACGTCCCCACAGCCGTGGTCCCGCTCTGGTTGTAGACGGTGGCCTTGATCGCGTTTGCTACGCCGCTCCGGTTGAAGCAGCCGATGTTGGTTCGCGCAGTCGAATCGACGGTGATTCCGGCGCTGTAGGCCGGCGAATTCGTTCCGGGGAATTCGACCGTCGGAACCGACGTGCTGTACCGCGTGCCGGTGGTGTAGACCTCGACGTCGAGGATGAAACGGTTGTTGCGCTGGCCGCCGGCCGAGTCGGAAGCGCGGAACGTCGCGCCGCCGCCGCCGGTGAAGGCAAAGACTTCCTCGAGGAAATTCGCGTAGGTCTTCAACTGCCCGGGGTTGAGGGAGATCGTGGCGTTGTGCGCAACTCCTGAAGCCTCGTAGAACACGACGTCGACGACAAACGCGGAACTGGTTGGATTCAGGATCGAGACATAGGTCTGGAATCGCGAGTTGTTTGCGCCCGGCGTGTTGCCCATGACCGGGACAGTCTGGAAGTCGCTGGCGAAACTGAGGGGCACGAGGTGCGGCTGCGCAACAGCACTGAACGCCGTGAGAGTCAGGGCGGCAGCGAGAATCGCATGGGTGAGTCGGTTCATCGTGGTTCTCCTCTCGATCGCGGTGGTTCAGGGCTGCGGAGTTGATGGATTGGGGATGTCGGGAACCGGTGTCAGGTTCGTCCCTCCGTGTCCCTGAAGCAGTCCGTTGTGCGCGAGCGCAAGGAACGGGAAGCGCGTGAGGAAGGCCTTGTCGTTATCCTCGACGCCTTTCGCAAGTCCTGCCGCGGGATCGCCTGCAGCGATCAGGCTGATGAGGACTGTGTTGACGTTGACCTGGTGCCGGGTCGATCGCGTTCCCCCGCCGAGACGGCGTCCGTTCGGGAACTGCGAATTGATCGAGGCATCGAGCGTGATCACGTCACCCGTGCTGCCGTCTGCCACGGCGATCGGCCGTCCAAGATTGATGGCGTTGATGATGTCGAGGCGCGGACCCTTCAGTGTCGTGACCGCTGAGGCGGGAACACCGAGTGCCTTGTAGACGCCGAGAGCCTCGAGGTCGCGGACAAGGACAGGAAACAGGATGTCCGCCCCGAACCGCGTGACGTCTTTCATCGGATCGCTGCGGAGATACATCGTCTGTCGCTGCGTTCCGACGAGGCCTGCATTGAAGAGCGGCAGCGCGTTGCGTCCAACCTGCACGTAGTTGCCCGAGCCGCGCAGTCCCGTGATGAGGTTGGACGGATCGACGGTCTGCGTTGCGGGACGGGTGATGCGAGTCCAGACGCGAAGGAGAGCGTCAGTTGAAGTGCTGACGAGTTGAGTGTTGTGAGGGATTCCGTTGGGGAAAAGCTCCGCGGTCGGAATCTCCAGCGCGATCGAGAAAACGTTGAACCCCGTGAAGACGTCTTCGATCGGCGTGGTGCGCGCTCCGGTAATTCCGCCGAGGTCGGCCCGGCCCAGGTTGACGAGATCGAAGATGCCCTTCTCATCGAGCTGGTAGGGATCGTCAAACTGACCTGCGATGATCCGTGCGCCATTACTGAGAGTCTTGATGTAGGAGTCGACGAACGTCTGATCGTAGAGCGCGTCCTGGCGGCTGGAAGGGTCGCCGCTGTCGTAGCCCTTGAACGCTCCGAGTCCATAGACGAGACGGTCGGTCTGTGGCCCGTGATTGTTGGGGAGGACCGGGAGGTTCTCGCCGATCAGCAGCGGGTCGGCTCTCCCCGGCGCCAGGAGGCGAGTCACGGTCATGACTTCCGTGCCGCCGGTCAGCTGCCAGAGCAACTCGTTGCCTCCACCCAGAGCATCAGCGGCTGACGGTGCAGCTTCCGAGGCCAGGTTGAGGCGGAACTCGACCCGATAGACCGCTTCGTCCCGCAGGCTCGTCCCCTTGCCGATGTGGAACTCGTAACGATAGCCGCTGCACGCGCGCAGACCCTGATTCCCCTGTCCCGGCTCGTGGAGGGGATTGAAGTTCATGACCAGATAGAGCTTGTCGTGCGCGCCGTCCGAAACCCATGCGAATGTGTCGGTGTTGTCGGCACAAGGCTCGTTGAGGATGGCGAGCGCCTCGCGATGACTGGACCCGAGAAGCGAGGGAGCGAGGAGGAAAGCGCAGGTGAGCAGTACGAAGTGCCGCGCGACGCGGCCGGAAATGGAGCGGGTCATCGTGTCTCCTTGTCTTCGTTGCCTGGCGGGGCAGGTCATGGGATGGACGCGCTGGAGAACCGGGGATCCTGGAGAAGGGGGAGTTGTGGCGAGCATACTCCCGTTCCCTGAGGGATGAGTGATGGGAGGCTTGTCCCTACGCGTCGCGAGCCTTGCGCGTCATCTCCACCAGTACGCGTCGCACTTCTTCTTTCGAAGTGACAGGCTCGGGAAACTGGATGCGGGCTCCTTTCATCCCGGAGCTGGTGCGGGCACGTACGACGAAGCCGAGGCGGTCACAGGAGACCATGGAGACTTCTTCCGCTTCGAGGTTGCCGATTACGCGAGTGATCTGACGCAGCGCCTCGGCATGATCTGCGTTCATGTGTTCGATGATCTGTGAGGCGCTGTCGACGAGCGGGTCAGCCTCGGCGGATCGGTAGTCGGACTCGGTGACCCATCCCATCACTCCGAAGCCTCCGACGAAATAGATGTCGGCGACCTCGAGACGAAAGAACGAAAAATCGGAGAAGTCGATCCAGTACTTTGCCGAAGGGTGCTGCTCGAGGTAGAGCGCCCGCAGCGAGTCGGACGACTCTGCGATCCGGCTCGCGCGGCCGAGAAGGGTGACGCGCGCCGCACCGAGAGGATCCGTGTCCGCACCGCTCTGCATCACCAGCAGGCTTGCTCGCGCATCGGCAATCAGGTTCTGCGTATGGAGAGCCATGCCGCTGACGAGGAAAATCGGAGCGCCTCCGCTCTCCAGCGCATACGGCATGACTGAGGCGAACGGCCAGCCGGGATGACGCTGCGAGTGCGTGGCCAGTGTGCCCAACCTCTCGCTGACCAGAAGTGTTCGAGCCCGCTCGGCATGCGAAGGCTCGAGGCCAGGGTCAGGGGAACTGGAGGAGTTTGCGTGCTGGGTCATGGTGCAGGGAGTATGGATGGGAAGTGCGGAATGCTGAATGCTGAATGTTGAATGCTGAACTTGAGGCTCGCGGGCGTCTCGCCCGTGCAAAGCGCGGCGACGTTGGTTCGTGCCGCGTGAGATGCACGAGAGCAGTGCGCTGCGGCGCACGACGGGCGGGGACGCCCGCCAGCCTCTTTTCGCAGCACGCCCAGTCCATTCGGTCCCGTGTTTGCGGTCCCGTCCGCCGGTGAGCATTCCGGAAACGTTGGAGTGCAATCCATGCAGGGTGAGTTATGTTGTGAATCGCACAGAAATTCGACTAACGCGCAAGCGATCCCTTCGCGCGCGCGTTCCTTAGAATCGACCGGAGAGCATCATGACCACAACCGACTCGTCGAAAGATCGTGACGTACGCGCTAAGGGCATCGACTACATCACCATGTACTTTCTGATCCTCACACCGATCATCGGTGTGCTGGGGACGGCGTTGTACACCTGGTACCAGGGGTTTCACGCCTGGATGCTGCTTCTGTTTCTGGGGATGTACGCGGCCGTCGGGATGTCGATCTGCGCCGGGTATCACCGCTTCTTTTCGCACAAGAGCTACGAAGCCTCGGCGCCAGTCCAGGTCTTCTACGCGATCTTCGGGGCGATGGCCGCGCAGAACTCCATCCTCTGGTGGTCGTCGAGTCATCGGATTCATCACCAGTACGTCGATCGTGACTGGGACCCGTACAACATCCAGCGCGGCTTCTGGTGGGCGCACGTGCTCTGGGTCTTCTACCGGCACGATGCTCCCGACGCTGAGTCGAACGCGGTCGACCTGCTGAAGAACCCGATCGTGCAATGGCAGAACCGCTGGTACCGCTTCCTTCTCATCGGGGTCGGCTTCGGCCTGCCGACGCTGATCGGGGCGATGTTCGGCGACCCGCTCGCCGGACTGTTGTGGGGAGGATTCCTTCGCCTCGCGGTCATCCATCACACGACGTTCTTCGTGAACTCGCTCGCCCACTACATCGGGAAGCCGACCTACAACGCCGAGGTCTCGGCGCGCGACAACTGGGGCGTTGCACTCCTGACACTCGGCGAGGGTTACCACAGCTTCCACCACCGTTTTCCGGCAGACTTCCGCAACGGAATCCGCTGGTATCACTGGGATCCGGCCAAATGGTTCATCGCCGCGCTGCGCGGAGTGGGGCTGGCCAGTGACCTGCGTTCGGCCTCGCCGCCTCAGGTTGAACAGGCGAGGATGCATGCGGAGTTGCGTGCGATCGAGCCGCACCTTGCCGGAGCTGATGGCCAGACTGCGGATGACATCCGCCGGCACATTGCGGAAGCACGCACGCATCTCGAGACCGCGCTGACGTTATGGCGCCAGCAGGCAGATGAGAACGCACGCACGGTATCCAGTGCCCGACAGACTGCGCGGCAGCACCTCCGGGAAGCGAGACGAGGGTGGCGAGCAGCAGCCCGCCTGACCCGGGTGCGACTGGCCCGGGCTTGAGCACCGCCTCGGGTTCCTCGATCTTCGCCGAGGAACCCGAGGAACCCAGGAACCCGAGGAACCAGCATCCGGCCCCGCGGATCAATCCTGCCTACTGCATTTCCTTGATGTCGTGGAGCAAGGTCACCTCGTGACCCTGCGGCTGCACCTTCGTGTAGACCTTGCGCACGACGCCGGTCGGGTCGATGACGAACGTGGTGCGGTCCCAGTACTTCGTCCCCTGCCAATCCGACTGGGTGACGCCTGCGGCATGGAGCAGCGTCGCATCAGGATCGGCGAGCAGGTCGATCGTGAAGCTGAACTTGTTGCAGAAATCCTTGTGTGAAGCCACATCGTCCTGGCTCAGTCCGAGGATTTCAATGTTCGCGCGCTCGAAGTCTTCCTTCGTGGCGGTGAACGATTTCCCTTGAATCGTGCAGCCAGGGGTGTCGTCCTTCGGGTAGACATAAACGACGAGCCACTTGCCTGCAAAGTCGGAGAGCTTGACGCTCTTTCCGTCCTGGTTGTCGAGAGCAAAGTCAGGAAACTTCTGTCCGGTTTCAATCATTCGCGAATCGTACTTCAATGGACCAAATGCTGAATGGAGAAGTGGGGTGGATCGGCTTGGTCTGCGAGTTCAACATCAGGCTTTCTACCTTCATCGGTCGAACGACCCCGACCCCGAAGCGTCTCCCAATTCAACATTCAGCATTCAGCATTCAACATTCAGCTTCACCCTCTCTCCTGGCTGTAACTGCGCGAGCTTCCAGAGGTCGCCGCTGAGGATGGTCACCGGCTGCAGGTAGCCGCCGGTGATGGGGTGATCTGGTCCCATCAGGACGAGTTCACCGTTCGGGTGCAGCTGGATGGTTCCGAACTGCATGCCGGTACTGGGGATCGATGCTGGGGCGGCGATGTGGGATCGTGTTGGTTGCAACCGGATGCCGGTGCGATCGAGTGATCGAGACACGATCCACTCATCTTCGAGAAGCTCCCGAATCAGGTGCTCATCGAGGTCGTGCGGACCGCGAGCGACCCCGAGTTCGTGCGGTTGGGTGCGGGGCTGGATCGGGGCTGGATCGCTGGATGGTCCGGTCGCCGTGCCGCGACGGAGTGAGGCGCCGCTCGCGAGGCGCCTTGGTGCGAGCATGTAGGCTTCGCCCGCTGGCTGCAGACCTCCGCCGGAGAACGCCAGCCAGCCACGAAGGCCGGACAGGAGGCGTCCGATTCGAAGGAGGTCGCCGCGTCGCATCGCGATCTCGGTTCCAGCGACGGGCTGATGGTTCCTTTCCCACGCGACAGATGCTCCCTCCCATACCACGCGGCAATCGATTTCGAACCGAAGCTCCGGCCCTACCAGCGTGCACTCGAGCAAGGTTGCGTGCGACGCATTTCCCGCGCGCTGATTCGCCCGGGCGGCGAGGCCGGGATCAAATGCGCCTCCTGGAGCGAGCGAGTGTTCATACCGGCGAATGTCCGGCAGCGAGACGATCAGGGTCTGCTGGCCGGAGGTGATGCACGTCGCCACGAGTTTCGCGGCAGAGGGCGCCGCCGGGTAGAGCGGAACGACTGCGGGTGTGAGCGTGTCAACGGGCTGGATTTGGACGACGTCCCCCAGTGAAAGAAGGGAAGGCCGGGCGCTGACCGGATCCCAGAACGCCTGCGAAGTCTGGCCGACGATGTTCCATCCGCCCGGCGATTCGTCTGGATAGAATCCCGCCATTCCTGCAGCCAGCCCCAGGGAGCCGCGCGGGATGCGGGTGCGGGACGTCGGCCTGCGTGGAAGATCCCAGGACTCCGGCAAGCCATCGAGGTAGGCGAAGCCCGGGCGGAAACCTGCGAAGCGAACGCGAAGCTCGCACGCGGAGAGTTCGCGCAGAAAGTCCTCCTTCGAGAGACGGAGGAGCGCCAGGACCTCAGGGAGGTCCGGGGCGTGATCGGATGAAAACGAAACTTCTACCTGGTGACGCCTGACCGTTGTGTGCAGCGGATCATCGTCGTGGAGGTCCAGCTCGATGGTGGCCCCTTTCAGTTCAGGCGGGCCATCGAAAAGCATGAGGAGACTGGAATGTCCGGCCACGATGGCTCCCGGAGCAAACTCGTCCTGAAGCGCCCGTGAGGCGGCCCTCAGGATGCCCGACGTGACCGCGCCCTCGATCGCGGCCAGCACTCCTCGATCTCCTGCGCGGCGCAGGGTCACGGTCACGGTCATGACATCCCTCTCGGCGACGGCACGATGCCGGCGGACAGCAGGGCCTCCCGGATGCGCACGAGTCGTTCGGCGGCGTTCGGCATGTCGGAGTGAATGCAGATGGTCTGGCAGGGGAGTTCGATTTCGATTCCATCAACCGCAATCGCGGTCTGCCGCGTGGCGAGTTGCAGCGCCTGAGCGGCTGCGTCATCGAGGTCGAGCAGCAGCGAGCCGGCTTCCGAACGAGGCTGCAGCGAGCCATCGCTTCGATAGCGCCGGTCTGCGAATCCCTCTTCGATCACGGCGCAATCGGCCGCGCGCGCCGCGCGCTCCACCGCGGAACCGTGAGTGGCAACGATCGCCACCCGATGCTGGAGACAGGCCTGCACGATGATCCGCGCGACCTGCTCGTCGTGATGAGCGTCGTTGTAGAGCGCTCCGTGTGGTTTCACATGACGGAGATCGGCCCGTTCTTCCTCGCAGATCCTGGCCAGTGCAGCGATCTGGCCGGCGAGCGATTGCAACAGGATCGCCGGGTCGAGTTGCATCGACCGCCGTCCGAAGTGCTCGCGATCGGGATAGGAAGGATGCGCGCCAATCGCAACGCCATGTAAGAGTGCGAGGCGCACGGAACGGCGCATTGAAGCGTCGTCGCCGGTGTGACCTCCGCAGGCGATATTCGCCGCGGTGATGAGCGGCCAGATCTCTCGTTCCACCGCGGGCGAGGCGGCATCGGTGGCCTCGCCGAGGTCGCAGCTCAGATCGATCGTCATCCGGCAGACACCAGTTCCGTTCCTTTGGTTTCAGGGAGCAGCCAGATGATGCCGCCAGCCATGGCGAAGAAGAGCGCCATGGACGCGAGTGCCACCCGGAATCCGCCTGCATCGATGGCGGCGCCGATGAGAAACGGCGAGGCGGCGGCCACCAGGCGTCCGACGTTGTAGCAGAGGCCTTGTGCGGTGGCGCGGATCTCGGTGGGAAAGAGTTCGGAGAGCAGTGTCCCGAACAGGGAAAAGTACCCATGCGCGAAGAAGCCGAGCAGCGGACCGACGAGCAGCAGCACGCGCGCGTCGTTCGCGGCGTACGCGTAGAGCGGAACGACGATCGTGGCGCCCGCCATGAACATCGTAAACGCAGGCCGGCGTCCGAGACGGTCGGCGAACCAGCCGAACGAGAGGTAGCCGGCAAATGCGCCGAGTTGCAGCAGGATCAGCCAGCGCGCCGATTTGGTCAGTGACAGGCCGGCGCCGCCGCCGCTCGCAGAGGTCGAAAGGAACGTGGGTAGCCAGGTGATGAGTCCCCAGTAAGCGACAAGCACACAACTCGAAAGGATCGAGCCTAGAAGGATGCGACGCGTGAAGGTTCGGAGCGCCGGTCGCGGGCGAGTGGTCCGGAGGGTTCTCGAGTTCTTCCAGATCTCCGGTTCTTCCACACCGCGGCGAACGAAGAACGCGAGAACCGCGGGAAGGGCGCCGATGATGAAGAGACGCCGCCAGCCGTATGGCTCCAGGATCAGGGCGGAAAGGCCGGCCGCAGCCAGCGCGCCGATCGCCCAGGCCGACTGCATCATCGCCACCGCCTTGGCCCGATGTTCAGCCGGCCAGCTTTCGGCAACGAGCACTGAGCCGCACGACCACTCGCCTCCCATCCCGATGCCGACCAGCGCGCGCCAGAAAATCAGCTGGCCGAGCGTCGTCGAGAACGCGAGACCGCCGGTTGCGAGTGAATAGCAGAGGATGCTGAGGCTCATCGCCGCCACGCGGCCGATCTGATCGGCCAGTCGGCCGAAAGCGATTCCACCGATCGCCGACGCGATCAGCGCGATCGACGTCAGCAGGCCCATCGTCGCCGAAGAAAGCACAAACTCTT
>JBKJVD010000087.1:0-19275 GCA_046590585.1 Thermoanaerobaculia bacterium | reverse complement strand
CGGCAGAGGCAGCTCGCCCTCCTTGATCTGCTGCAGTGTTTCCGGGTTGCTGAGATCGAGGCTGGTGTTCGCGACCTGATCCTTGAACTTCGCTTCGTACAGCAGCTTCGCGAGCGGCGCGGCGTCACTTCCACCGTGTCCACCATGTTCGATGAAGACGACGACCACCATGGAGGGATTGTCTCCCGGGGCGTACGAAGCGAACCAGGCGTGATCGCGATACTTGAACGGCAACCCTTCCGCTTTGACCCACCCGTGCTGCGCGATGACTTGCACGGTACCGGTCTTTCCGGAGACGCCCAGCCCTTCGATCCGCGAGTTTCCGCCGGTGCCACCTTCTTCGTTGACCACTTTCCAGAGCCCACGCCGGACTGCGGCGAGCGCTGGCGGATCGAGCTTCACTTCATGCAGAACGCGTGGCCGAACTTTGAAGCGTTTCAGCGATCCATCCTGCTGCACGCGATCGACGAACCGGACGACGTGGGGCTGGAAGACCTTGCCACCATTGGCGATCGCAGCGGTCATGTTCGCTACCTGGAGGGGAGTGACTACGAGCGGTCCCTGGCCGATCGCGACTGAGATCGTCTCACTTGGGTACCACTTCCTCTTCTGCTTGACCCGCGCCCACTCAGTTGAGGGGACCAGGCCCGCTTTCTCGCCGTCGAGGTCGATCTGCGAAATCTCGCCGAATGTCAGCTGGTGGGCGTACTTGCTGATCTTGTCGACTCCGAGTTTTGCGCCGGTGTTGTAGAAGAAGATGTCGCACGAGACCTTGAGCGCGTCCTCCACTCCCACCGAGCCGTGGCCCTGGCGACGCCAGCAGCGGAACCGCCTTCCGAAGAAGACGCCGCTGCCGCCGCAGCCGAACGTGGTGGAAGGCGCCACGACACCGTCGGAGAGTCCCGCGACTGCCATGACGCTCTTGAAGACCGAGCCGGGTGAGTAGAGACCCTGGATGGCGCGATTGAGCTCGATCTTGAACGGATTCGAGGCGATCGTCTTGTACGCTTCGGTCGTGAAGCGCTTCGAATAGACGTTCGGGTTGAACGCCGGCGAAGAGACCATTGCCAGGACTTCCCCGTTTCGCGGGTCGATCGCCACGGCAGAACCTACCATCTCGTTTTCGATGAAGTACTGCTCGGCACGGCGCTGAAGTTCGAAATCGACGGTGAGGTAAACGTTGTCGCCCGGGACGGCGTTCTTGCGTGCGGCCGTGAACTCGCTGAGACGTCTTCCGCCGGCGTCATACTCCCAGTACTGTGCGCCGTCGCGGCCGCGCAGGTACTGGTCGTACATCAGCTCGACCCCCCGCTTGCCGATCAACTCGCCCTGCTTCATCTCCTTGTGCTGGGCCAGTTCCTTGTCGTTCACCTCGCCGATGAAGCCGAGAACGTGCGCGGCCATCGTGGCGTACGGGTAGTTACGGCGCTGGATGGGCGTGATGTTGAGTTCCGGGAACATCATCGACTGCGCCTGGATCGTCGCGACCTGGGTCATGGTCAGGTCTTCGGCGATCTCAAAAGGCCGGGACTGAGGAATTGACTTCGCTTTCTCGAAACGGGCTTCCACTTCCGTGACCGGAATCGCCAGGACTTCGCTGATGAACTGGATGAGCCGCGCGCGGTGCTGGGCGTCACGCTTGACGATCGGCTTCATGATGATGCGGTCGAGAGTGAGGCCGTAGGCCGGCTGGTTGTCAGCGAGCAGTTTTCCGGCCCGATCCATCACCAGGCCGCGCTTCGCCGGGATCACCAGTTCGCGCAGCGCATTGGCCTCGGAGAGTCCACGGTATTTCTCGGCCTGGACTCCCTGGACGAACCAGAAGGAGCCGGCCAGAAATACGAAAGCGCCGACGATGCCCCACAGGACCGTGTTGATTCGGAACTGCAGGAACTTCTGATCGTCTCGATATACGCGCATAGGAGTGGTCCGACTGAAATGAGTGATGCAAAAGCCGCGCTGCGCGGGGGCTGTTTACGGAATCAGGGTCCTACCATCCCGTGGGACGGCGCGTCGCATCGATCGGTTCTTCCCGAAGGAACAGCGTCAGGAGCTGGTAGACGAGCATCCCGAACAGCAGAGTGAAGATCGTCTTTACGAGCAGCCCCTGTTCGAACATCTCGATCCGCTGCTTCACGAGAATGTTCACGAGGATGTAGATCACGAGTTCGTTCACGATGACCGCGCCCGCAAGGCAGGCCCCGAACGCCATCGTGCCCCGAAGCACCAGGCGCGAATTCACGTAGGCGATCACATAGGCGCAGACGGTGAGCGCAAACGCATGCAACCCGAAGATTGCTCCTGAGAACGCGTCCTGGACCAGCCCCGCCACCACTCCGGCGATGATCGCGCCGAGGATGTTACCGCCCATGGAGTAGTAGGCCACGAGAATCACGTAAGGGTTGAAGAACGCCAGAGCGTTCGGAAAAAAGCTGTCGAGCAGCGAATGAAGAGTCAGGGCGATCAGGAGACCGACGATGAACCGAAGCCACCTCAAGGTGTGTACCTCACGACCTGCTGCGGGATTTTGCGAGTGTGGATGACGATGACTTCCTCGATCGTGCCGAAATCGACGAGCGGCCGGACCGTGATGTTTTTGAACAGACTAGGACCGGGATCTGACTTGAGCACCACCGCCATCGGGATGCCTTTTGGATAGATCCCGTCGATGCCCGCCGAAAGCAGGCGATCCCCCGGCTGGACATCGGCCAGTGATGGGACGTCGTTGAACGCCCCGCCCGAGTAACCATCACCACGGAGCACTCCCTGGCGACGGGTTCGTTCGACCAGTGCTCCCACCGAGCTGTTGCTGTCGGTGAGAAGTTGTACCTTGGCCAGATCGTTGGTCGTGAGAACGACCCGTCCGATCAAGCCGTTTGCGTTCACGACGGCATCGTTAATTTCAATTCCAGCTGCCGAGCCACGGTCGATGATGATCGATTTGAAGCGGCTGGAGGTGTCGAGCATGATCGCCTGGGCCATGGTCGTTTCAGTGGCGATCTGCTCGGTGTACCCGAGCAGTCCCCGCAGCCGGCGCAGGTCGCTCTCCGACTGGCGCAATTTCAGATTCTCGGTTGTGAGCGAACCGACGCGGCGCTGCAGCTCGGTGTTCTCATTGACTGCGCGTCGCTGGTCGAGATAGCCGTAGTACATGTCTGATGCCGTACCACCAACCCAGTTCACCAGCTTCGGGACAGGCGAAAAAACGGTCATCACTGAGCGCTCGAAGAGCGTCCGGGTTTCGCCGACATATCGCGTCCTGCTGCTGAAGCTCATCAGAAAAAAGAGCATCGCAAGAACGACGATGAAGAGCAGTGTCGGCCGGCGGGGGATGACGTCCGTTGGAACAGCCATATTCTTCCGCGGTCTCAGCAGGTTTCGCGCCAGAGGAGCGCAACGGGCACCCGGAAGCACCGGGTGCCCTAGAACCGGCTATTCAATCGAGATTTTGCGCAGCAGGTTGAAGTCGGTGAGCATCTGACCGGTGCCAAGAGCAACGCAGGCCAGGGGATCTTCGGCAAGCGTGACCGGGAGGCCGGTTTCTTCGCGCAGGCGCCGGTCGAGGTTCTTGAGCATCGACCCGCCACCAGCGATGATGATTCCCTTGTCCATGATGTCGGCAGAGAGTTCCGGCGGGGTGCGCTCGAGGGCCACCCGCACTGCCTCGACGATGGTGGCCACAGTCTCAGAGAGTGCCTCGCGAATCTCCTCGTCAGAAACGACGAGCGTCTTGGGGACGCCCTCGACGAGGTCGCGCCCCTTGATCTCCATGGTCATCTCTTCGTCGAGCGGAAAGGCGGAGCCGATTTCCATCTTGATCTGTTCGGCAGTGCGCTCACCAATGAGCAGGTTGTACTTGCGCTTGATGTACTGGATGATCGCGTCGTCCATCTCGTTTCCGGCCACACGGACCGAACGGGAGTAGACGATGCCCGCCAGTGAGATCACGGCCACGTCCGTCGTGCCACCACCGATGTCGACGATCATGTTTCCGGTCGGGTCGGTGATCGGCAGACCGGCCCCGATTGCGGCAGCCATTGCCTGCTCGATCAGGTAAACCTCGGTTGCTCCAGCGCGGAGCGCGGAATCCTTGACGGCCCGCTTCTCGACCTGGGTGATCTCGGAGGGAACCGAGATCACGATGCGCGGTTTCACGAGGAAGGAGCGGCCGTGCGCCTTCTTGATGAAGTAAGCGAGCATCTTCTCGGTCACCTCAAAGTCGGCAATGACGCCGTCCTTCATCGGCCGGATCGCGACGATATTTCCCGGCGTACGGCCGAGCATCTCCTTCGCTTCCTTGCCGACTGCCTCGACGTTGTTGTTGATCTTGTTGACTGCGACGATCGACGGTTCGCGCACGACGATCCCTTTGTTCTTGGCGTATACGAGCGTGTTCGCTGTTCCGAGATCGATCGCGAGGTCGTTCGAGAACATCGACAGGAGAGATTTGACTGCCATCCGTGTTTGCTTCCTTTTTGAGTGTAGGGGCCAATCGCTGCCGGTGCAAAAGACTTGCCCCGACGGCGTGGCACGCAGCGATGCTGCGCGAGGGAGGGGCTACTCTTCGACGAGGACGGTCTCGGATTTGACTGCCTGGTTGCCGGCTGGATCGACTGCTTTGACCACGACCGAGTTCGGTCCAACCTTGTTGAAGCTGACTAGTTTCTTGAAATGGCCGCTCGACTCGACGTCAACTTCTTCGTCGTTGATGAAGACCGTTGCGCCTGGTTCGGTGGTCCCCTCAATCATGAAGAACGGTCCCCCGATCGAGTAAGGCTTGCTGAGCTGGAGTACGGGAGCGGTGCTGTCTGCACTCGATGTGGCCGAGCCCTTGCCGCTGCCGCTCACCCGGAAGCGGCGGAAGGACGAGAACGGCCCCACCTCTCCATCCGAACCGATTGATGCAACGCGCCAGTAGAATGCCCCTTCTGCCGTGACCCGGGCGGAGGCAGTCGTTTTGGCTCGCTTCGAGTTGATCTCCAGGGTGCTGAAAAGGCGCGAACGAGAGACCTGGATGAGGTAATTGCCCGCGCCGGGCTGCGGGGCCCAGCCAAAGTCGATCTTGGAGTCGGGAGTGACCTGAAATACCTGGTTGTCCGCCGGCGCGGTCAGCGCAGGAGCGAGAATCAGCTTTCTGACTTCGGAGAGCGTCCCGGCTGGCGTGGCGCTGATCTTGTCGCCCGTCACCAGCTTGACCGAGTCTCCGCCAGCAGTGGAAACGACGGCCGCCGTACCGCGAGTGTTCATGACTGACGTGGCTTTGGATGGGTCGACGCCAATCTGGGTCGTGGATTCGGAGTCGATCATGACCTGGCTGCCCGGTGTGCGGACCGCGGAGGCGTCGTCACTGGTGGCGACCTCCACCGAACCGATCTGCATCTGGACCGCGTTCGTCTTCTTGCTGGTCATCGGATTGATCGCCGAGAAGATCTCCAGCAGCGCGTTCGGTCCGACGGTGTAAACCGACCCGTTGGAGAAAATGAGCTCTGCGGAAGCGCGGTCTCCCGTTTTCACCCAGTCGCCATTGAAGAGAGGGACGCGAGGATCGGCATTCTTCCAGTCGCCGCTCGCCCCCTTCTGGAAGCTGACGTTTCCCTCGACCGTGAGGAACTGGGCCGCGTTTTCCGGCTCATTGCCTCCACTGATCGCGGCGCGACTGATCGTCTGCGACTCGACGGCTGCTCCCTGCGCCTCCTGGAATTTCGTAGCGGCGAAAAGGGCATTGCCCTCGTCGAGCTTCCGCTGGGCACGATCGAACTCGCTGCGATGGGCTCCGAAATCCTTGGAGGCAGCCAGAGCGTTCAGGGCCTGACGGGCGTCCGCGATCGCCGACTCTGCATTGCTTCGCGGGTTGCCTTTCTCTTTCTGGTAAAACCAGTAGGCTGCGCCAGCGAGAAGCAGGACGAGCACGATCAATCCGACCTGCTTGAGGCGGTCGATTGAGATCAGATACCAGTCGATGTCTGCGCCGTTAGCGCTCTTACGCTTAGCCATTACCAAAAACGCTGATCTTTATAGCACGATGCGAAGGTTTGCGCGTGTTTCTCTGGAATAGGTAAACTGCGTCGCTTTTTCACAGGTATCCGACCAACTCCGGTCGCGAAAGGTGCTCTTCAATGCTCAGAGTCATGCGTGACAGCTTCCACAGGCTGAAGTGGATCCTCATTGCGGTAGTGGCCGCATTCATCTTCGGCTTCGTTTTTCTCGACATGGGCCTCGGCGGCGCGCGTCGCGGCGGCGCGCCCGAGCAGGGCTATGCGGCTCGCGTCAACGGCGAGACCATCTCCCTCCGTGATTACAACCGTTCTCTTTACTTTGCTGAGGAGAACTACAAGCGGATGTACGGCAACCAGCTGACGCCGGAGATGATCGAGCAGATGGGCCTGCAGCGGCAGGTTCTCGAATCGATTGTCGATGAGCGACTGCTGATCCAGCAAGCTCGAAGTCTCGACCTGTACGCCACCCCGGAGGAAATCCGGAAGCGGATCCTCGAGATTCCGACACTCAATCCGGACGGGAAGTTCGTCGGGTCGGAACTCTACACGCGCTACGTGACCGGCCAGCTCGGTTTTCAGAGTGCGGCAGAGTTCGAAGAGGAACTCGGACGCGAGATCACGCTCGCCAAGATGGAGAGCGTGCTGCAGAACTCGATCGTGGTGTCGCAGAAATCTGCGGACGCCGAGTACCGCCGCATGAACGAGACCGCGCGCATCCGCTACGTCTCGCTCCCGGCTGCCCGCGAGATTGCGACGGTCATCGTGACGCCGGCCGAGGTCGACGCGTACTACAAGGCCAACCAGACCAGGTACTCGCACGGCGAGCAGCGCAACGTGAAGTACCTCATCGCCGACTTTGCGCGTCTCCGCTCGCAGGTCAGCACCTCAGAGGCCGATCTGCGGGCTCGGTATGAAGCCAGCAGGGATCAGTTCCGCAGCCCTGAAGGCGCGCACGTGTTCCACATCCTCGTGAAGGTTGCGCCGAACGCCAACCCGAACGATGACGCAAAAGCGAAGGCGAAGGCGGACGCGATCGTCAAGCAACTTCGAGGCGGTGCCGATTTCGCCACGCTTGCCAAGCAGAATTCCGATGACCCCTCCTCGTCTGCCTCGGGTGGAGACATGGGCTTCGTCGATCGCGGCATGACCGTCGAATCGTTCGAGAGCGCCATCTTCTCGATCCCGGTCAACACGGTCGATTACGTCCGTTCGCCGGAGTACGGCTATCACATCATCAAGGTCACTGAACGACGTCCGGGCGGCTACAAGAAGTTCGAGGAAGTTCGCGAGCAACTGTCAGCGCAGGTTGCAGAGACGACCTCGCGCGACCTGGCCCGGAACGAGATGAACCGCATCGCGGCGCAGGTGAAGTCGAACAAGCCGGCCACGGCGGAAGCATTCGCGGCGATGGCGACTCCGAACGTCAGTTCGAACGATACACAGTGGTTCCAGAAAGGCGACGCCATTCCTGGTCTCGGCTACAACCCGCCGCTCGCCACGTGGGTATTCACGTCGAAAGCCGGTGACGTGGGCGAAGCAATCGGAACGCAGCGCGGGATCATCATTCCGTACCTGGCGGGAGTCCGCGGCGCCGGGGTGACTCCTCTCTCCGAAGTCCGTGCGAAAGTCGAGACCGACGCCCGTACCGCCAAAGCACGCGAACTCGTGAAGAATGCGCTTGCGACGGCCATGGCCGGTGCAGCGAACGTCGATGCCGTCGCCGGCAAGACCGGGGCTACCGCAACCGATACGACCGTCAGCCGCCAGGGATTCACCGGTGGTTTCCAGGGCGACACCAGCGAACTCGTGAACGTGGCGATGTCGGCAAAGGTCGGCGAGGTCAAGGGACCGATTCTCGTCGGCGATACCGCGATCGCATTCCAGGTCCTCGAGCAGAAGCGCGTCGATGCGAAAGATCTCGAGCAGAATCGCACGTCGTACGGTCAGGCACTCCGCCAGCAGCAGTCCCGGAGTCTCCGCAAGGTGCTGATTGAACGGCTGCGTGGGGAATCAAAGGTGGAGATGAACGAAAGCGCAGTGAAGCCAGGAGGGCCGGCCGGCGTCTAGCGGGCCGATCATGACTGCTGAAGTGTTTCCCCGGTGGGATGAGCCTGCGATCCGCGTGCTCATGATGCCCCGCGATACCAATGCTCACGGCACCATCTTCGGTGGCGTCATCCTGTCGTATATCGACCAGGCTGGCGCCATCGAAGCCCGCCGTCAGGGTTGCGACATCATCGTGACCGTGTCGATGGACCAGATCGTCTTTCACCAGCCCGTCTTCGTCGGTGACCTCGTGAGCTTCTGGACCGAGACACTTCGGATCGGGAAGTCGTCCATCACCACCAAGGTGATCGTCGAGGCGCATCGTGCGGTCGACCCCTCGCAGAAAGTGCTCGTCACGGAGGCCCACGTCGTCTACGTGAACCTGGGGGACGATCGCAAGGCCAGGCCGATTCGACGGGGCGGCTCAAACAACTTCGCATCCTGAAACTTTGTGCATGCCGCTGCCGTAAAGTGCGGCATGCGCAAAGCTCTCCTCACGCTTCTTCTCGCCCTGCCCGTGATGGCCTCTGCGCCTCCGACCGTATCCGTGCTGCCGGCGCAGCCGCTCATCGAGAAAGGACGCGGGATGCAGATGGTCAACTTCGACCTGCTGGTCGACAACCCGGGTGACCTGCGGCTCGAGATCACCACGATCGAGATGTCACTGCTGACTGCGGACGGCCGCTTCGTGGCGCAGCGCCGCGTCCAGCCGAACGGGATGAGTATTCTCACGGTTCCGAACCGCTTCGTCGAACCGAAGGGTCGGCTGGTCGTCTTCAACCCGTTTCACTCCCTTCCCGACGAACTCCAGTTCTCGACGATGCGCTTCGAGTTCGTCTTCGGCGACAACAAGGAAACTGACGAGCTCTATCGCGTGAAGCTCGACGTCACGCCCAGAGCGTTCACGCAGAACAGCGTGATGGAGATTCCGATTCGGGGTCGTGTGTTCGTGCACGACGGGCACGACTATCTCTCTCACCATCGTCGCCTCGACGTCACCGGCGACATGACCACTGCGATGAAGATCAACACGAACATGTCGCGTTACGCGTACGACTTCGTGCAGGTCGACGAACAGGGCCGCATGCGAAAAGGTGAGTCGGCGGAGAACTCCGACTTCTACTGCTTCGGCACCCCGATCCACGCGCCGGCGAATGGCGTGGTGGTCAAGTCTGCGAACGACCAGCCGGACAACGACACGAAGTATCACTGGAAGCCGGACTTTGCGGCGGTGCTGAAAAACATCCATCAGATCGGGGGAAATTACGTCGTCCTGGACCACGGAAACGGTGAGTTCAGTTTCCTCGCGCACATGAAATTCGGTTCCGTGCTGGTGAAGGAGGGAGATCGGGTCAGCCGGGGCCAGAAGATCGGCGAGGTCGGGGCGTCCGGCGATGCAATCTTTCCGCATCTGCACTACCAGTTGCAGCGCGACGATTACGTCGGCGAAGGATTGCCGTCCTACTTCTCGGAGTTTGAACGGGTCGTCGGGACGAAGGCAATCGCGGTGAAGCGCGGGCAGGTCGACACGGGCGACGTTCTGCTCGTGAAGAATCGCTGACCGTCACTTGCGTGATTTTTCTGGCGTGCCTCGTTCACGCGCCTCGCGCATGGCGTCGAGGCGCTCCTTGATTCCGGCTTCACGTCCAACGTCCTTCGGTTCGTAAAAGCGCCGTCCCTTCAACGATTCGGGCAGGCAGTCCATCGCTGCGGTCTGCTGCTCGAAATCGTGTGCGTACTGGTAGTCGCGCCCATACCCCAGTTCTTTCATGAGGCGCGTCGGCGCGTTGCGGATCTGCGGTGGAACGGGTGGGTTGTCGCCCTGACGCACCTCGCGCACCGCCTCGCCGTACCCGGCGTAGATTGCATTCGACTTCGGCGCTGCAGAGAGATAGGAGACCAGCTGCGCGAGTGCAACTCCAGCCTCCGGCATCCCGAGGAAGTGCACGGTCTCCTTGACTGCGATTGCGAGAACCAGGGCCTGCGGGTCGGCGTTGCCGATGTCCTCGGAGGCTGCGCGGACGAGGCGGCGAGCCAGATACATCGGATCCTCGCCCCCCTCCAGCATCCGCACCAGCCAGTAGACGGCGGCATCCGCGTCTCCGTTGCGAAGCGACTTGTGGAGTGCAGAGATGATATTGAAGTGCTGCTCTCCTGCCTTGTCGTAAAGGAGGGAGCGTCGCTGCAGGATCGACTGGACCCGCGCTGCGTCGACCGGCCCGTCCGTGCGACGCGCCGATTCGACGACGAGTTGCAGGCTGTTGAGCGCCTGACGCGCGTCGCCCGCGGAGGTCGCCGCCACAAAGTCGAGGGCCTCGTCCGTCAGCTCGATGCCGAGAGTACGGATCGTGGGATGCTCGAGCGCGCGGTGAAGGATCGTGACGACGTCGGTCCGCTCCAGCGCCGGAATGACGACCACCTTGCTCCGGGAAAGAAGCGCGGAGTTCACCTCGAACGACGGATTTTCGGTCGTAGCGCCGATCAGGACGATGTCCCCGGCTTCGACGTAGGGCAGGAACGCGTCCTGCTGCGCTTTGTTGAAGCGGTGGATCTCGTCGATGAAGACGATCGTCTTCGCGCGACGCACCTGCCGCGCCTTGCGCGCTTCCTCCATCAGGGAACGGATGTCCTTGATCGAGCTGTTCGTCGCCGAGAAGGTGACGAAACGGGCGCTGGTGGAGTTGGCGATGATCCGCGCCAGGGTCGTTTTCCCCGATCCTGGCGGCCCCCAGAAGATCATGGAGGGGACGCGGTCTGCTTCGATGGCGTTCCTGAGAAACTTTCCCTCACCGAGCAACTCCTCGAGGCCGACGATGTCAGAGAGCGTGGCGGGGCGAAGGCGTTCGGGCAGGGGAGCGCCTGGATCTGCCGCCTGCGGGCGGGCGGGCGTGGGATCGTCGCCGAAAAGTGAGCCGGTCATGATTTAGAAAGGGGTTCCCATGCTCACGCCAGCAACTTGAAGTCCAGGTTGCCGCCGCTGACGACGATCGCTACCGGGCCGCGAGGAGCGATCTTCTTTTCCATCAGGGCCGCAATGCCGAGCGCACCGGTCGGCTCGATCACCAGCTTGGTCCTGTACATCGCGAACTTCACGGCGGCCAGGAGCGCAGTGTCGTCGACGCTGACCACGCCGCGGACCCGTTCGCGGATGATGGCGAAATTTCGCGTACCGATCGCCAGAGTCCGGGCCCCGTCGGCGATCGTGTCCGGAGGATCGATCGTGACGATCTTCCCCAGGTGGAACGATTGTTCTCCGTCGTTGCCGGCAGCTGGCTCCACTCCGAACACGTCGATGTCGCTGCGGATTGAAGTGGCCGCGAGGGCGATCCCGGAAAGCAGCCCGCCGCCTCCGAGAGGGGAGATGATCGTGGTGACTTCCGGCCATTCTTCGACGATCTCGAGCCCGACCGTCCCCGCGCCGGCGATGATCCGCTCGTCATCGAATGGCGGAACGATCGACGCGCCGGTCTCGTCGGCGATCTGCCGTGCCACGCCGTCCCGCGTGGCGGATGTGACTCCTGCTTGCACGACCCGGGCGCCGTACGACTCCGTAGCCACCACTTTGGCGCGAACCGAGTTCTCCGGCATGACGATCGTTGCGGGCATTCCGAGGAGGCGCGCGGCGAGCGCGACGCCCTGAGCGTGGTTCCCGGAGGAGAACGCGACGACACCGCGAGCCCGCTGCTCTGGGGGGATCTGGAGGAGGGCGTTCATGGCCCCGCGGATTTTGAACGCCCCGGCCCGCTGAAGATTTTCGCACTTGAGCCGGACCTCGACCCCGAACAGTTCGGAGAGCGAGCGGCTCGTGAGAAGGGGTGTGATGTGGATCCATGGAGCGATCCGGGCAGCGGCTGCGCGCACATCGGACAGCGAGACGGGAAGGGTGTCGGCGTTTGGCTCGGTCACCGGCGGTAGTATAAGCTCGTGCAAACAGAACTGGATCGAGCCACGCGAACGCGGCCGTGTTTGCTTTTTGTAACGGGCGGGAGTATCGTCGCCCGAACGTTTATATCGTTGTATACCTAGGTCTTACTCGGGTTGGAGGTTGGGGTTATGTGGAGATGGGTCACCCGCGGCCTGGTTGTTTCCTTCTTGGCGTCGCTTCTCGCGCCTGCGCTGATCGCGCAGACGTTCATCGGCGCGCTCGATCTGCCGGATCCTGGCATCACCCAGACTGGAATGATTCTAGTCAAGGGCTGGGCCTACGATCAGCAGCAGATCAGCAAAATCGAGCTCTATGTCGATGACCAGTTGCAGCACCGGGTCACGATAGGGCTGCCTCGCATCGACATCATCGAGGCCTATCCGAACTACCCCGGCATTCACAACAGTTCTCCGGGGTTCCAGACGGGCTTTCTTGCGAGCAGCTTCACCAACGGGGCGCACACCGTCCATCTCAAGGTGACTCTTGGGGACCCGAAGGGCACCGTGATCGAGCTCGGACGTCGAACCATCAACGTCGACAACACCATCAACCAGACGCCATTCGGCACGGTCGATATCCCGGACGCTTCGGGGATCTACAACGCCGCCGGATCGTTCCCGGTTGTTGGCTGGGCTGCTGACACCGACGGGATCGCGCGGATCGATGTCCAGGTCGATGGTGGCAACCTGCAGTCCGCCATGTACGGTGATGCCCGCCCGGACGTAGGGATCGTCTTCCCCACATTGCCGAGCGCGCTCTTCAGCGGTTACATCGCGAACATCGATACGACTCGCGTTCAGGACGGCGTTCACACGCTGACCGTGACTGCAGTCGACCGCCTTGGAGTCTCGAAGCTGATCGGCCGGCGAACCGTGCAGATCCTCAACAGCGAAGGGAACCTCAAGCCGTTCGGTTACCTCGATGACCCGAAGCGCGACGCGGTGCTCTTCGGCACCAGGTGCGGAACGATTCCCATCATTTCGCCTCCAGTCAACCTGCGTTCGCACATCACTCCGGTGACCGGCTGGGCACTCGACCTCGGCACCCGCAACGACCTCGGCCGGGTTTCCTACGCGGAACTTCTGGTCGACGGCGTTCGCTGGTACTCGACGGATGACTGCGGTTTCGTCGGTGGCCGCTACACGAACTGCTACGGACTGCCACGCTACGACGTGCAGCGCTTCTATCCGAACTATCCCGATGCTCCGCGTGCAGGCTTCATGTTCACGCTCGACGTCGGCGCGCTTCTGGCGCGGGGCGTTCGTCCAGGCAACCACGTGCTGAAAGTGCGCGTCGGAGACCAGCAGCAGACGTTCGCCGACCTTCCGGGTCCTGCAGGCATTCCGGTGTTCTTCCAGTGTGCAGAGATCACGAACGATTTCGCGTCGATCGGATTCATCGAAATCCCCACGACCTTCGACTATGTGACCGGCAATGTAATCTTTCAGGGCTGGGCGCTCGATGAGAATGGTGGCGTGATCGCGGTCGAGATGATCGTCGACGGCAACTACGTGGGACAGGCGCAGTACGGCTTCCCGCGGCCAGACGTCGGGAATCAGTACTCCTTCATCTTCAATTCGGACCAGTCGGGATGGCGCTTCACGATGGATACGACCAAGCTGTCGAACGCAAGGCACCGGCTGACTGTCCGCGTGCTCGACAACTTCGGGCATCGTTCCGAGATCGGCTCGGTGGACTTCTACGTCACCAACGCCAATCCCGCCCCGTAGAACCCTGGCTCAGCTTCCTCTGTGCGAGCGCGCCCGGCAACGGGCGCGCTTTTTCGTTCCGCGAGGAACCGCGAGAACCCCGACCCCCGATCGAAATAATTTGCGGCGGATGAGCGATTTACGTAGAATCACCGGCTCCCGGCGTGTCGCCGGGACATTCTTTTACAATCTGCCTTGCTCCTTGGACCTCGCATGTCGAGGTTCCGCCAGGCCAGAAGGAGGTTTCATGAGGACATACGAAGTCCTGTTGATTCTTACTCCGCAAACCGCGGAGGAAGAAGTAACGGCGCTCATCACCGAGCTGAAGTCCGTTGCTGAAAAAATCGGCGCCCATCTCAAGAGCGAAGAGCCTTGGGGTCGCAGGCGTCTCGCCTACCCAATCCAGAAGCTCAACGAAGGGATCTATCATCTCTTCATCTTCGAAAGCGAAAGCTCGCTCACCGAGCTCGACCGCCGTATGAAGAACTCGGACCGGATCATCCGTCACATGATTGTGCGGACCGATCTGGAGCAGAAGCGCGCCGAGAAACTCGCCAAGAAGAATCCGAAGAAGGAACGACTCCGCCCTGTGACCGGTACGCCTGTCACGGCCACGGAAAGCGCTCCGGACGCGGAAGTCGCCGGTGGCGTCGAAGCCGTTGCCGAAGCGCCCGCTGAGGCGTAGGACGAGGAGATAGACTGATATGGCAACCACAACGAGTTCTGGTCCCCGCGGCCCCCGCAGCAACAGCGGCGGCGGCAATGATCGCGGCGGTTCCGCCGGCGCGCAGCAGGGCGGGAAGAAGAAGTTCTTTTACCGCCGGAAGCGCGTCTGCAAGTTCTGCGTCGAAAAGATCGAGTATGTCGATTACAAAGATCTGAAGATGCTCCAGCAGTTCATTCCGGAGCGCGGCAAGATCCTTCCGCGTCGTATCTCAGGTACCTGTGCGCTGCACCAGCGCAAGTTGCAGAACGCAATCAAGCGGGCGCGTATCGCCGCAATGCTTCCGTTCGCGGCCGACTGAGCTCTGCCTGATGGTCGAATCAGTTCCGCAGAGCGGCACATTGATGCCTGGCGACCGGTCCTTTGGCCGGGTTGTCCGGAGTGTCGGTGTTTACGGCGTCATGACGACAGTCATGGCGTTGACGCCGCTCGTCGTGTTCGTTCCCGCCGCGCTCTTTCAGTGCGCGCTCAGGAACAGCCGGCGCGCTGGATGGGCAGCCGCGACACTCGCGATTGTTCTCGGCGTTGCGTACATGGTGCAGGTGACGGGTTCTCCCTCGATGCCGGCTGACACGGTGCATCTCGCCTGGGCTTCTTTCCTGGCGGTGACGCTCAGCGTGATCGTGCCGGCGTTGCTGGTGACTCCGATGGTTCAGCGTGGCGAATCGTTCGGGCGGGTCGTCGTGTTCGCGCTTCTGGCGAGCGCGATCGGGCTGGTCTCGACGGAATTTGCAATCCGGCTTGCAACGGGCACCTCACCGCTCGCTCTGCAGGTCGCCCAGACGCACGACACTGCGATGAAAGTCGCAGAAATGTATCGCGCCGGCAATGCGCCGCCCGAACTCGTGCGCAGGATGAAGGAGTGGACTGGTTACGGGATGATCGTGCTTCCGGCATGGCTCGTAATCGATGTTGCGCTCGTATTCATCCTCAGTCTCCTGATGCTCGGCCGGCTCAAGGCGTGGCGTGACACGGTCACCTCTCGCGGCGAAACCGGCAAGCAGGGTGCGTGGGCCTTCCGGGCTTTCACGCTTCCCGAGGGATTGCTGTTCGCGTTCGTGTTTGGCGGTCTCACGCCATTCGCGACTGGATTGCTGCAGAAGATCTCCGCGAATGTCCTTGCGGTGGTGGCGTTCCTGTACCTGCTCCAGGGCCTTGCGGTCCTGCGCGGCGTGCTGATCGCTGCCGGTGCGAGCTTCTCGGGATCGCTCTTCGCCCTGATGTTCCTTGGCGTCCTGGTGTTCATGGGGGTTGGCCTCCTGCTCCTGGCAGTCATCGGACTGTTCGACCCTTTCTTCCATTTCAGAAACTTCAAGCGAAAGGATGAATCTCATGAAAGTCATTCTGACTGAGGAGATCCGTGGTCTCGGAACGCGCGGTGACATCGTCACCGTGAAAGACGGATACGCCCGGAATTTCCTGATCCCGAAAAATATGGCCCGGCAGGCAAGTGCGGGCAACCTGAAGGCAATCGAGCAGGAGCGCAAGAAGTGGGCGCAGCTCAGCCAGCAGGAAAAACAGGTCGCACAGAAAGCGGCCGACAGCGTCAAAGGCATCAAGATCGTCATCGAGAAGCGCGTGGGTGATCACGGGAACCTGTTCGGTTCGGTCACCTCGAACGAGATCGCTGACGCCCTCCTTGCCAAGGGCATCGAAGTCGACAAGCGTCGCATCGAGCTCTCGCAGCCGATCAAGAGCACCGGAGTTCACGACGTGGAAGTTCGGCTGCACCGCGAGGTGACGGCGCACATTCAGGTCGAGGTCATGGCGATCGGTGGAGAAGCCAAGGCAGCCGCTGCGGCAGCCGCGGCAGCGAAGGCAGCTCCCGCCGCGAAGGTTCCAGAGGCAGCCCCTGCCGAAGCTCCTGCCGAAGATCCGGCTGCAGCAGAAGTAGAACAGTAGAACTTCGAAACATTTCCAGTGGCCCGGGCCCTCGTCGCTGAATGCGATGAGGGCCTTTTTTCATCCCCCCACAAATCGCGGACGCTCCATTCCACGTCCCGATTCGGTATCCTCCACTTCAATGACGGAGAAGTACATCGAGAAGCCACCGGCCGGCCCTGACGCCTGGAGGGAGGCCTGGCGGTCGGACGCTCGCCCGCGCCCCCAGCCGTCGTCGTTCGAACCATTGTTCGCTTTCGTACGCCGCCTGGTGCGTCGCGTTCTCGAACCCGATACCAGCTTTCAACGGGACTACAACGTCGTCCTCCTCGAGCTGCTGGCGGGCCTGCGAAGCGACCTCGATGCGTTGCGCCGGGATGCCCGTGCCGATGTCGAAGCGCTGCAGCGCGACATGTCGGGTGCCGATGCCGATCTCGCAGGGCGCGTCGAGGAATCACGCGACTTCGTTCGCGTCGGTGCTTCTCGTGCCGATGCACTGGCGGCTGCGCTCGACCAGAAGATTGAAACGCTGGCCGTACGGTTGCGCGACCTGTCGCAACCATTCCTTGCAACGGCGGGCGCGGCCACCGCGTCGGACTTTCTCTATCGACGACTCGAGGACGGCCTCCGAGGAAGCGAGGCGGAAATCCGTGAGGCCGTCGCTCCGTACGTGGAACTCGCCAGGAATCACCAGCCGGTCATCGACGCCGGTTGCGGCCGAGGCGAATTTCTCGTGGCGTGCAAGGCAGCCGGAGTCGAGGCGCGAGGGTTCGACACGAACGAACGTTCCGTCGCGGACCTCAGGAGCCGGGGACTGCACGTCGAAGTCGATCGCATTCCCGGCTGTTTCACCGCGATCGGGGACGGGTCGGTCGGTTCGGTCCTGGCGATGCATGTCGTCGAGCATCTTCCGGTCGACGACCTGTTCGCGCTTTTTGCCCAGGCCGCACGTGTGCTCCGTCCCGGCGGTCTGTTAATGATCGAGACGCCGAATGCGGAGTCGTTGCTCGTCAGTGGGAGCGAGTTCTGGCGCGATCCGACGCATCTCGCGCCACGCCACCCGGCGGCACTCACGCTGTTGGCTCGTGAATACGGCTTCACCATCGAGACCATCCGGGCCGTGCACCCGTTTCCAGAGGGTACCGCGCTCGCGACGTCTCCGGAGGACGACCCGGTCATCCGGCGCGTCATCAGCGCGATCAACGAACGCCTCTTCGGCTTTCAGGATCTAGTGCTGGTCGCGCGGAAAGGATGACGGGTCCCGCGGTTGCAGGTCGATCACCCTGGTGCTGGCCGGGGGCGGGGGAACGCGATGAGGAAGGAGCCCCAGCAGAAGGCCGCTCGCCAGTCCCGCGATGTGCGCAACGTTGTCGATGTAGTCGACCGTGAAGCCCAGCGCGATGTTGAGCACGGCCCAGAAGACCAGCTGACCGACCAGTGACTTCGTCCATGGTTCATGACGCCAGACCGGAGATCGCAGGATCGAGAAGATGAACGCGCCTAGGATGCCGAGGATCGCGCCACTCGCTCCGACGGACACCGAGTTCGTGAACAGCGAACTCGCGACCGATGCCACGATTCCGGTGGCGAAGTACACGAGCAGGAATCGCCGCGAACCAAACATCGACTCGTAGAGCGTGCCGAGTTGGTACAGCCCCCAGGAATTGGCAACCCAGTGAAGCGCGCTCGCGTGAAGGAACATCGCCGCAATGAGCCGCCAGTATTCTCTCTGGGCGATCGTCCACGGGACGATCGCTCCCATCTGAACCAGCTTTCCCTGGTTCTCGAGCGCACCGAGCTTGGACTCGAGAAGGAAAACGGCGGCGATGATGACGAGCAGTGCGATGCTTGCCGGTGTACGGGAGAATTTCACTCTCATCAGGCCGGGCACTCTACTCCAGGATCGACGACACACGCCGCATGATGAAGTGAACTGTTCGGGGCGCCATTTCCTTGAGTCGCATGAAGAGCGCAGCAACCACGGGAAGGATGCGACGGTACGCTCCATCCTCGGCCGACCTGCAGATCGCTCGCGCCACCCGCTCGGAGGTCATCGCCAGGATCAGGCTCGACGCTTTCGGCATCTTTCCCTTCTCTGCCGTGACGAAAAACGTGGTCTCCGTGGTGCCGGGACAGACGAGCGCCACCTTCACACCGTTCGACACCACTTCATCCCTCAAGGCTTCCGTCCACCCTGTCAGGGCAAACTTCGTCGCGCAGTATCCGCTCATCCGGGAAAATCCCATCAGGCCGGTGATCGACGAGACATTGACGATCGAACCGGCACCTCGCTCCAACATCTGAGGAAGGACGGCTTGCGTGCAGTGCACCGCGCCGAAGAAATTCGTCTGCATCATGGCTTCCAGATCTGCAGGCTTCGCTGAGACCACCGGATCGAACACCGCGAACCCTGCATTGTTGATGAGCACGTCGACTCGCCCCGCGGCCTCGATCAATCGGCGGCAGTCCTCACGGCGCGTGACGTCGGTGACGACTACCGTGGCCGTCGTCCCCAACGCACGACACTCTTCCGCGACCGCCTCGAGGGACTCCTGCCGGCGGGCGGCCAGTACGAGAATGGCGCCCTGCCGGGCCATGGCGATCGCAGTCGCATGGCCGATTCCGCTCGATGCGCCTGTGATCACCACTCTGAGGCCACGTAAACTCATGCGACGGCATTCTAGCCCGCATTTCTCCCACTCTTTCGTTGCGAGGCGGCTCTCCGCCAATGTGGATTGTCATTTAAGGACCTTCCGGGTTTTCAGTGGGTGAACGGATGCGTGGCCACTCTACCGTCGACAGAACTGAGAGAGGGTTTAAGGCGATGAGATCGGCGCACATTGACTTCCTTCTCCCCGTGGGAGAAGGTGGCGCGGCGCGCCGGATGAGATACTCCGTTGAATCGTCAAGAACAATGCGTTGTGGAAACCTCGGAAATCGCAAACGACGCGATTCCCGACGTTCCCACAACCCCCGCTGCCGCCGGGAACAGTC
>JBKJVD010000169.1:0-31659 GCA_046590585.1 Thermoanaerobaculia bacterium | reverse complement strand
ACTGCTTCGCCGATCTGCATGTCGTCCTCGTGGTGCTGGCTGTTGGCTCTGGGCTGTCGGTAAAAATGCAGCTCATTCGTTTCGAAGTGCTTCGATGGGGCTGAGACGTGATGCCCGGAGCGCCGGATAGATTCCGAAGAAGAGTCCCGTGCCGGCAACGAAGACCAGAGCGTTGAGCATGACTGCGGCAGTCACGGTGGCTGGCTGTCTGGTGAGCATCGAGATTCCGTCGGTGAACAACCTGCCGACGAACAACCCCAGAAAGCCACCCAGGATCGACACCAGCACTGACTCGGAGAGGAACTGCACGAAGATCTGGGCCGGTGAGGCGCCGACAGCCTTCCGCGTTCCGATCTCACGAATGCGCTCGTTGAATGAGGCGAGCTGGATGTTCATGACCACGATCCCGCCGACGAGCAGCGAGATCAGTCCGCAGATCATGAAGGTCATGTCGTACATCTTGTCGTTCTGTTCGTCGCGGGCGAGATTGGCAATGCGCGAGCGGACTTCGAAGTCTCGAACGCCATGCTGGCGCATGAGGACCTGCTCGATCTGCTCCACCGCGAGTTCGTGCTTCTTCACGTCGCGCATCCGGGCGTGCATGAAGCTGATCCGGCCGCGTTCGAGAGGCTCGCCCTACCGGGTCACGAAGGTAGTGATCGGAATGTACATCTGGCGGTTCATCCAGCGCAGGGCATTGCGTTTCTGGTCGAAAGAAAAGTACTTCTCTTCCATCACGCCGACCACTTCGTAGCCTGCATCGTTGATGGTCAACATCTTTCCCAATGGATCTTCGCTTCCGAAAAACTCACGGGCTCGATCGGTGCCGAGCACCACGACGCGGGCGGCCGTGCGCAGGTCGGTATCGGTGATGAACCGTCCTCGGTCTGCGTGGAAGTCATTCATCGGCGAATACGCCGGGGCGACCCCCATCACTGAGCGGCGCTTGTCTACCGCGCGATACTTCACAGCCATGTCGTCGTTGGCGACCGGCGACACCAGGTCGATCTCCCGGGCCTCGCGAGCCACTGCAGCAGCATCGGCGTAGGTCAGCCCCCTGGATGCCAGAGCCTTCGCGTCGAGCGTGACCTTCCCGGTCGGCTTGTCACTGACCCAGATCTTCTGGATGCCTCCGCTGACGGCGTAGAACTTCATCGACGCTTCCTTTCCTGCGACGGAGAGCGAGAACGTCGCGACGATTGAAGCGGCGCCGAGGATGATCCCGACCAGTTGCAGGAGCGTGCGGCCGAAGTGGTCGCGGATGTCACGGATGCCGTCGATGATGCTTTCGAACAGGATCATGGCTCACTCGTCCTCGTCGCCGTCGGCGATCCTGCCGTCGACGATCCGGATGCGGCGATGGGTGCGTGCAGCGATGGCCGGGTCGTGCGTGACCAGAAGGATGGTCTGGCCGCTCGCGGCCAGTTCCTCGAAGATGCGGATGATTTCCGAGCCCGTTTTCGAGTCGAGATTGCCGGTCGGCTCATCCGCGAGGATCAGTGATGGATTGTTGACCAGTGCGCGAGCGATGGCCACGCGCTGCCGCTGACCGCCTGAGAGTTCGCTGGGGCGATGCTTCGCGCGATTCGCGAGCCCGAGGCGTTCGAGAGCGCCGAGAGCCTTCTCCTCACGTTCGTCCTTGCTCATCCCGGCGTAGAGCAGCGGCAGTTCGACGTTCTTCCAGATCGTCGCTCGCGGAAGGAGATTGAATGTCTGAAACACGAATCCGATTTTCCGATTCCGGATCGTGGCAAGCGCGCGGGGCGACAGCGTGGCAACGTCATCGCCGTCGAGCCAGTACTGACCGGTCGTTGGAGAGTCGAGGCAACCGAGAATGTGCATCAGGGTCGACTTGCCCGATCCCGACGGCCCGATGATCGATACGAATTCTCCGCGCTCGATCCTCACATCAACACCACGCAGTGCCTGCACCGCGTTTTCGCCCGAGTCGTAGGTCTTGGTGATGTCTTCGAGCTGGAGCAGGGACTTCGCGCCGGCTGCTGCGATCACCGGTGCAGCTTCTTCTCTGGGGCTAAACTGAAAGATTGCGCTCATGGCTGACTCTTCGCTCTTGACGTTCGTGGCTGTGATGAGGCGTGCCGGCTTAGTTGTCGTTGTCGTCGTTTTTCTTGTCGGCGGGGAGGGTCGGATCTTCCAGAGCGATTTCGTCACCGCTCTTCAGTCCCTTCAATATCTCGACGCGACCCGTATCGGACAGTCCGGTGACGATGACGCGACGCTCGAAATGCTTCTTCCAGTCGTCCTTGTCGAACTTCGCATCTTTCGACTTCTTCTCTTCTTTCGGTGCCTTCGGATCGACGGCCTTCCGCACGAACACGATGTCGCCATCGTCACGCTGGAACACTGCTTCCACCGGCACGGTAAGGACCTTGTCTTTCTTCTCGCCCGCGACCTCAATGTTCGCCGTCATGCCGGAGCGGAGTTCGCGGCCTTGCGAGTCGAGGCGGACTTCGACGTCGAACACGCGAACCTTGTCGTCGACCCGCACGGCCGGAGCGATCCTGTCGATGCGTCCTGGAAAGAGCATTTTCGAGTACGCGTCGAGGGTCACCTTGACCGGCATGCCGACCCGGATCTTGCCGATATCGACTTCGTTCACCCCGGCCTTGACGATCATCGTGGAGACGTCGGCGACGCTGAAGAGGATTGTTCCCGCGTTGAACGACGAGACTCCCGAGGTGATCGACTCGCCGATCTCGACGTTCCTGGTCAGGACGACGCCATCCATCGGAGCGATGACATTCGATCCCTTGAACTGGGCGGCCGACTGGCTGATGGGGATCCCGCTCTTTTCGACCAGCACGTATTTCTCGCGAGCCTTGTCGAACTCCTGACGCGCCGAGCGGTACTGCGTCTCGGAGCCGCGGTGCTCCTTTGTCGCCAGCAGACCCTGACTGAAGAGGTTGTGGTCCTCCTCGTAGTCTTTCTTTGCCTCTTCGTAGCGGATCTCGGCGGATGCGAGCGCGTTCTTGGTCTCAGCCAGCGACTGAGCCTGGTTGAGGTCGGGCTCGACGCGGGCCAGCACGTCGCCACGGCGTACGACGTCTCCATCGCGATGGAGGATGGCAACCACCTTCCCCGAGATCGCCGACTTCACGTCGACTTTGACTTCCGGCTCGACCGTCCCGACTTCGGTGACTTTCACATGCACATCGGCAATTTCGGCTTTGCCGGTCTTGACCGAAAGCTTCTCTTCGCCGTCACCCTTCCCCTTCGCCTTCATGGCGACGAGCAGGACGATCGCGGCGATGGCGAGGATGACGATTGAAACAGCGACTCTCTTCCGCTTGCGAGTACTCATTGAAACCTCCCAGGCTTGCTGGAAGGCTTATTCGTTGCCGAACTGAAAAAGTTGCACTCGGAGGATCAGCTGTTGGCTATTGGCTGTTGGCTATTGGCTGTTGGCTATTGGGAAAAACATCACCGCTCTACTTCTTTTCCCAAGAGCCAACAGCCCACAGCCAACAGCTGCTTCTCCACTACTCCTTCATCCACTCGAACACCTGATAGTGCTCGCCATTCATGCCGGAGCGCCGATAGACTTCCTGGGCAGCGGTATTGCGTCGATCGACGTACAGGCGGATTCCGCGAATGTCGGGGCTGGCCCGAACCAGTTCCCGCACGTGCTGATAGAGACCCGCATAAACGCGGAGACCACGATGAGCGGGCCGCACATAGACGCTCTGGATCCACCAGACCACGCCGTTGCGCCAGTCGCTCCACTCCAGCGTGATCATCAGCGACGCGATGACTTCCCCATCCGCTTCGGCAATGAAGTAGCGGCCCCTGGCGGGATCGTCGAATACCGCACTCACGCCGCGAGTGCAGGTTTCGAAATCGAGGTCGATCTCTTCTGTTTCGCGAGCCATCGAAAGCTGAAACGCAACGATAGCGGCGGCATCCTCACGCGCCGCGTCGCGGTAGACGACTTCACTCACAAGGCCTCCTGAGGTCGCGTGCTAACCTTCCCGCGTTGCCTGTCAAGACGATAGCAGATCAACCACTGCCCGATCCTCGGGCCATGCGGCGTGCGCTTCTGCTGATGGTCGCCGCGGCAGTGATGTTCGGCGGGATGGCCTTCGCGGCAAAACTGGCCTCGGCCAACCTCAGTGGCTCGCAGGTGGCGATGATCCGCTTCGCCAGCGGCTTGCTTCCAGTGATTCTGGTCCGCAACCACCTGCGCAAGGCTCTGTCGTTCAAGCGACCCGATCTCATCCTCATGCGCGGTCTGTTCGGGGGAACGGCCGTGCTCTGTTACTTCCTGGCCATCGAACACACCACCGTCGGAATCGCCACGCTGCTCAACTACACCGCGCCAATTTTCAGCGGCGTCTTCTCGATGCTGTTCATCGGCGAACGGGTGCGGGCACGAGTTCTGATCCCGCTACCATTTGCGCTTGCGGGGATCGTGCTCGTCATTCGAGCGCATGCACATCCGGGTGACGTTTTCGGCGTCGGCCGCTGGGAGCTTCTCGGCCTGCTGTCGGCGATTCTTTCGGGCGCGGCGGTCACCGCGATGCGCGCAGCCCGGCGCGGCGAGAACTCCTGGAGCGTCTACGGAAGCTTCTGCCTTCTGGGGCTCATCGTCACGGCACCGTTCGGAATTGCCACCTGGCGCACCCCCACGGCTTCCGACTGGATCGCTCTGGCAGCGACCTCGGTCCTCTCGATCGGTGCGCAATTGCTGTTGACGTTCAGCCTGCGCTGGGTCGATGCGATGACCGTGGGGGTCATCTCCCAACTCGCCGTCCTGGTATCGATGGCTCTCGGCGTCACCATGCTTGGGGAAACGATCATGCCTATGGCTGCCATCGGCTCCACCCTCGCATTAGGCGGCGTGATCGGCGTCGTCTACGTCACGTCGATCGGGCGGCAGGCGAGTACTGCGGCGGAAGTTTCCCCCGAGGGATGAGCGTGCTTCCTGCCGCGGAACGACTCTCATAAGGCCAGCGGACGACCCGCCCGCTGGCCTCTTCTCACGGTTTTTCAACGGGTGTCGCGGATGGAGAACGTCACCGTCAGCCGGAAGATCGTATCGACGGCTTTCCCACGCATGATTCCGGGAGAGAACCTCCACTGCCTCACTGCCTCCACGGCCGCCTGTTCGAAGGCGCCAAAGCTGCTTTTGACTACCGTGACGTCGCGAACGCGCCCCTGTCTGTCGATCAGGCACTGCACGATCACCAGCCCCGGCATCCGATTCCGTGCAGCGGCGGGCGGATAGACCGGATCGACGCGCGCGAGCACCCGCGGAGCGGAGACCTCGCCTCCGACTTCGTAGGGATGTCCCTCGACTTCCGAGCCGGTCGCAGCCTCGCCGACGCCGTCTGGCAAGCCGTTCGCCGTCCCGTCTCCGGCCACCGTTCCCGGCTCAGCGACGCCTTCACCAGATGCCCCGGTTTCAGGGAGTGCCATCGATTGCGCAGGCTCCACCGGGATCACGGTGTTGGGAATCGACTCAGGTTGTGCCGGAGCGGGCGTGGCGGCGGAAGGGTGCGGTCGTTCCGGCGGACGCGCTGCGGGAGGGCGAACCGCGGGAGCGCGAGGCGGAAGCGGAACCGCACGAACCAGTTCGACCTTCATCCACTGATCGGGTGCCCCTTTCGGAAACTCAACCGAGGCTACACTCGCCGCGAGGGCGCCGACCACGACGAGCGTATGCACGGCGACCGAGATCGAGACCATGGTGACGCGTCCGGAGGCTACCTTGACATCGGAACGAACCTGCGAAGTTTCGAACATCGATTCCTCCTGCTTCTGGATGTTCGACACCCGCTGACCGCCTGAGGAAACCGGACTGCGCACGACAGCTGCAACGTTCCCGTGAACATGAAACTGACCTTGCTAGCCTCGCTTCTTGCTCTCTCGTGCAACACTGTTTCGGTGCCTGCGCCCGTTGACCTCGATCTAACCACCGACGGCGGCCTGACGGGTCGCGGTCTCGGTTCGGTCAGCATCCGCGGCGATGCGATCACCGCGCGGACACTGGGTCCGCAGAGTTGCAGCGGCACCGTGACGGCCACGGAACGGAATGAACTGGCGGCCGCCGTCGAGCCAGCCCTCCACGAGGAATGGCGCAGCGATTACACACCAGCCGGTAACCCGCACGGGAGCGCCGACCAGATCCGGTACGCGCTCACGCTCAACGGGCGGCGCGTGACCTGGACCGACGAAGCGGAAACTTCGCTTCCACCGGCGCTGGCCGCCCTCCGGAAGATCGCGTGGCAGCTTCGCGAGAGAGCCTGCCGATAAATGAAAACGCCCGTCGCAGATGCGACGGGCGTCATCGTTTCAGATTGTGTGCGCTGTGATTACGGCTTGGTCGTGCATAGCGTGTAAGCGCCGCTGCCGCTGTACGCATAGACGCGCCAGCGGTACGTCCCCGCCGTGCCGCTGTAGGTGATGCTCTCGACTGAGGTCGACGTCTCGCCCGCTCCGACGTTGCTCCAGGTCGTACCGCTCAGTTTCTGCAGGTACAGATCGAAGTCGGTGCCGGTCGGACCAGTGAGCTTTCCAGTGTGAGTGCCGGAGATGCTCGACGCATAGCCGCTGCTGCTCGGCTGATAGCCAGTGCCTGCTGCGGCCAGCGATCCGCTGTAGGACGTGCAGGTCGCGCTCGCCGCATAGGTGGCATTGAGCGATACGCCCGAGTAGGTCGAATAGGCGTAGATGCCGATGTACCAGTCGCCAGCCGCCGGATTCGTCACGCTGACCGATTCGGCGTTGCCGGAGAGATACGGACGGTAGTCGTAGGACGAAGAGGTCGGCTGTGCGCCGAGCTTCACATAAAGATCGGCGTCACCGGTTCCACCCGACATCGTGATCTTCAGCGAGGTCTGGCTCGCCGGAACTGCGATCTTGTAGTACTTCCAGGTGCCGGTCGAACCGCTGATGCTCGAAACCGTCTGGTTGTTGCTCAGTGTCGTCACGGTGCTGCCGGTCGATCCGCCCGGGGCGCCGACTGCATCCCATGCCTTGTTGACGCTGTCGGCTGCGGCTGCACCATAAAGGTCGGTCGCTGCCTGCGAGGTCGCGGTTCGCGCTCCCTGGAAGGTCGTCGATGACGTCATGTACACGGTCAGCGCGCGATACCAGATCTTCGCGGCCATGTTGATGGAGGTAAGCTGCGTCGCATTCAGAGCCGGAACCACGACGGTGGTTTTTGCACGAGGGTGAGTGCCGCCAGCCGTCATCAGGTAGAACGCGAGGTTGGCAATCCCGGAGTTGCTGTGAACGCCGCCGTTGTCTGCGGTACCGGTGTACCGGGTTGGGTAGTAATCGTAATCACCCGCTGCGGCTGGGTCATTCATGTAGCGCAGCGCGTCGCCTGCGGTGGCCGGGGTGTAAACATCCTCGCCTACCTTCCAGCTGTTTGCGTCGACGGCCCCTTTCTTCCACGACTCGACGGCCGCAGCCATGATGTCCGAGGTTGCTTCGTTGAGCGCTCCTGATTCATTTGAATAGACGAGAGCTGCGGTGCGCTCGGTCACGGCATGCGTCAGTTCGTGCGCGTCGACATCGAGTGCCTTGGAGAGAGCGATGAACTGCGTGCCATCGCCGTCGCCGTACACCATCTGCGTACCGTTCCAGTACGCGTTGTTGTAGTTGGTGCTGTAGTGAACCGACGACTTGATCGTTGCGCCAGCTCCGTCGTAGGAGTCGCGGGCGTGCACCGAGAAGTAGTAGTCGTACGTCGTGCCGGCGTAGTTGTGAGCGGCCTGGATGGCCGTGTCTGATGATGGTCCGCTGGTCTCGCTGAGGGCGAGGGTTCCCGGGAGGGCGGTACCGTTGCTCAGGTTGTACGTATTGCGGTTGCGGGCCCGCTTGTACATGGCATCGCGAAGGACGAGATCGCCCGTCGTGGCGTCTGCGTAGATCCTGTCGAGCTGCGGACCTTCGGCATCCTCGTAAGAAACCGTGGCGCGCCAGGCCAGGAACGCGTTGCTCTTCTCGTTGACGACATAAACGAGTTCAGGCGCGTCGGTGAAGCGGCCACCGGCGTTGATCTGTGCCGCAGCGCGGGTCAGAGCGCTCCAGGCATCGACCGTCGCATGGCGCGGCAGGTCGTTGTCCGGCGCAAAGCGACCGTTGATCGCGTAGACCGTTCCGTCTGCATTGGAGTGGACTAGGTACTCGGCTCCGATCACCGGAAGCCCGCGGAGATTCTGGCGAAGACGGACATGCGTTTGCCCGGACGCGTCGACCGTGGTCGCAACGTGGTCGAAGTCCTCATTGCCGGTCTGCTGAAGAAGATCGCGCTGTGAGCGCAGGAAGTCCCGGGCCGCCCGGTCAGCCGTACCAGGTCCAAGCTTGCCCAGATCTCCGGTCACGAAGGTGGGAACTCCCTTCTTGTCCTGGTCGCTGATCCTGATTTTTGACTCCGAAGAAGGGGATTTGGCAAAGGCCACCGTGCAAACCAAAAGAGATGCAACCGCGAGCAGTCGTTTCATCAAGCTTTCCTTGTCCAGCGCTTCAAACGTTCGCCATCAGGCGAGTCGCTCCTATCGCAACGGCGCTGCCAAGGATTTAAATAGCTTACCCATCACGACTTAGGCAATTGGAGTGTCCCGAACTGGATTAAGATATGACCCGAGCCTAAGTCTAAATCCCGCATTCCAGGGTCAAACTTTGCCCGTGAGGGTTATTTGACGACCCGGCGGAAGCGAGCGCAACGCGTGGCACGCTTCATTCGTAGACAACGTGATGGCTAAACTGATCCGTGATCCTGAGCTCGACGATCTCGTCCGCAACTTGAACCAGGGGGCCGAACTCACTCCGTCTTCCTTCCCTCCGCAGGCTGAAGCGGTGCAGGCCGGGCCGGGATTCGAAGGTCTTCTGATCGAAATGATTCAGCGCGGAGCGAGCGATCTGCTCCTTCTGGCCGGAGTGGCTCCGGTGTACCGCGTCGGCGGGCGCCTGATTCGAAGCGAGGGAACCTCGCTGTCGGGAGACGACCTGCACGAGTTGATGAGCGGATTCTATTCCGGCCGGATCCGCCAGCAGATGGACGCCAATGGCTCGGCCGATTTTTCGGTGCGCCTCAGTCGATCCACCGACGACGACGAGCGACGCGCCCTCCGGTTCCGAGTCAACCTCCATCGACAGCGAGGCACCCTCGCCGCTTCGGTCCGAGCACTTCCCATGGAGATCCCCACGCTCGCCGAACTGGGCCTGCCGCAGTCACTGGCGGAACTGGTCAAGCCGTCTCGCGGACTCGTGCTGATCTGCGGACCGACGGGATCAGGCAAGACCACCACACTCGCTGCACTGGTGGCTGAGTTGAACCGCTCGGAAGGGCGTCACGTCATCACCATCGAAGATCCGGTCGAATACGAACATCGCAACGCAAGCTGCATCATCGAGCAGATCGAGATCGGCCGCGACGCGCCGTCGTTTGCCTCCGCGCTACGAGGAGCGATGCGGCAGGATCCCGACGTCATCCTCGTCGGCGAGATGCGCGACCTCGAGACGGTATCCACCGCAATCACCGCCGCAGAGACCGGCCACCTCATTCTGGCAACCCTCCACACAAGTGATGCGGCGCAGGCGATTCACCGCATCATTGACGTGTTTCCCGCTGCACAGCAGGCACAGGTTCGCCAGCAACTGGCCGCCTGCATGAACGCCATCGTGGTGCAGCACCTCATGCCTCGGTCGGACAGCAACGGCCGCTGCGTCGCCGTGGAAGTTCTACTCGCCAACCAGGCGGTTCGCAATCACATCCGAGGCGATAAGCTGCAGCAACTGCCGACTGAAATCACACTCGGGCGGCGCCAGGGAATGGTCTCGCTCGAAGAGTCACTCGCCCGCCTCGTGCAACTGGGCTGGATCACCCGCGACGAAGCGAGCGCCCGGGCAACGCATGCGGATGAACTGGAGTCGTTCCTGCGTTAGGCGGGGAACAACAGTTCCTCGGGTTCCTCGGCAAGGCGGCTGGCAAGCGTCCATGAACTGCAGAGTGAAGGCTCGCGGACTCAGGGGTAGAGATCGAGTACGACCGAGATGATCGCCGGGTCCACGCTGCGACCGAGATGGTTCCACAAGGCGATGACCTCAGGGGACGCGTCGCCTCCGGGCCAGGCTGCGCCGCCTGCCGCCGACTCCGCGGTCGAGAGGCTCGGATTCCCCCGGAGGATTGCGCGCGCTTCCTGCACGCGCGTGATGCACTCGTCGAGAGTGGCCGGTGGCGGCACGACCTCCACCGCGGCCTCCTGCCTGGCCTTGCTCTCTCGCTCCATCATCAAGCGTCGCTTTCGTTCCAGTGAATCGCGATCCGGGCGAACGAGTTTGGCGCGGAGCAACTGCGCCAGCGATTCCACGGTAAACGCGCTCAGATGCTCCACGCGCAGTCCGCAGCGGTACGGCCACACACGCACTGCTTCTGACTTGCGGGCCTGCCGGCACCACGCCACCCGGACTTCCAGCCGGATGACACGCGGAGAAAACGGAAGAGAGAACCGAAGGTCTGCATAGGTGTTCCGATGCAGGCTATTCGCAATCTCCACCTGGATGCCGCTTTCGCCGATGTTGTAGATCGCGACCTGCTCTCCGTCGAGGACCGCCGCAATCGGTGGCTCGACTAGAAAGCGAGGGGTCCGGCGAAATTCTTTCAGCTCTGCGACGGAAGTTCTGAGCGGTTCCACGGGAACCGCCACTGCAATCGCGTGACCATTACCAGGCGATTCCGTAATCCTCGCCATGGTTCGAGCTTCCACCCCACATCGTGCCGTGCTTCCTGTCGAACCAGATACCGTTGATCGGGCCGGAGGTCCGTTCGGCAAAGGTCGCCTCGAATCCCATCTTCTTCAAGTCGCTCCTCACCCAGGGCGGAGTGGCCTCCTGCAGCAGGATCTTCCCGGGCTGGATGTCATGCGCGCCGAAAGAACTTCGCATCTGGAAGCTGTTGAAGTTCGCAGCCTCACTCGCTTCCTGTGGCGTCATGCCGAACTCCACGACATTCAGGAAGAACTGGAGCAGGTTCTGGTCCTGACTGTCGCCGCCCTGCACGGCGAACGAGAGGTAGGGTCGCCCGTCCTCGAGTGCGAGCGTCGGCGTGAGCGTGACGCGCGGTTGCTTCCCTGGCTCGATCACGTTGAAAGGACCGTCGTTGCGATCGGTCACGAAGCTCTGCGCCCGCTGGCTCAGCCCGACACCAGTCTTTCCTGCGATCACCGCCGGTACCCATCCCCCGCTCGGCGTGACCGAAACGACCCACCCCTCAGCGTCTGCGGCCTCTACGCTGGTGGTGCCTGCGTAGAACGAGGCGAGCGAATCCGCGCTGGCACGTTTCGGGACGGACTTGTTCCAGCGGGATAGCAACTCGCCGAACGGGTTGGTCGAACGCTGAAAGGGGTACGGATCCCCCGGTCCCATCCCGCCGTCATTGTGATCCGCATCAATCAACTTCGCTCGCGCGCGTGCGTAGTCCTTCGATAGCAACCCGAGGACCGGCTCGACCGGCTCGTGATAGGGCGAGCCATAGTAAAAATCGCGATCAGCGAACGCGAGGCTCATGGCCTGATAGACCGTGCTGATGTAGCGCGCACTGTTGTAGCCCATGGTCTTGAGATCGAAATTCTCGAGAATGTTCAGTGCCTGCAGCATCGCCGGACCCTGAGTCCAGACGGTGAGTTTGTAGACATCAATCCCCTTGTAAGACGTCATGACCGGTTCTTCGATTCTTACCTGCCACCTGTCGAGGTCTTCCGCGGTGATCAAGCCGCCCTGCTCCTGAGTGCCACGCACGAACTCCTTCGCGATGTCACCTCGATAGAAGCGGTCGTAGGCCGCGAGGATCGCCTCGCGACGGCTCTTGCCACGCTTCAGGGCCTGCTGTTCCGCATCGACGAGTTTGCGCAGGGTAATCGCCAGGTCAGGCTGCCGGAAGATCTCGCCTGGTTCCGGCCCTTCGCGGTGCGATCCGGCGGCGGGTGGGGCAACGGCCCGATCCTGCGGCGGCACCGGACTGGCTGAACTGCTCGTCGACTGCGCCCGCTCGGGCGTTGACGTGGCGGCAAGGTGCGGCAGCATCACGGCGCGAGAATAGGGCCACTGCTTCAGCCAGCTTTTCTGCCGCTCGATCACGTTCGCCGTCTCCGCCTCAATCGGATACCCGTCGGCGAGATGAATCGCAGGTTCCAGCACGTCCTCGAGAGAGAGCCGGCCGTACTCGGCGAGCATGACCATGATTCCGCCAGGCGTGCCGGGCGTGACGGCGGAGAGCGGCCCGTACTCGGGTGGATATGTAAGTCCCTTCGCGCGATAGAACTCCGCAGTCGCTCCCGTGGGTGCGACGCCAAGCGCATTGATTCCGACGACCTTCTTCGTTTTAGGGTTGTAGATCAGTGCCTGGGTTTCACCGCCCCAGGAGAGTGTGTCCCACATCGTGGAAGTGGCCGCAATCATCGCGCACGCCGCGTCCACTGCGTTTCCGCCCTTGAGGAACATCATCGAGCCGGCGGTCGCGGCGAGTGGCTTGCCGGTGATGGCCATCCATTCCTTGCCGTGGAGCGGCGGCTTCTGGGTCTTCTGAGCCATGACGACTGGAGCCGCCACCATGAAACCGGCCATCACGATTGAAGCGATGCGCATGAAAACTCCTCGAGGGATCTGGCTGATACCTTGTTCGAACATTGCCGATGGAAAGAGTACAACGAAGAGCGGCGGAAGGCCGGCCGGTCTGAATTGACCTGCACCGGCTTACTCACTTCTGCGGATTCCTGGAGCGGAGCAAGTCGTGCGTAGGCTGGCTTCCATGCCAGGACGAGGATTCGGACGCATTCTTGCAATGCCTTCGCTCGTGACGACCGGTCACGAAAGGACACTCAAGATGCCTTCAAACCGAGGAAGCAAACGATCGTCAGGCAACCGCAACAGCAAAGCTGCAAAGCCAATCGCTGCACACCAGCGCGAGTTGACGGAAGAGGAGTCGAGGTCGTTCTCATCCCAGCCCACCACCGAAGTACGGGACACCCTCACCGCGGGCCGCAACCTGACTCCGGGCGGTCCGCTCGGCCGCATCGTAGGACGGATCCGTGCAATGTTCTCACGAGGCCAGGCGAGCAAACCCGCAGCTTCAGGACACGATCGCGAAGTGCCGATCGCCACGACGATGGAAACGGCAGCGCCCCGGCCTGACTCCGGCCGTGCCCCCCGTCGCGAGACCGACGTGTCAGCCGCGCAACTCAAAGAGGAATATACCCCCACGCAGACGAGCCTCAAGGGATCGTTCCGGGATGACGGATCAGCCAGGCAGCGCGATCAGGAGTTCACGGTCGGCGCGCTGGAGGAGCGTTTCAACGACGAAGATCACTACACCAACAAGTCGAACGACCCTCGGATCGGGACCCATTCCAGGACTTACGAGGCGGGCGAGGCTCCGCCGAAACCGGGTGAATAAAACCTCTATCATCACAGCACGACCCGGCGTCCATCAGACTCCGGGAGAATGGATCACAAGGAGAATTCATGGAATCCACCCCGATCAATCCCGTGAGCATGCAGGTTGAAGGTGCATCACCGACCGATATCTGCGAACACTGCGGATCCCCGCTTTCGAACACTTCGGCCCTCGAGTCCTTCCTGGCCCGTCTGGGGCTGAACGATCAGATGGTCGAGAAGCTGAAGAGTTCGGTCGACAGCGCCGAGGTGGAGCAGTACCTCACCACAGCGCGCGAGTACCTCAAGTCGACGGGCGACAAGGCGAAGACCTTCACCAAGGAGAACCCCGGCAAGGTTGCGGCGGGCGTCGCCGTCCTCGCAGTCGGAGCAGGCCTGGCCATCAGCGCGATGACGCGCGACAAGAGCTGAGCGCGCTGTACGGACGAGAGAAGACCGCTCGCACGGTCCTTCCTTTTCTCCGAACAAATGAAAGAGGCGGCCTCGCGGCCGCCTCTTTGTGATTGTGAAAGCAGGGTGAGTTACTTCTTTTTCGATTCCATCGCCTTGCGGAACGCCAGCGCCATCGCGCTCTCGCCTGCGTCGTCGGTGGTGCGCTTCTCGTCCATGATCTTGGTGTATTCCTCGCGATCGGCGGCAGCCTTGGCTGCTTCATGGCTCAGCGCGATCCGCTTGCGGCTCGCGTCGACGCTCATGATGCGGACCATCAACTTCTCGCCGGCTGGATGTGCCTCAGATGGATCGATGCCGTGACCGACCATGATCTCCGAATTGGGGATCAGGCCCGTGAGGCCCGGCTCGAGTTCCACGAAAATCCCGGGAGCGCCACCGTGGTCGACCGTGCCTTCCACGACTTTACCCATCGGATACTTCTGCGAGACGGACTCCCATGGGTCGTTCGTGGCAACTTCGCGAAGCGAGAGCGAAAGACGGCGGCGTGACGGATCGACTTCGCGGACCCAGCCGCTGACGGTCGCGCCGATTGTGACGTGATCGTCGCCCGCCTTGGTGCCGAGCGGAAGCTGCGAAACGTGCACGAGCCCGTCGAGGCCCGGCTCCACTTCGACGAAGTAGCCGAAGTCAGTCGAACGAACGATGCGACCCGAGAACTGAGTGCCTACCGGATATCGGTCAGCAACGTCGCCCCACGGATCCGGCTCGAGGTCTTTCATCGACAGCGAGATGCGCTTGCCGTTGTCTTCGATCTTGATGACCCGGACGTGAACTTCCTGTCCGACCTGGACGATTTCCTTCGGATCGGTCACGCGGCGACGGCTCATTTCAGAGACGTGCAGGAGACCGTCAATCCCGCCAAGGTCGACGAACGCGCCGAACGGCGTGAGGGTCTTGACCCGGCCGATCAGTTCGGCGTCGGCGACGATTGCCTTGCGGGTCTCGTCGGCGCGGGCGGAGGAAGCTTCCTTGAGCAGCTGCGCCCGGGAGAGAACGATCCGCCTTCCGTCATCGGACATCTCGGTCACGCGGAATTCATAGGTCTGGTTGAGGAAGGTATCCGGATTCTCGATCTTGCCGAGGGCGATCTGCGAGAGCGGGCAGAACGCGCGGAGACCACTGACGCTCACCTCGAATCCACCCTTGTTGCGTCCGGTGATCTTTCCTTCCACCGGGAGGCGATTCTCGAACATCGAACGGAGCTGATCGAGCGAAGCCTTGCCCTTGACCATCTTCATCGAGATGCGGATGTCAGGGCTTGTCCTGATGACCGTGCCTTCGACGGAATCGCCGACATCCAGGCCCTCGAGCTCTGCGGTTGACATTACGGCTTCGGAAGGTCCGCCGTACGAAACGTAGGCGTCGTCACCGGAGATCGAAACGATCTGGCCGCGAAGCATGTCGCCTTGCGCCGGAGTTTTAAAATTAAGGCTGGCCTCGAACGCTTCAGCGAAGCTCGTCGCCTCTGCGTTTTCTCTCGATTGCGTCATGGATGGAATGTACCTTTCAGCGGATTGGTGTCTCGGTCCGTGGGAACGGGCGGAGGCGTATCTTAACCGAAACGCCTGCCGCACGTTCAAGCGGCGAAACCTTCCACAAGGAACGGAGGTGAAAAATTTCGCCGGACCGTCCTGAGCGCCGAATAAACCAACCGTAGATGGTGAATCCCGGATTTTCCGGTTTGGAGTGGGACCGATCGGCGTTCCCCGATTCGCTTTGGACTGCGGCCACTTCAGTGGCCGCTTTTGTGGCAAGGTGAGAGGTCCGTGCTACGAAGCGGGTATGCGCTGGTCAACCGATGCCGATTGGCCCTGGTGCGACGTTAGCGTGACCTGTCCGTCCCGTCACAAAAGCGGCCACTGAAGTGGCCGCAGTCCAAAGTGCGCGGTTACTCGACGCGGAAGGTGGTGCGCTGCAGCAGCGGCTCGCCGCTTCCGTACGCCTTGAGGTTGTATCCCTTGTCGAGGACCTGAACCCAGGTCACGGTCCAGATTCCTTTTGGCGCCCTCGCCGGGATGTTCAGGGGACCGCTCCATGTCTGAGGATCGCCGGCCGGTGAGAGAGCGAAATAGATGCGGGAGAGCGACCCCGGCTGCGACGGCCCGGTGGCGTGTCCGCTGATGCTTCCGATGCCGCAGAGATTGTCCGTTGCCACGACGGTGAGCGTGATGGAACTGGCGGTGTCATTCCTCACGCTGTTGCGATCGAGCGTGGCCGACTGCATGCCTGGAGCGGTGGCGTCGCATTGATCGCTGAAGATGTCCATATGCAGCGCGCTGACCAATGGATTGTCGGCCCTCAGCGTGCTCATGTTGTTCGCCTTGTCCTGCATCTGCACCTGCTCGAGCTGCCAGTTTCCGCAATCGAGGCAGGAGGGAGCGGCGAAGCTGCACTTCCAGTTCAATCCATCCGCGAGCTGACAGTTGAACCCGATGCGTGCCAGTTTCGAGGGACTCACGAACAGGCCGCTCACCGCCTGCACTCCCGACTTGTCATCGTCGGCCTGCAGCAGGATCGTGTTCTTCTCTCCCGCCTTGATCGACGGCCGTTCGAGCCAGATCGCCTTCAGCGTCGGTCCATTGGAGTCGGGCCGTGCCGATGTCACGCGGAACGACGCGGTCTGTGGCACGTTGGGCTGCGCGTAGGTGACGCTCGTGCTGTTGCTGGCGTTGTCGCTCAGGTTGACGTAGCTGACATTCCACAGCCCTTCCGCCGCGTCCTTCGGCACCGCCACGCGCGCACTGAAGCGGTTCGTCTCTCCCTCGCGCTGGCAGGCATAACCCTGCAATGCACCGGTAGGACTGGAGATCGTGCCGGAGATGCTGCGCACTCCGGACAGATTGTCGGTGGCCGTGATCGTCAGGACGGTGGTCTCACCGTCCTTGACCTGCTGCGGGACGAACTCCACGCCCGCGATCTGCGGCGGAACCGTGTCGGAGTTCGGGTCGTCGTCCCTATCCGTCGGCGCCGACCCCTGAGAGGGCGACGTCGAACCTGATGGCTGGGATCCTGGCTGTTGCGCGACACTGCGGGCCGGCGCGGAAGGAGCCGGCTTCACCGCCACCGGACGCGGAGTGGCCGGCTGAGGCGCACGCACCGGCATCGTGATCGGAGGGGCTGGCGCGATCGGGGCCGCTGCGGGGATGTCCGCGACGGCTGGCACTGGCGTCGAAGCCTTGGCAAGAAGCTGGTCCAGGGTCCTGCGACGCTGCTGTTCGTCGAGCGACATCGACGCCGGGGTCTGTTTGCCGTCTTCCTCGATGACACCCGAAGATTCCGGCGCGACTTCGAGTCGCGCCGCAGACGTGGCGTCTGGCTGCATTTGGAGGGTCGAGCCAGACCTGCCACCCGCTTCCGCGACCTGCGGCACCACGGCCCCGCTCCCATCGTCGGAATAGGACGCCACACGCAGTCCGATCGCAACCGCAACGACTACGGTGAGCGCGGCGAAAAAGATGACGAGGAATCGGCTGGACCTGGCGAGCATGAAGATTGAGTCAGTTCAATACGCCCGGAACAGCAAGCGTAAACGGATCAATCCTCGCCTCGAAAGTTTCGCCCGACGTGGTGCGCATGGTGTACGAACCCTGCATCGTCCCGCACGACGTGCGCAGAGGACAGTAGCTCGTGTATTCGAATGCTTCGCCTGGCCCGATCTGCGGCTGTTCACCGACGACTCCAGGTCCCTGCACGCGCTCCTCGTTGGCGTCCGAGTCAGTGATGATCCATTCCCGGCTGATCAGCTGAGCGGCCTCTCCGCCTTCATTGGAGATCGTGATGTGATAGGCGAAGAAGTAGTAATCGGCGCGTGGATCGCTGCGTTCCTCCACGTAAGCGCTCTCTACCTGGACCCGGATTCCGCGAGTTGACGTGTCGCTCATGAGGTCGCGACAGGGTATCGTATCCGCCGCCCCATGTCCCCTGCCCGCCAACGTCACGCATCCCCTCGCCTCCTCGTCGCCGCTTACATGCTCTTCAGCTGCGGAAGCCCCGAGGCCGCACCTGCTCCGGTTGAGGCCAGCGGTCCCGTCGCGGTGACCACGCTGGCTTCCCCACCGGAACCGTCGTTGATCTCGATTCCGGTGCGGGCATCGCTGTCCGACGTCGCCGCCCTGGTGGAACCGAAAGTGCCGCGCTCCTTCCAGGGCAGGTCGCAGGAGCACGGATTCGCAATCCGCTACATGGTTGAACGGCAGCCCCTCAGCCTGCAGATCATCGGCCGCGGTCTTCACACCCGCACAAAAATTCTCTACGGCATCGAGGCATGCACCCGGGGCTTGCCGTGCATTTCATGCGGGATGAGCCAGACCCGCCGCCAGGCGGACATTGCGCTGCACTCCATCCTCGACTGGGGTTCCGACTGGAGGCTGCACTCTTCCACACGCCCGCTTCCGACGTCGTATCCCGTTCGTTGCGAGATCACTCCCCTCCGTCTCGACATCACTGACCAGTTCATCGCGCCCACCGTGGCCGCCCAGTTGCGCATGGCCGCAGCCGAGATCGACCGCAACATCCCGCCATCGACGAACCTGCGTCCCGATGCGCAGCGGATCTGGAACTCGCTGCGCACGCCGATTGAAATTGCCCCGCGCACCTGGCTCGTGCTCGAGCCGGACGATGTCGCGCTCTCTCCCATCACCGGCAGCGGGACCGAGATCACCAGCGTCCTGACTCTCCGCGCGATGACCCGCGTCGCGATCGGCGACCGGCCGGCCGTCGCTCCACACGAACTGCCCCCGCTTCGCAACGCAGCAGCGCCGGCGGGCGGCCTGCGCGTGCCGCTGCACATCGACCTGCCGTGGAGCGAGGCTGGACGCATCCTCACCAGCCAGATCGTGGGAGCGCCGATCAAGACAGACAGCGGCGTGCTGACCATCCGGTCGATCGCCATGACGGCGCTGCCACCGCAGCGCGTCCGCATCGAAGCACGCATCGACTATCGGGCCGGACTGCTGCGCAGCTACGCGGGAACGATCGTGTTTTCGGGAACCCCTCAACTCGATCCAGGTGGCTCGGCTCTCGTGATGCCCGATCTCGACTACATCCTGGGCAACGACGCCGGCTTCTTTGCACGTACGGCGGATCGCATTGCACACGACAGCCTGCGCGCGCGGCTGAGGCAATCACTCCGGATCGACCTCTCCGCTCCGCTGACCCGCATCCGGGACGACATCGCACGCGGTCTCACCCGCAATCTCGGGCCTGGCGCGACAATGCGTGGCGTCGTGAGCGACCTGCGCATCATCCGCCTGACTACAAAGGACACCGGCTTCGAGATCGGCCTGCTCGCCACCGGATCGGCAGAAGTCCGGCTGGCTACACTCGAGTAGCGCTACCGTTCACTCCCGGCCGCGAATCCTCTCGAAGAACGCCTCGCTCGAGACGGCGCGACCCAGGAATCGCTCCACCAGGTCGCGAGCCGGCTCCTCGCTTCCGCGGCTGAGGATGAAGTCGCGAAAGCGCGCGCCCGTCTCGCGGTTCATCAGGTCGCTGCCGAATGCGGAGATGAGGTCGAGGGCGATGACCTTCGCCCACATGTACCCGTAATATCCTGCTGCGTAACCACCCGCGATGTGATCGAAGGTGCCGGGGAACGCCGTTCCGTCGACGTAACCCATCGGAGTGGCCCCTTCCATCTCCTTCCAGACTTCCAGCGCCGGGCGCGGAGACTCTCCCGACAATGCCATGTCGAACGATGCGTACAGAAGCTGCCGGCCAAAATCGATTCCCGATCCGGAGAGTTTCGCTGCGCGAAGCCGCTCGATCAGCGAAGGGTCAATGGCCGGGCAGCCCGGGCAGTGATCCCGCAGCAGCGACAGCGATTCCATCCGGCTCGCCCACTCCTCGAACATCTGCGACGGAGCTTCGACGAAATCGCGCTCCACGCTGGTGCCGGAATGGACGTTGTAAGTCGTGCGCGAGAGGACGCCGTGCAGTACGTGTCCGAACTCGTGGAGCAGAGTCTCGAGTTCGTCGTGGGTCAACCCGTTGCGGTCGAAGTTGCAGACGAACGCGCTGATCGGCTTCCGGCCGGTGCGGAGGCTCACTCCGCGCACGGGCCACGCAGCGGCATGCTTGTACTTGCCGTCGCGCGGATAGAGATCGAGGTAGATGCCGCCGATCAACTCCCCTTCCGGATCGCGGACGTCGTAATACTCCACGTCCTCGTGCCACACCGGCACATCGTCCCGCCGGAACGTCACGCCGTAGAGTTTCGAGCTGATCTCGAGCAGCCAGGCCACCGAGGCGGTGGTCGGAAAATAGCTGCGCAGTGCTTCCTGGTCGATGTCGTATTTCTGTTCGCGCAGTCGCTCGCGATAGTACGAAGCATCCCACCGTGCGATCTTCGTCTCCGCCGCGGGGATGTTCAGCAGGCCAGCCTTGACCTCCAGAAGTCCGGCCAGGTCGCGACTCTCGACTTCCATGACACCGCGTCGGACTTCGGCCAGGAACTTCCACACCGACTCCGGATCGGCGGCCATGCTTCGATGCGTGACGTAATGCGCGTAACTCGGCAGTTCATACAGCGCCGCAATCTCGCGGCGAAGCGTGACGATCTCATCGAGCACGACGAGATTGCGCTCCGTGCCCCGATTGGTGTTGGCGATGTAGTAACGCTTCCGGGCTCCCTCATCCCGCGCATTCATCATGAACGGCACGTAGTCCGGGTAATCGAAACCGACCACCACGTTCCCGTCAGAGTCACGCTCCATCCGGGCGAGCCACGACTCCGGCAGGCCGTCACACTCAGCGACAGCGAACGTGAGCCGGGTTTCGTTGTCGCGGATATTGCGCGCGAACTCCTGGGAGAGTTCCGTGAGCCGATCGGAGATCGCGCGAAACCGTTCCCGCTTCTCCGCCGGGAGCGTCACGCCACTGTCCTCGAACGCTTCCAGCAGGTCGTCGCGCAACTTTGTCTGCGCAGCCGTTTCCGCCTCGACCGCCAGGACACGGCGATAGAAGGCTTCGCTCTGAAACAGCTCGGTCAGGAAGGACGACTCCGCGACCATGGCGTCGTCCCCGGCATCACGCACCGCCTTGTCAGGGTCGACGCTGTTGAGCAGGGAGATCACCCCGAACGTGTCTTCGACGAGGATGGCCACTGTGTCCCACGCCTCCAGCACGTTGCCTGGCGTGACACGATCGATTGCGACCGATTCAATTGCGCGGACCAGCACCGCCGCAGCTTCGAGGGCGGATCGAGAATGTAGTTCGATTTCCGCGGCAGTGAGAATGGGAAGGAGAGCACGATCGGAGAGGGTCGATGTCGTTCCAGTCATATGAGAACGCGCATTCTATGGCACGCGACTGGGAGATGATTCGTCATCGGAAATTCGACCGAACCGAAACTTCCGGCCTCAACAGTCCGTAGACGAAGCACCACTGGTTTCCCGGGAGTCTCGCTCATGCGTCGTTTCGTCTCAACCGTCTTCCTGATCCTCACCTCGACCGTTTCCCTCTCGGCCGCAGACCGCAGCGAGCCGCTCTTCCGCGGCGGCCAGGAGGCGCTGCTGCGCGGCGATTACGACAAGGCGTCCGATCTGCTGGAAAAAGCCGTTGCCCAGAATTCTCGAATCGCGGAGTATCACTACTGGCTCGGCAGCGCCTACGGGCAGCGCGCGCAGAAGGCGAACGTCCTGAGCCAGGCGATGCTGGCCAGGAAGACGAAAGAGGAATTCGAGTTGACGGTGAAACTCGATCCCCGGCACCAGGATGGCCGATTCGGCCTGATCGACTTCTACCTGATCGCGCCAGGGTTCATGGGCGGCAGCGAAGAGAAGGCCGCGGCGCAGGCCGGCGAGCTTCGCAAGATCGATCCCCTGGCCGGCCATCGCGCCTGGGCCCGGATTTACCGCCATCAGAAGAAGGACGACCTGGCGCGCAAGGAGATGCTCGACGCCGTCCGAGAACAGCCCGCTTCTCCCCGCGCCCACTACTACCTCGGCATGACCTGGATGGCCGAGAAGAACTTCAAGAGTGCCCTCGATGAATTCGAAAGCGCAATCCGGCTCGACGCTGCCTTCGCCCCCTCCTGGTTCCGCGCCGGGCAGAGCGCCGCACTCGGCGCAATCAACCTCCCTCGCGGCGAGGAACTACTCCGCAAATACCTCTCGACGAAACCCGACATCGACGCCCCTCCCCTGGCCCGCGCCTGGTTCTGGCTCGGCAACATCCAGGAAAAACAAGGCCGCAAAGCCGACGCGCAACAAAGCTTCAGAAACTCGCTCAAACTCAAACCCGCCGCGAAGGACGTGTCCGAGGCTCTGAAACGCGTCTCGTGACGAGGAAGGAAGACGTTTCGCTCTTCCCAGCGGGGAGTGTGCGACCTTCGTCAATCAGCCGAATCACCGAAACGAAGCCCGCTCCCCACTACCCGAGGAACTCAGGCTTTCCCCAGAATCCGCCGCACGACGTCCGCGGCTCTCACGGGGGCACCTGCAGCGTCGCCCGATGCAACGGCTTTCACGATGGCGCTGCCCACCACAACTGCGTCGCAGTGATCCTTGAGCAATGAGTAATGTTCATGCTCGGAAACTCCGAAGCCGACCGCGATCGGATGCTTCAGCTGGGAGCGAACCTGGTCGAGTCGCTCGAGGAGCGCCGGATCGAGATCCCGGCGCGTTCCGGTCACCCCGGTCGTTGAGACGTAATAAACGAATCCATCCGTGGCCCGGTCGACCGCCTTCACGCGTACGTCGGTCGAGGTCGGCGCGAGCAGGAAGACCGTCGCCAGTTTCCGGGACTTGAGCGCCGTGCGCAATTCACCCGCCGCTTCTGGTGGAAGATCGGTCAGCAGCACGCCGTCGATTCCCGCAGCCGCGGCGTCCGTCGCGAACCGTTCCGTTCCGTAACGCATGATCGGGTTGAGATACGAAAATGCGATCAGCGGAATGTCGCTGTCACGCCGAATCTCGCGCGCGACGTAGAGCACGTCCTTGATCGACGTTCCCCGGGTCAATGACCGCTGTGAGGCTTCCTGGATGACGGCGCCGTCCGCGATCGGATCGGAAAACGGCACACCGAGTTCGATGGCGTCAGCGCCCGCCGCTTCCAGCGCGCGGATGACGGCGATGGTGGTCGCCAGGTCGGGATCGCCACACGTGACGTATGCCACGAGGCCGCATCGCTTCCGGGAGCGGAGTGTCTTGAACTTCGCATTGATTCGATTCATCGTTCCTGCATCGCCATGATCTGGGGGACATCCTTGTCGCCGCGACCGGAAAGGTTCACGATGACGTTTTTTCCGCGGCCGATTGAAGCACCATTTCGCAGGAGCCAGCCGAATGCATGGGCCGACTCCAGCGCGGGGATGATTCCTTCGAGCCGGCTGAGTTTGTGGAATGCATCGAGGGCGAGGTCGTCGCTGCAATCGTCATATTCGACGCGTTGCGTCTGCTGCAGATGCGCATGCTCGGGTCCGACCGACGGGTAGTCGAGCCCCGCAGAGATGGAATGCGTCTCAGCGATCTGCCCGAACTCGTCCTGCAGCACCATCGATCTCGTCCCATGCAGCACGCCCAGAGCGCCTCCGCTGAAGCGCGCGGCATGTTCGCCGGTTCCGGCGCCGCGCCCCCCGGCTTCCACTCCGATCAGGCGGATCGACTCGTGCGGCAGCATTTCGTAAAAGAGGCCGATTGCATTCGACCCGCCGCCTACACATGCGACTGCAGCGTCTGGCAAACCGCCAATCCTCTTTTTCATCTGTCCCAGCGCCTCGCGGCCGATGACCGACTGGAAGTCGCGAACGACCATCGGGTAAGGATGCGGCCCGAGGACTGAACCGATGATGTAGTGGGTCGTCCGCACGTTGGTGACCCAGTCGCGAATCGCCTCATTGATCGCGTCCTTCAGCGTCCGGCTGCCGCTCGTCACCGGCACGACCTCGGCGCCCATCAGCCGCATCCGGAAGACGTTGAGTTCCTGGCGGGCCATGTCGACTTCGCCCATGTACACCACACAGTCGAGACCGAGCATCGCGCAGGCCGTGGCCGTGGCGACGCCATGCTGTCCGGCGCCGGTCTCCGCGATGATGCGCTGCTTGCCCATCCGTTTCGCGATGAGGGCCTGTCCAATGGCGTTGTTGATCTTGTGCGCGCCCGTGTGGTTGAGGTCTTCGCGCTTCAAAAACAGGCGGATCCCGCCGCACAACTCTGCGAACCGTGGAGCTTCGCTGATCGGTGTGGGACGCCCCACGAAATCGGCCAGCACGCGATTGAGTTCAGCGCCGAACTCGCGATCTTTGCGGACCTTGCGGTACGCCGCCTCGAATTCATCGAGCGCCGCGATCAGAGTCTCGGGCACGTACCGGCCGCCAAACTCGCCAAAATAACCATTGCGATCTGGAAGAGAAGCGGAGCGTTTACGACTGCCTGCAGTAGATTCGTTTTGAGAAGTCATGGTCTTCTGATTCGCTCGAACAGACGCGCAAGTTTGTCGTGATCCTTGATTCCGGGTTCACTTTCCACGCCCGAGGCGACGTCGATCGCGTCCGGGCGCACGAGGCTGATCGCCGCGGCGATGTTGTCAGGGTTCAGGCCGCCGGCGAGAAAAAAAGGTTTCGATCGCGGGTACATCGCCAGCAGGGACCAGTCGAACGTATGTCCGGTTCCGCCAATCCGCCGCTCGTCCCAGGTGTCGAAGAGCAGCCATTCGGCGGTCGGACACGAGGTCGTATCCGGAAGAGCGCTGCCGATCCGGTACGCCTTGATGACCGGGAGTCCGACATCGCAGACGTCGTTCTCGGTCTCAGTCCCGTGCAACTGCACCAGGTCGAGGCCGACCCTCTCTGCGATTGCGCGGATCGTTTCCGCCGGCTCATCGACGAACACGCCGACGAACTTCGGTGGATCCGTGCGCGTGCGTACACGATCCGCGATCGCGGCCGCCGCATCCGGCTGGACGTAGCGCCTGGACCCTTTCACGAAGATGAACCCGAGAAAATCAGCGCCGAGGCCTGCAGCATAGAGCGCGTCCTGTTCCCGCGTGATGCCGCAGATCTTGATCTTCGGCGACGGCTGGAATGCTCCGCTCATGGCAACTCTCCCGCAAGGGCCCGGACTGCGGCCGCGCGATCTTGCTGTCTCAACAGCGATTCCCCCACGAGGAACGCATCGAACCCCGCACGCAGGAGGCGGTCCACATCCTCGCGATTCCGGATTCCGCTCTCGGCCACGCGAATCGCACCCTGCGGGATCAGAGCCCCCAGCCTTTCGGACGTGGTCAGATCGACGGCGAATGAACGCAGGTCGCGATTGTTGACGCCGATCAGCCGCGCTCCGCCGTCGATCGCCCGCTCGAGTTCCCATTCGTCGTGCACTTCCACGAGCGCATCGACGCCGAAGCTGTCGAGCGTGGCGATGCATTCACGGATCGCGGCCCCATCGAGCAGCGAGGCCAGCAGAAGGATCGCGTCGGCTCCTGCTGCCACCCCCTCCAGCAACTGTCGCCGCTCGACGATGAAGTCCTTCATGATCACAGGCAGCCCGGCCGTGCGGGCCCGTCCAAGCCAACTCCTCGACCCTCGGAAGAATGCCGGCTCGGTCACGACCGAAACCGCGGCCGCACCTCCGTCGCGATACGCCGCAGCAATCGCCTCCACGTCAGGCTGATCGACAATGCTGCCCGCCGAAGGAGACGCCGACTTCACCTCGGCGATGACTCGCACTTCCCCCTGACCTCGAATTGCCGCCGCGAAGGCGTGATTGCTGCGATTCGTTCGCGCCTTGAATGCACTCTCTTCGAGTTGCAGTGCGTCGAACGGCTCTGCGTCGAGCCGCTGCCGCGTCGAGGCCACGATCCTGTCGAGGATCTCGCTCATTCCGCCTCCGCCGCAGAGTTCGTGTTCGTCACCAGTTCTTCGAGCTTTGCTTTCGCGCGCCCGGAGTCGATCGTCTCGGCTGCCAGCCGGACACCATCAGCGAGCGAGGCTGCGTCGCCGGAGACGTAGAGCGCTGCCCCGGCGTTGGCGAGAACGACATCGCGTCCCGCGCCGGGGCCGCCGTCGAGAATCGCGCGAATGATGGCCGCATTCTCTTCGGCAACTCCTCCGCGTAGTTCCTCCAGCGTATGGTCGCGCAGCCCGAGTTGCTGCGGGCTGATCTCGTACGTGCGGAGAGCGCCGTCGCGGACTTCGCAGACCAGCGTCGGCGCGGAAACAGAAATCTCGTCCATTCCATCGCGGCTGTGAACCACCAGCGCATGTTCGCTGCCGAGCGCAAGCAGGACCTTCGCCAGGAGTTCGACGAGATGCTCCGAATAAACGCCGAGGACCTGTCGCTTCGCAAACGCGGGATTCGTCAGCGGGCCAAGGACATTGAAGATCGTGCGCACACCAAGTTCACGCCGGACGCCGGCGACCGAGCCCATGGCGGGATGCAGCTTCGGCGCGAACAGGAACGAGATTCCGGTGGAGCGCAGCACCTGGGACATCTGCGACGCGTCGAGATCGATCCGGACGCCCAGCGCCGCGAGCACGTCGGCACTGCCGCAGACTGATGACACGGCGCGATTCCCGTGCTTCGCCACCGTGGCGCCAGCCGCGGCCGCAACCAGCGCGGCGGTCGTGGAGATGTTGAAGGTTCCATGGCCGTCGCCCCCGGTTCCACACGTGTCCACGAGGCGAAGCCCATCGACATCGAGCGGAGTGACCCGCTGGCGCATCGCCATGGCGGCGCCGGTGATCTCTTCGACCGTCTCCCCTTTCATCCTCAACGCCGTGAGCAATGCCGCCTTCTGCACGTCGGAGAACTGCCCGTCCATCAGCGCGGAGAAGACCTCGTGGGTGGTGTCGCGATCGAGATGCTTCCCTTCGATGACGCTGCGGATCGCCACGTCGATCATCGGATCACCGCGAGAAAATTCTGAATCAATGTGTCGCCGCCCGTCGTTCCGTACGACTCAGGATGAAACTGGATCCCGAAGATCGGTCGCTGGCGATGTGAGATCGCCATGATGACGCCGTCACTGGTCTCGGCATCGATGTGAAAGTCGGGGGAGAGCGATTCGCGCTCGACGACGAGCGAGTGGTAGCGCGCGGTGCTCATTGGCGAGGGACATCCGGCGAAGAGCCGCTCGCCGCCGTGCTCGACGTCGGTCACCTTGCCATGAATCGGCACATCGCCGCGCACGACCCGGGCGCCAAACGCTTCGCCGATCGCCTGATGCCCGAGGCAGACGCCGAGAAGCGGGATGTCTGCGCTGGCGCGGATCAGGTCGAGCACCCTACCGGCGCGCGAAGGGGTGCCTGGACCGGGTGAGATGACGATCGCTTCCGGCTTCCCGGCGAGCAACTCGTCTGGTTCGAACGCGTCGTTGCGGATCACGCGGACGGCACGGCCGGCCAGCCGCTCGATCTGCTGCACGAGATTGAATGTAAAGGAGTCGTAGTTGTCGACTACGGTGATCATGTCGTCCTCACGGCGTTGCTGCCAACGATTCAGCGAGCGGGTGAATTGCCACGCCATCGCCATCGAGCGGCGGCCGGTGAAGAACAGCGAATGACTGGGAAGGTCAACGGCTCAGCAGCAGAGCCAAAGACACGAGGCGACCGTGTGAAGCGTCGTCTCGTTCTCCTGAAGAGGCTTGTTCTCCTGAAGAGGTGTATACCGATTCATGACGGCGCGGAGAATAACACGCTGCCGGACATCCGCTCCAATGGAGTCAGCGCCATCCCACGGCGGCTTCGGTAATCATCCGTCGGGACTCGTCGTCGAGCGCCGCCGCTCTTGCACGGTTGAGAGCGTCGGCTGAACCGGCTGCGTCGCCCAGCAGCATCCTCGCGCGAGCGACGGCCATCCAGGCGAACAGTGCGTTGTTCCGGTTGACCGGTGCTGCGGCGATCTGCTCCAGCCCGGCCAGCACTTCCTTTCCCTTCCCCTCCAGCGCCTGAATCAGCAGTAGCTGGCCGGAGGCGAGTTGCGCGTTCGCAGCGTCCTTCTGCTTCGTAGCCACCTTTCCTGCGGCCTCGAATGCATTGCGTGCGTCGGGGTAGAGCGCGAGTCCGAGGTAGATGCGTCCGATTGCGATGTGCGGGGCCGCGGCACTCTTCAGCCTCAAATCAGCGGCAGCTTCCTGAATGCGCGGCATGGCGTCGAGGAACGCGTCGAGAATTCCGGTAATCAACTCGGGTGTCCTTGTCCCGGTGAGGCGGAATCGCGGTTCCTCAAATGGATCGAAGACCACGTAGCTCGGATAGCCACTGACCCGGAAGAGCCGCATCCGGAAGCGATCGCGCTCGCCGTCGATCTTGAGAAGCACGAACTTGTCGAGTCTCTGAGCAACCGCCGGCGTGGGAAAGACGGTTTCGTCCATGTGCCGGCATGGCCTGCACCAGGTGGCGAAAAAGTCGACCAGCACCGGCCGGTTTTCCTTCCGTGCGCGCGTGAATGCATGATCCCAGTCGTCCTCCCACCGCAGCTCGCCCCCGGACCCGCTGGCGGCTGCGCTGAACGATGCGATGAGGAGTGCTGCGAGCAGGAGAGGGCGCACGCCGCATGGTAACGCGGCCGGCGCAGGACATCTGCCGAAGGAGCCAAACCGTGCGGTACGAAACGCGTTAAACCCAGCCTGCAGACTCGCTCGGGGTCGATCGTGAAGGTTGGCGACCGGATTGCAAAACAAGTCGCGCTCAGCGGATTCGGCCAGCTCGATGACAAACGGCGCGCACTCGAAGCCGGTTTCGACCGGCACCTGACCAAACCAGCAGAGATTGCGGAGATTGAACGCGTGCTGGCACAAGTGACAGGGTGATTGTGCGTGAGGCGCTCGATCGCCCAGAGCCCTGTCGCAAACCTGGAATCAACGTTCCGCGAGTTCCCGACAGAGCAGTGCGCTGCGGCGCACGACGGGCGGGGACGCCCGCCAGCCACTGTAAGCTGGGCGCGCTGCGGATCAATCCCGGATCTTGACGACGTCCCCGCCTTCCTCGGACTGAGATGTGAGGCGCAGCTTGGACGACTCCATCGGCGTGAGTTCGAGCTGCTTGAGTTCACCCAGCTCGCGGCCGCTGCCCGTCATCCGCTGAAGTTCTTCGCCCTTCGGCCAGAGCCGCGTGTCAATCGAGCGCATGGCCTTGTTGTAACTCTCGACGGTGCGGCGCAGCTGATCGCCGATGCTGGCAATGTGCTCCATGACGATGACGAAACGGTTGAACAGGTCGACCGCTCCGTCGTGCATCTTCTTCGCGTTTTCTTCGGTCTTCTCAGCTTTCCAGCCAGCGTTGATTGCCCGAAGCAACGGAAGGAGCACAGTGGGCGTGGCGAGGTAGATCTTCTTTTCAACCGCGTATTCGAACAGCAGCGGGTCGGTAACCAGCGCCGCTGAAAGGAGATGCTCCGCCGGAAGGAACATCACCGTAAAGTCGAGCGACTCCCCGATGGCCGACTGGTACTCCTTCCTGCTGAGGCTATCGATGTGACGGCGGAGGTTCTTCGCGTGCGACAGCAGCAGATCACGCCTCGTCGCTTCGTCCGACGCTTCCGACGCCGCCTGGTAATCCGACGCCGGGGCCTTGGCGTCGAGTGCAATCACCCGGTCGTTGGGAAGACGCACGATGAGGTCAGGACGGATCCGCCTTCCCTCATCGAGTGAAAACGATTCCTGCGAAGAGAAGTCGCAGAACTCTGACATACCTGCCAGTTCCACGCAGCGACGCAACGTGATCTCACCCCAGGAACCGCGAACAGTCGGCGAGGTCAGCGCCGTCGCGAGGCGTGACGCTTCGCGCTGTGCCGATTCCTGCACGCTGAGCAACTGCCGGATCTGCTCCTGCAGACCGCCGTAAATTTCGGTGCGTACCTGCTCACTCTTCGTGACTTCGCCTCGATAGCCTTCCACCATTTCCCGCAACGGTCCAAGGAGCGCTTCGATCTCGACCCGCTTCGTGTCGAGCGACTGCACCATCTCTCCCTTCGATCCATCGAGCTGGGTGCGGCCCAGGACGAGCATCTGCTCGCTCACTGTCTTCAGGGTCCGCTGCGCGAGCGCTGCGAAACTATCCTCGAGCTGTTTTTTCGAGGTTTCGATGAAGTTGTTCTTGTCGAGGATCAGTCGTTCTGCTTCGATGAGCTTCGTCTCGGCGGCCACGCGCGCCTGCTGCGCGTCGTCGAGCAGCCTGCGGAGTTCGACCAGCGCGACTTCCGTCCGCTCACGCTCGTGCTTTGCCAGGTCGCGTTCCGCGCCGGCGCGCTCGCTGTGCCCCGCCGCCGCACGAAGTTCTCCCTGGACCGACGCATCGCGCGCGGCAAGCAACCTGCTGTTTGCGGCAGAGATCCGGGCGCTCGCCATCAGCCAGCCGATCAGCAATCCGGCGAGCAGCGCAACTACGGCGGTCACCACAACGACGACGGTCATTTTTCAGGGTCTCCGCGTTTGATGATCGTCCACTCAACCCGGTGCGTCAACGCGTCAGGCTTCGCAGGGTCTCCACGACACGATCGATCTCAGCGTCCTCATTGTAGAAATGCGGGGAGAAACGCAGCATTCCCTCGCGCGGGGCGCAGACGATGCCCGCCTCTTCGAGTTGCCTGTGAAGCCTCACGATGGAGGTCTTTTCTACATCTGGTGGAGTGACGCCGACGATCCCCGACGCGATCGGACGCGGGGTTCCGATGCCGAAGCCCGCATCCTCCAGCCCATCCGCCAGCCGGGTGGCCAGCCTGACTACTTCGTCGCGGATGGCCTCGATCCCGACGCTGAGCAGAAAGTCGATCGAAGCACGGAGCCCATAAATGCCGTTGGTGTTGAGCGAGCCCGCTTCGAAGCGCCGCCCGTCGGGGAGCAGCGTCAGGCCGCTTTCGATGAACCGTCCTTCCCGATTGATGTTGGTCCAGCCATGTTCCATCACGTCGAGCCGCTCACGATGAGCGGCAGCGACGTAAAAAATCGCCGTCCCCTCGGGGCCGAGCAGCCACTTGTGACCATCCGACGCGAGAAACGAAATCTTCGCGCGCCCGACATCCATCGGAAGGACCCCGAGACTCTGAATCGCGTCGACGCAGAGCAGCACTCCGTGTCGCTCGCACATCTCACCGATCGATTCCAGGTCGGCAGCGAAGCCGTTGTGAAACGCGACCGATGACACCGTGACGATCCGGGTACGGGAATCGACCATTCGCTGAATGTCTTCCACCGTGACGCGTCCCTGGTGTCCGCGGGCAATCCGGCACTCCACTCCCCGTCGCGCCAGATTCATCCACGGCGCGTAGTTCGACGGGAACTCGAGTTCCGTGGTGACCACGTTATCCCCAGCCTCCCATCGGAATCCCTCCGCCACGAATGCAATCCCCTCGGACGTATTCTTCAGGATCGATACCTCGGCGGCGGTCGCTCCGATCAGGCGCGCGGCCGAAGCACGCAGCGCATCGTGCTCCGCGTACCACTCCCGCCAGTGCAGCGCCCCGTAATCGCTCTGATCGTGCGCATGACGCGCCATCGCCTCCACGGTGTGCCGCGCCAGCGGTCCCACGGCCGCGTGATTCAGGTACACGACGTTGCGGCGAACCGGAAACAGATCTGCAGGCTTCTCCATCGGTACATTCTCGCCGGAATCAACCGCCCCGATTCTCAAAAAGGGCCAGCGGGACTACTTTGAAAAGGCCAGCGGGCGACCCGCCCGCTGAAGTCGAGGGCGTCGAGCCCATGTGCGCTAACTTAAGAGGTCGACCGACGCTCCTGTCGGATCTATACTCTGTGCATGCGAAACACAGAGGCGATCGAGTACGAGGGGCCCTATCTCCTCGCGTGTTTGCCGAGTAAGGGTGCAAGCGAGCAGCTCGGGCTGAGCACCGG
>JBKJVD010000210.1:0-6577 GCA_046590585.1 Thermoanaerobaculia bacterium | reverse complement strand
GATCTGAGGCCCATACGCCTCGGTCTTGATGACGTGCAGCCCTTCACCGGCGCAGACCGCTGCAACGATGTCACTCGCCGCGACTGCGCCATCTCCGCCTGCACCTACAAAAGCCAGCGTGATCTCTTTGCTCAAGGCGACCTCCATTACGAGACGGAGGATGTCTCAGCGCGGTCGTCTCGACCATGGGTTTGGTCACGTACCGAAGTGATGCCGGTCACTCCGGCCCGAACCCGCAGGGAATGCGTCGCGGCCGGGAGGCCCGGACGCCCTACCAGTCGGTCGGCTTGTAGTCTTTGAGGAACTGCCCCCAGATGTGCTCGCCGGTGTTGATGCCGGAAATGATCGGGTCGACGATGCGGGCAGCGCCGTCGACGATGTCGAGCGGGGGATGGAAGTTGTGATCGACCACCTTGCGCGCAGCGATTGCGGCCGGGTCTTCGTCGGTCACCCAGCCGGTGTCGACGCTGTTCATGTGAATGCCGTCGTACTCGTAATCGGCGGCAGAAGTTCGCGTCATCATGTTCAGCGCCGCCTTGGCCATGTTCGTATGCGGATGGCGCGTGGTCTTCTGGTTGCGGTAGAACTGGCCTTCCACGGCCGAAACGTTGACGATGTGCTTGTCTCGGTTCGCAGTGCGCAGCATCAGCGGCTTGAGGCGCGCGTTGATGATGAACGGCGCGACTGCGTTCACCAGCTGGGTCTCGAGCAGTTCAACGGACGACACCTCGGCCATCAACAGGCGCCAGGAGTTTCTTCCGCGCAGGTCGACCTGCTGCAGATCCTGATCGAGCACGCCCTGGGGAAAGAGGTCACCTTCGCCCGCGTGATCTTCTGGAAGCAGAGGCACCTGGGACAGTTGCGCGGAGTGAGTCAGTCCGGCCACTTCGTGAATTCGTGGATCGAGGAGCGCGGGAGAAGTTTCCGCCGGGCCGGAGTCGGAGAGCATGTGGTAGCCGCGAACTCCCGCGAACGTGCCGAGAATCTGGCGATGCGTGTCCGGCATCGTGTCGACTGCAGCGGTCTCGCCTTCCATCATGTGTTCGTAGAACGCAGGTGGGCGGCGTACGGTCTGGCAGGCGTTGTTGATGATGAAGTCGAGCCGGTCATACTTCGCCATCACTTCGCGGCAGAAGCCCTCCACGCTCGGCGTGTGGCGCAGGTCGAGGCCGAAGATTTCGACGCGGTCCGACCACTCCGCGAAGTCGGGCTCTGCGGCGTATCGCGCCGCCGAGTCGCGAGGGAAGCGCGTTGTGACGATCAGGTGAGCGCCGGCTCGCAGCAGTTTGATGCCGGCCTGATAGCCGATCTTCACGCGGCCACCGGTCAGGAGTGCGACGCGTCCGGTCAGGTCCGCCGACTCAGTCCGCTTCGCAAAGTTGAACTCAGCGCATGTCGGGCAGAGCTGGTCGTAAAAGTGATGAACGGTGTGAAAGTGCTTCTTGCACACGTAGCAGTGGCGCGACTCGGCCGTCGTGCGCGATTCATCGCTCGTCTCTTCGGAGGTCTCGTCGGCCGCCGCGGCGCTCAGGTAATAGTTGGGCGTAGTGAAGACCGGCTTGCGGCGAAGCTCGCGGATTCCGGTGGAAGAGAGGACGCTCTGATTCTTCTCGGCGATGGCCGCACGATGCTGGCGACGCCCGGCCTTGACGAGGCGCCGGCGGGCGCGCGGGTCGGGATTCGAGACCTGCCGCGTCGACTGAAGCAGCCGCTGCCGGTCCTCCGGACTCAGCCGCGCCAGCAGGCCGCGATCGGCGTCAATTGCTTCGAGCAATGCGGCCGCCGCGCGTACGCGTTCGATCAGCGTCGTCTCCTCAGTCGTCCCGGCGTCGGAGTTGTCGTCCACGAGAGTAGTCATTTGCCGCTGTCCTAACGCCGGGAGCAGCGCCGAAACTTCCGGGGGGTGCCTTGTGGTGGCTGGGAGAGAGTAGACCCACCGATTCTTCCGCCACGGACCCGCGTGCTTAATCGCCCCGGCAGGGGCAAAGTAAAGTAGCCGGTGGGAAGCGCGAAGCGTGCACCCGCCGGACGAATTGATCCTGGAAAACGTGATGCGCCCCGGAGGGGCGCCGGAACGTGACAGGAGTCCTCCAGCGCCCCTCCGGGGCGCGGTGAGGATGTCTTCACCTGTCCGGCGGGCGCGCTACGCTTCCCGCCGGCTACTTTTCTTTTGCCCCTGCCGGGGCGTTCACGTGAGCGGATCTCGACATCACGAGAATGCCGGCCAGCATCAGTCCCCCCAGAACGGCTGAGGAGGTGAAGCGGCTGAGTGCGAGGCCCCCTTCTGAGTGCCGTTTGGTCAGCGTGTCGCCGAGTGTCGCGCCGAGGGGCCGCGTCAGGACGTAGGCACTCCAGAAGAGGATGCTCGCTGGAATCTTCGTGAAGAAATGAGCTGCCGCTACGATTGCGATCAGGCCGGCGAAGACGAGGGCGCCCCTGCTGAAGCCGAGACCAGTGGTGCTGGCCACGAAATCGCCGAGTGCGGTGCCGAGAGTGTTGGAGATGAGGATGGTCAGCCAGTAGAACACTTCGTCGGGTCGCTTGATGATGTGCTCGAACTGGATCGCTCCGGTGACTCTCCGCCAGACGAAAAGAATTGCGAGGACTCCGAGAAACAGGAAGATCGAAGACTTCACGTAGCCGAGGTTGAGAGTGCGATCGAAATAGTCGGACGTGGTCGTGCCGACCGTAGTGGTGGCGAGGACGACCGACCAGTAGAGCAGCGGGTGATATCGCTTCGAGGCAACCTGCCCGGCCAGCGTGACGAGAAAGAACGCGAGGAAGATCAGCGTGCTCACTGCATACCCGAGCCCGAGGCTCATCGAGAAGGCATCGCCGCCGGTTTCTCCGACGGTCGTGGCGAGGATCTTGATGATCCAGAACGCGAGCGTGACCTGCGGCACCTTGCTGAATGTTTCGACTACAGGATGCTGCGGTTGCGTGACGTCCTGACTCGCCGTCGATCGTGACATGAGCCCTCCCCGGGCGTGAACTGAGTGCTGCCGGCCTCACTTGTCGCAAGAAGCGTGCAGCGTTGCCCCGTCGGGTTCGTCACTTCCCCGAATGTGGCGATCCCCAGCTCCATGTTGGTTCTCCAACTCGCCTGCTCTGGCCCTGAACAGGGATACCAGCAGCATGCGCACCCGCATACAATCACTCGCTCTGATGACGCGCGATCCGATGGTTGACCTGGTGCCGCGTCTTTCGGCGATCTGCATCGAACATCTTCTCACTGAGAAAATCGTCGTTGCTCCTTCACTTGCGATGGGACATCAGGTCGCGGATGCGGTCGCGCTGGGTGGGACGCCGTGGGTGAACCTGCGTTTCGAGACGATGCGGACTCTGGCTGACCGTGTGGCGGGCTTCGACATCGCGGATCGCGGAATGACCATCTTGTCACGCGCGCAGGCGCTGGCGTTCATCGGACGAGCGTGCGATCAGGTGCTCGACTCCAGTTCTTACTTTGCGGCGCTCGCGGATCGGCCCGGCCTGCACCGGGCCATTCAGCGCACCCTCGATGACTTGCGGCACGCATCCATCGATCTGTCGGCTGTTTCCGTCCGGGCGTTCGAGGATCCGCGCAAGGCGGGCGATCTGTTGCGCATCGTAGAGGCGTATGAACGCGAACTCGTGAACGCGAGAGCCGTGGACCGTTTCGGTGTGACGGCTCGCGCGATCGCCATGCTCGAGGCCGGGGCCGTTCGTCCGGGATCCTCCGGTGCGATCTGGATAGTCATGGATGACGTCGAGATGACGGAGATGGAGCAGCGCCTGCTGCAGCTCATCGCCGGCGAGCATGAACTGATTCGCACCGCCGAGGCTGGGGGAGAGGGGCGAACCGGACGAATCGACTTCAGGCGTGCCATTGGGGAGGAGAACGAAGTCCGCTCCGCGTTCCGATCGATTCTCGGTGCGGGTACGTCATTCGACGACGCTGAAATCGTCTACTCGCAGCGCGATCCCTACCTTCCTCTGACCTACGAACTTTCATCGGAGTACGGCGTGCCCTGCACGTTTGCCGAGGGAATCGCGGCGCACTTCACCCGTCCTGGACAGGCATGCCTTGGTTTCCTGCAATGGATCGGTGATGGGTGGCAGGCCGAGGCGCTGCAGAAGATCGCTCGATCGGGAGCGATGAAGGTCCAGGTGGAAGATGGGCCTGCGCTGAGCCCGACCGGCTTCGCGCGGGTGTTGCGCAACGGCTCCATTGGCTGGGGACGTGACCGCTACGTCGAACGATTAGACGGATTCGTCGCGGAACGGGAAGCCGAGCTGGACGCGGAGGAGCACGAGGGCCGCCGTCTTGCCATCGAACGTTCGCTGAATGATGCGCGCCAGTCACGCCTAGTCATTCGCGAGCTTCTGGAAATGACGACGACCGTTGCCGATGACGAGCAGCCCGGGCTCGGCGCCCTCGCTCGAGCGGCCTCCGACTTCGTGGCGCGATTCGCGGCGATCGCGAACCAGAACGACGCCATGGCCCAGCAGGCGATTCTCGGGATGCTGCGGGAACTCGCCGAGGTCGGTGATGCGCCCGCGGCGTTTTCCGTCTCGCGATCGGAGTGGGTTTCGCGCCTGGCGGAGGCTGTGAAGGAAGTTCACGTCGGGGCGAGCAATCCGCGTCCCGGGTTTCTGCACGTTGCACCCATTCGCGCTGCCGGCTGGAACCGTCGCGGAAGGATGTTCGTTCTCGGTCTCGATGAGCAGCGGCATCCGGGCAGCGGACTGCAGGATCCGATTCTGCTCGATGCCGAACGCCACGCCGTGAATGAGGCCAGCGATCCGGGAAGTCTTCCTCTCCTCGGCGATGCGCCGGGCCGGATGACCGAACAGTTTCGCCGCCTGATGTCGCGTACGGCGATGCGTCAGGTCACGCTCTCCTATCCGAGCCTGGGGATCACGGATCGCCGCGAGAGATTTCCGGCAAACAGCCTCCTGGAGATGTACAGGCGGGAAGTGCGTTCCGACGCGACCTACGCTGAAGTGTCCGAGGCGCTGGTCCGCGATGGCGCGGTCGACCCGCAGCTGATCGCTGCGGCTGATTGGTGGCTGATGCGGCGGTTCGCGGGAGCGGAGGAGGGGATCGGTGAAGCGATCCGTGGCTCGTACCCGGGACTCGCGGCAGGCGCTGCGGCGCTGGCAGCGCGGGCCAGCGACGACATCACCAGCCACGACGGCAAGGTCAGCGCGAGCGTCGAAGAACTCGACCCGCGTTTGAACGGGCGAGTTTACTCAGCCTCGGGTCTCGAATCGATCGCCCGATGTCCCTATCAATACTTTCTCAAGAGCGTCATTCACGTCGATCCGATCGAAGAGATGACGTTCGATCCCGACACCTGGCTCGCGGCCCATCAGTTCGGCCTGATGCTTCATGAGGTGTTGCAGACGGTGATGGATGAACTCTGCGCATCATCAGCGAAGCCGGCGCTCGCGTTCCGGCCGCGCATGGAAGCGATCGCCGGGGAGGCGCTGACGCGGTGGCGGATGAAGGTTCCTCCACCGGGAGAGGCGGCCTTCGAAAGACGGCGCAGCGAACTGCTCGAATCGTGCGGCATCTTCCTGCGCGTTGAGGAGGAAGCCTGCCGAACGCTCACCCCGAAGTTCTTCGAGGTCTCGTTCGGCTTCGGTGAAAGTTCAGACGACAGCATCGCCATGCCCGAGCCGCTCGTGGTCTCGCTTGGCGCCGGACGCTCGATCCGCGTGAGAGGCCGCATCGATCGGGTCGACCACGATGAGGCTACCGATGAGTGGCATGTCTGGGACTACAAATCGAGCAGCACCTGGGATTATGACCAGGGCGGCAGCCTCCAACGCGGCATGAAACTCCAGCATGCTCTTTACGCGCGCGCCGTCGAAGCGATGCTGATGCGCAAAGGGATGACCGGGAAGGTGACCAGGTCGGGCTATTACTTCCCGACAACGAAGGGGCGCGGAGCCCGGATCGACCGCGCGTGCACGGATGATGATCTGAAGACCGTGCTGAATGATCTCTGCGACGTGATTGGCAGCGGCTACTTTCTCCATGCGGACGAGGGTCGCTGCAAGTGGTGTCCGTACACCGAGGCTTGCGGCGGGGCGAATGTCGCCGCACAGCAGGCGCTGGCGAAGCGTGCGGCCAATCCGGAAGACCCGGCGGTCAAGGCCTGGCTCGATCTTCAGGGGGCGAATTGACCTCGGTGCGCATTCCCGCAGACCAGGAAGTACGCGACGCGATCCGGACCCGTCTCGATACGACGATGCTCGTCGAAGCAGCGGCGGGGACGGGCAAGACGACGAGCCTCGTGCAGCGGATGACGGCGCTCATCGCGACCGGAAGGACGCGAGCATCGACGATGGCGGCGGTCACGTTCACGATCAAGGCGGCGGCGCAACTCCGCGAGAAATTTCAGGAATCAGTGGAGGCGGCGTTTCATGCGAGCGGCGACGCGATCGAACGGGAGCGACTCCGCATTGCGTTGCAGGAGATCGATCGTGGCTTCATCGGCACGACCCACGCGTTCTGTGCGCGCCTCCTTCGTGAGCGCCCGGTAGAAGCGGGTCTCGATCCCGAGTTCGAGGAAGTTGATGAAGTCGTCGC
>JBKJVD010000073.1:0-5886 GCA_046590585.1 Thermoanaerobaculia bacterium | reverse complement strand
AGCCGGCGTAGACGACGTTCGTTCCGTCCGGCGAAATCGCGATGATCCCGTAAACGTTTCCCTGCTGGACGGTGGTGGTATTGGGAGCCGCGAAGCGCATCACGCGCGGCGTCTCGCGCGTGTTTGCGGTGCGCCAGGCCATCAAGGTCGCGAGGATGGCGATGACCGTCATCGCCGCGGCCACTCCGAGTGTCCAGCGTGAATGCGGCCGACGTCCTCCCCCTTCCAGCTCGGCGCTTGCCGTCGCTCGCGAATCGCCGATCCACCGCAATTCTCCGGCGATGTCATGCGCGCTCTGCCAGCGGTCATCGGGATCTTTCGCCACACATTTTGCGATCACGTGATCGAGTGCGTCGGGCGTCAGAGGGAGGATCTCGCGGACGGGACGGGGCGTGGTGGCGACGATTGCGGCGATAAGGCTCGTCGTGGTCTTGCCCTCGAACGCACGCTTTCCCGTGGCCATCTCGTACAGCACGGAGCCGAGGGCGAAGATGTCGGTGCGCGCGTCAGCCTCGCGTCCTTCGAGTTGCTCGGGAGCCATGTACTGGAACGTGCCGATGATCGTCCCTTCGCGCGTGAGCGGCTTCTGCACGGTGGCGTCATCGATGCTGACGTCGATGGTCGCGCCCTTCGCCAACCCGAAGTCGAGCAGTTTGGCGCCCGACTTCGTGATCATCACGTTGCCTGGCTTCAGGTCGCGATGGGTCACGCCGGCGCGATGCGCGCGGTCGAGCGCTTCCGCGATCTGAGCGCCGTAGCGGAGCACGTCCACGAGCGGTAACGGTCCGCGCGCCACCCGATCCGCCAGCGATTCCCCATCGAGCAGTTCCATGACCAGATAGCCGTCACCAACATCGAACAGCGTGCAGATGTTCGGATGGGAAAGCTGCGAGATCGTCTTCGCCTCTCGTTCGAAACGAATCCTCAGCTGCTCGTCGGCCGCAAACTCAGCCGGCAGGATCTTGATGGCGACACTCCGATCGAGACGGGTGTCGCGTGCCTTCCACACTTCTCCCATCCCGCCCGCGCCGATGCGCGAGACGATCTCATAGGGACCAAGACGTTTGCCTGCCTGCATGTTGTGGGGTTGGATCGCGACGATTATGAACGTTTGCCGCACCTGGCGCGAATCAGTTCAGTGGAGAGCCTGGCGCAAGGCGACCGTCATTGCAGGAAGCGGCGCCAGTCATGCGACGATGTCGTCGATCCTCATGACATCTCTGCACGCCGAGAATGCCCCGGTGCTCGTCACCGGCGCGACAGGCAATGCCGGACGCCAGGTCGTACGCGCTCTGCTGGCACGAGGGATCGCAGTGCGCGCTGCGGACCGGCATCCGGAGCGTGTCGTCGCGGAGTTTGGGGACGCTGTGGCCACGGTGCAGTTCGACTTCCAGGAGCCAGCCACATTTGGCGCAGCTGCACGCGGGTGCCGAGCCGTGTTTCTCATGCGTCCGCCGGCGATCTCCGACGTCAAGGCGACGCTGATCAAATTCATGACGACCGCGCGCCACGCTGGCGTGAGCCACGTCGTGTTTCTCTCGGTGGCCGGCGCCGGGAGCAACCCGATCGTCCCGCACCACGCCGTCGAGGTCTACCTGGCGCGGCAGGACGACCACTGGACGATCCTGCGCCCCGGCTTTTTCGCGCAGAACCTCGGGGATGCATACCGCCGCGACATCGCCGAGGATGACCGGCTCTACGTGCCCGCCGGTGGGGGCAGCGTCGCGTTCGTTGACGTCGCCGATGTCGCTGAGGTCGCGGCGCTGGTGTTCGCGTCGCCAGAAGACCATCGCCGCCGCGCCTACGAGCTCACGGGGCCGGAGGCCGTGCCGTTCGCCCGTGTCGCCGATCACCTCGCGAAGGCGCTCGGACGGCCGATTCAGTACGTGCCCGCCTCGATAGTCGGCTACGCCCGTCACCTTCACCGCCGCCAGTTGCCACCCGCTCAGATCGTGGTGCAGACCATATTGCACATCACCATTCGCTGGGGGCAGGCGGCCAGAGTCGGCCCTACGCTCGCTGCACTCCTGGGCCGGCCTGGCCGGACGATCGAACAGTACATTCGCCATCACGTTGCGCTGTGGCATCCATAAACGGCCAGATCGATCGAGAGCCTCGAATACCGGTACGTTCCTCACCGGTACCCGCTCGAACCACGGTAAAGCGACAGTGCCCGGCGCCGGCTCGTTCTCATTGATTGGCACGTTCGACAACGACAAGAACAACACGACCGCGGGAAACGCTTTACCGGAGTACTGTGCTCGTGCGCCATGCGCGAGGAACTGCGCAGCGAAGACGCCTTGCCGGCCCTGCAGTCAGGAGACCCCGTGTGAAATCACGACGCGCTCCGTCACTCGTGGCCCGGAGGGGCCTCGTCCTTGTTGACGACTTTGGCGATCGACTCGATCAGATCCTGCAGTGCGAACGGCTTCTTGAGGTAGTCGTCGAATCCAGCTTCGAGAGCGAGTTGCTTCTGCAACGGTCCGCCGTATGCGGTCAGGGCCACCGCGGGGATATTCGCGATCTCGTCGTTGCGGGCCCGGATGCGGCGCGCCAGCGAGTGGCCGTCTTCATCCGGCATGGCGATGTCGCTGACGAGAACGTCGAACGGCTGCTTCGACAGCTGCGTGAACGCTTCGTCCGCGCTCGCAGTCGACACGACGTCGGCTCCTGCCCCACTCAGCGCCGTCGAAATCAGGGTGCGCATCGTGGCTTCATCGTCCACGATGAGGACGCGGGTGCCGTCGATCAGGCGGTGTCGTTCCAGGCCCGCCGGAGCAGTTGCCGGCGTTGCCGCCATCGCCTCGGGCTCGCTCGCGAACGAGCTCTCCCTGACCGGCAGGTTGACCGCGAACGTGGAGCCCCAGCCGGGCCCCCTGCTCTCGGCGGTCACCGTTCCCCCATGCATTTCGACCAGTTGCTTGACGATCGAGAGGCCGAGGCCGAGCCCACCGTGGGCGCGCGTGCTCGTGCCTGCCTCCTGGCTCAAGCGGTCAAAGACGCGATGAAGAAACTCTTCGCTGATGCCCTCACCGGTGTCGCTGACTTCGACCGCGATCCGGCTCTGGGAGGAGTCGAGACGGACGCGGATGCGTCCGTCGGAGGGCGTGAACTTGACCGCATTCGAAAGCAGGTTCCAGAAGATCTGCTGCAGCCGCAACGGATCGCCGTTCACGCGCGACGCGGCGCGTGCGAACGTCGTGGTGATCCGAATGTTCTTGTTCTCAGCAGCCGGGACGATCGCGCGGATGGCGAGTTGCAGAATTGAGACGATGTCGACCATCTCACGGTGTAGTTCGAGCTTGCCGGTGAGCAGCCGCGAAACGTCGAGCATGTCATCAATGAGATGCGACTGGATCCTGGCCGAAGCCCGGATCGACTCAATCGCCTGCTCCCGAGTTGCCGGGTCGAGATCGCCGGTGATCAGGAGTTCCGACCATCCGAGGATCGAAGTGAGCGGCGTTCGCAGCTCGTGCGAACTGGTTGCAAGAAATTCATCCTTGGCGTGGCTCAGCGTTTCCGATTCTCGATACTGCCGGACGAGAGTGTCCTCGAGTCCCTTGCGGTCGTCGATGTCCGTGCTGGAGCCGATCCAGGAAGCGATCTTGCCATCCTCGTCGAGCATCGCCGAAGCCCGGGTCAGGTGCCACCGGTACACTCCATCGCGATTCCGGAAGCGGCACTCGTGCTGGAACATCTCACCGGTTGCGATGGAATGCCGCCAGCGCCGGGCGTGCTCTTCGCTTTCATCCGGATGGGCGAACGACCAGCGCTCCGGGTCGAAGGCCGCTTCCGCATCCTGGCCGGTGAAGGCGGCGAACGATCGCGTCACGTAGTCGATCTCGCCGCTGGGCGTTGCCGTGAAGATCATCAGCGGCATCGACTCCGCGAGGAATCGAAACCGCTCGTGACTGATGCGCGTGGCCTCTTCTGCACTCTTCCGGTCGCTGATGTCGCGGATGTTGCACTGGATGACCCTATGGTCGCCGACCAGATAGGAGTTGCTGACGAACTCCACCTGCACGGTTTCTCGCTGCCTGGTCTGCAGCGGGAGGTTCTCGTAGCGGATGTAGCCAGTCTCCTGCAGTCGTTCCATCGCCGCTTTGCTTGCATCACGATCGGCGAAGAGACCGATCTCCCACAGCTCCTTCCCCATCAATTCCTCGAGGGAGTACCCGAGCAGCTCGATCAGAAATGGGTTTGCATCGATGATGCTGCCGCTCGCTTCGTCGAGGATGAGGATGGCGTCCTGCGCGGTCTCGAACAGACGTCGGTACCGTTCCTCCGAGGCCTGTAGAAGTCGCGTGGCTGCAGCACGCTGGCTGATGTCGCGGATGTTGCACTGGATCACTTTCTCCGATCCGACCAGGTAGGTGTTGCTGACGAACTCGACATCGACCGACCGGCCGTCCTTGGTCTCGAGCGGCATGCCTTCGTAGCGGATGTAGCCGTCCCGTTGCAGCGTGTCCATGGCGCGCTGGCTTTCGTGCTTGTCCTTGAAGAGACCGATCTCCCAGAGCTCCTTGCCCATCAACTCCTCGAGTGAATAGCCGAGGAGGTCGATGACGAACGGATTCGCGTCGACGATCGTGCCCGGCTCGTTCCCGGCATCGAGGATCAGGATCGCATCCTGCGCGGTCTCAAACAGCCTTCGATAGCGAGCCTCGGACGTCCGAAGCTCTGCCGTCTGAGTGATGGAACTTGAGGGATTCATGGGCGGTTCGTTGCAAAACCGGGCCCATCCGGTCTCCTTCCCCGGTCCCTCGATCACGCACGCAGCAGATCCACCCGAATGACGGTCGCGCCATCACCGGCGCATCGCGCGTTGCCGTCGACCACCACCGTCTCATCTGGACCCGCCGTAACGTCGTCGACCGTCATCCCGCCCGTCACGACGTAGAGAAGGGTGAGTTGTGCAACGTCGAGCATCGCCGGCTCCCTGATCTTCACGATCGACAGCGCGCTCCTGAATCGACCCCGCCGCGTGATCACGTTGAAGTCGCGGATCGGGCCATCGCGCAGCACACAGTCCGTCTCGAGATCGCCGCTGAACCGGTAAGGCTCCCGCGGCCCGAGGACGTTCGCGCCTCGCTGGTCGCGATGCATGAGCGTCATGCCCGCTCCTTCGAGCGTGAGGATCACGCGGTCACAGCCGGGAAACCGCGAGAAAGGACCATCCTCCGCGACCTGCGCCACGCTCACGCGCCAGTCGAAATCTCCTTCGCCTGGAAAGCGCGCGATCTCCGTGGTGACGCCTCCTCCGTTGTTCCAGGGCATCTGGACATAGCCGGAGGGGCGGAGGAGTTGCATGGAGAAATTGTAGACCGCGGAGAACCGGCGTTATGGAGTCATTCACGTTCAGTTCCCAGGGGTATCGGTGCCGATTCCGCCCCGGCAACGGGCGGCGCGCGAGACTACTACACGGCTCGCGAACCAGGTCCCTCGGGTATCCTCTCCGGCATGATCGAACGAACGGAACGGGATGGGCTGGTCACTCTGCGTATGGCGCATGGAAAGGCGAACGCGCTCGACCTCGAATTCATGCAGGCACTATCCGCGAATCTGCTCGAACTCGGCGCTGCTCCTGGCGTGCGCGCCATCATCCTCACGGGGAGCGGGTCGATCTTTTCGGCAGGAGTGGACCTTTTCCGAGTGGTCGACAGCGACATCGAATACACGAAGCGTTTTCTCGTGGCGCTCCACCAGGCAACGCTCGACCTTTTCACCCTGACGAAACCGGTCGTCGCGGCGGTCAACGGTCACGCCATCGCTGGAGGGTGCGTCCTCGCCCAGGCGTGCGATTACCGTTTGATGGTCAACGGCAAGGGGCGCATCGGCGCTCCCGAGTTGCTCGTTGGGGTTCCCTTCCCTCCCGCGATCCTGGAA
>JBKJVD010000038.1:0-15816 GCA_046590585.1 Thermoanaerobaculia bacterium | reverse complement strand
CGCAGCCAGGAAGGCGCACGATCACCATCGCCCGCGCGCGCGTTCCTTCGTTGGCAGCGCCTCGAGACACGTCGTCCACCAGCCGGTCTCGATCGTGGCGATGAACTCGGGCGGCAGTTTTTCGCTCCTCATCTCGGCGGCGAGTGTTTCGTGATCGTAGTCAACGGGAACGAACTCCACCTCGACGCTCGTGCCGGCGACTTCCACGAGCGTGTACCAGACATTTGTCCGGCCGTCGTTGGCCGGTCGTCCGATCACGCCGGCGTTGATCAGGTGTCCGCCTTCCACGCGCCGCTGCCAGTGCAGCCCGGTGTGCGTGCAGACGATCACGTCCGCTTCGTAGTCGATGAACAGCTTCCGCAGAAATGGCTCCGGCGTCGTCGATTGCCAGAGAAATTCGTTAATCCTCCGCGGCGAACCATGGCAGAGGAGGAACCGCACTCCATTCACGTCGAAACGGAGATGGCGCGGGAGCGATCCCATCCAGCGCTTGTACGCCTCCGCCGTATTCGCTGCCGTGTATTCGTAGCTGAGCTGCGCGTACTCGTTGTCACGCGGATCGGTGTAGCCGCAATTGCAATCCTCCGCGTACGTCGACAGCGACTCTTCGTAGTTTCCCATGATGCCCCGGAGTTGCCGCTGCATCAGGAGTTCAGGCACACGATCCGGATAGGGACCGAACGCGCCGAGGTCGCCGAGGAAGAACGTCTCGTCGACGCCGCGTCGGTCGATATCGGCAAGCGTCGCCACCAGCGCGTGGTAGTTGGAATAGATGCCGCCGATGAAAGCGAATCGTTTCCGCGACGCCACGGGTTCACCGACGGGGTCGGTCATCACGTCCGGCACGACACTCCATCCACCCAGCAGGTGTAGCAGGCTCCGTACTTGAGCGGGAACTCGTGGAGAGTTTCCGCGATCGTGGAACCCATTTTCGCTTCCGGGTTGTTGATCAGGATGGGGCAGACGAATACGCCCTGGCTCGTGATCATGCGCGAGGAGGAACACTGCAGTACCTCTGCGTCGTCTGCGCTGAGCGTCTCCGTCGAAAGGCGTTCCCAATCCTGGTAGGCGCGGCTTCTCGTTTCTTCCGCACCGATGTGAAACAGCGCCAGCACCTTGAGCCGCGGCTTATCGAACCCGAACGAGCGGATCAGATCGAGAAATCGCACGCGACCCTCAGACGAGCCGACGCCCTCCGCCGCTTCGGTCACCGTGATGATCGGCGTCAGCCCCACCTCGGCGAGATTGCGGAATCCGGTCATGACCTTGTCCCACACCCCCTGCCCTCGGATCGCGTCGTGCGACTCGCGGTCGAAGCCGTCCAGGGAGATGCGCAGGTCGAGCGAATACTCGCTCTCGTCGAACATCCGTCGTAACTCGCGGCAGAGTTCGGGCTTCATGAGCATGCCGTTCGTCAGCACGCTGGCCGGGCCCTGGCGTAACGTCGCTTCGAGAATCGGGAGCATGTCGCGATTCATGAACGGCTCGCCCCCGGTGAAGTAGTACTCCTTCACGCCGAGGCTGCGGGCTTCTTCGAGATGGGGTAGCACGTCGGCGAGACGCATCATCTCGTGCGTGTGGTTCTTCGGCGAGCAGGAAATGAAGCAGTGTGTGCAGGCGATGTTGCACAACGTTCCGGCGACCTGGAACCAGAGCGTGTCCATCCTCAGCATCGGGACGAACGCCGTCTCAGCGGCTTTGTCGACGACTGTCATGAGTCTCCTCCTTGAATGCTGCTGCCGGCCGCTCCGCAGGAACCACGTGGATCCACTCCTGGGTCACGGAAAGTTCGAGTGTCTCTCCACGCCGAACCGGCACGTTCGGTGGAAGGTCGATGATCAGCGAAAGATCGCCGCAACTTCCGATGACGCGCCAGCGAGGTCCGAGGAAGCTGGCTCGCTCGACGGTGATGGTGAGGTCGCCATCGCGATCCGCGAGCGCGAACATTTCCGGCCGCAGCACGAGCAGCGCCTCGCCCGCCGTCACATCTTCACGATGGGTGATCGCAAAGCGTCCCAGGTCAGTCTCGATGGTGTGTCCCCCACTGTCGATAGTGCCGGGGATGAGATTGGCATCACCGAAGAATGTTGCTACGAAGGCACTCGATGGCCGGCGGTAGAGTTCTTCCGGCGACCCGGCCTGCAGGACCCGGCCATTGCGGAGGACGAGCACGTGATCGGCGAGCAGCATCGCTTCCTGCCGGTCGTGAGTGACGTAAACCGACGTGCGATCGAATTCGTGGAAGAAGCTCACCAGTTCGCGTCTCAGTTCTTCGCGCAACTGCGCGTCGAGGGCCGAGAGTGGCTCATCGAACAGCAGGATCTGCGGCTCGCGTGCAAGCGCCCGGGCGAGCGCGACACGCTGGCGTTCGCCACCCGACAACTGCTGCGGACGCCGGTCGGCGAAGTGATCGATGCGGAAGCGGCGCAGCATCTCGCTGGTGACAGCGTCGCGACGCAGCTTGTCGTCCACCCCGAACGCCACGTTCTCGCGCACGGTCAGGTGCGGGAACAGTGCGTAGGATTGGAAGACGTAACCGATGTCGCGCTCTTCGGTCGGGACTCGAGTCACGTCACGATCGCCGAAAAGGATCCGGCCTGATGTCGGCCTCAGCAACCCGGCCACGAGATTCAGCAGCGACGACTTCCCCGATCCGGATGGTCCGACGATCGCCGTTACCTTGCCGGACGGCAACACTACATCGACGCCGTCGAGAGCAACGGTGGCGCCGTAGTGTTTGCTGAGCTGCTGAAGGTGAATGTCCATCGCGGTCGAAATCGTCTTCAGTGTTCCACTTCTTCAATGCCGGGATCCACCGGAAAGTTCCCCATCGAACCGGGCGCCGTGACCATCACATCCCCTGTCCCCGCTCGAACGTCCTGCCTTCCAGGAGTTGAAGCGCCGCTAGAAACGGCAAGGCTCCCGCAACAAAGATTGCTGTTGCAGCGCCTGAGACCGCTCCGGAATTGGAGGTGTACGTTCCGTACAGCGCTGCCGGAAATGGCGTCTGCAGCGGTGTCGCCAGGAGGTAGGCAACGTTGAACTCACCCCACGAAATGGCGAATGTCACCAGCGCGGCGATGAGGAGCGGGTTGCGCATCGCCGGCAATGTGAGACGGACAAACCGTTTCATCGCCGGCGCGCCGAGCGTCCGGGCGGCAGCATGAAGATCTTCGAGATTCCCGAGACGCAGGCTGTTGGTGAGGATGCGCACGACGTACGGAATCGTGTAGAGCATCTGAGCGGCAGCCAGGAGCAGCAGGTGGCTGCGCCACATGCTGAATCCGATCATCACGCCGATCGCGACGGCTACTCCTGGCAACGCGAGGGGTGCCATCACCAGCGACTCCAGGATCCGCGCTCCGGGGAACGGGAGCCGCGCAAACGCATACGCAGCCGGGGCGGCGAGCGCGATCGACAGTCCCACCACGAGCAGAGCGAGCTTGACCGAGATGATCAACGTTACGCCATACGTGTCGATCACGTAGCTGTACGCTCCCGCGGACCAGGTCTCGCTGGCCGGATCCTGAAATGACTGCGCGATGGCGAGGATCGGGGGAGCAACGCAGGCCGCGGCAATGCCAATCGTGAACGCGATACCGGAGATGAAGCTGCGCCGTCCCCATCGTTCGATCATTTCGATCTCCCGAGCATCAGCGATGCGCCGTGAGTCAGGAACGCAACTGCAATCAGCACCAGCGACAGGAGCGCAGCGCGCTGATCGTCGAGGAAGCCGGTGAACGCCGTGTAGACCTCGACGGGGAGGAGCACGAGCCTTCGGCTGAGCATGAGTGCCACGCCGAACGAACCGAGCGACACGGAAAACGTCAGCAGCAGGGTGTTGAGGATTGAACGACCGGCCACGGGAATCACGACGCGGCGGATCCGCTGCGGTCCCGACAGGCCGAGGGTGGCAGCGGCGGCTTCGAGCGCCACGTCGATCTCGCGGAACGCCGACTCGAGGGAAAGTATCGCGCGCGGGACTTCGAAGTAGAGATAGGCAAGCAGGAGCCCGATCGCGCCATAAGCAGCGCCGCTCAGCATCGGAACTCCGAAGACGGCCTCGGTGACGCGCGGAATGATTCCGATCCGCCCGAGCATGAGGATCGCCAGGAAGCCAACCACGATTCCCGAAAACGTGAGCGGAACCGTGAGCATCGTCCGCAGGACGCTCTTCCCTCGAAAGCTCCATCGCGCCAGCACCCAGGCCGGCACGAAGCTGATGGTCGTGCTCAGCAAAGCCACGGCCACCGAGAGCAGAAACGAATTCCGCAGCGCGGACAGCGCCGCACGATCGAGCGGTCCGCCCGCCATACGGGCGAGCGTCACCAGCGGCCACCCGAGCATGGCGGTCAGAAAGACGATCAACGGGAGTGCCAGCAGCACTCCCGTCCATCGTTGCGCGCGTTCTTCCATGTCGAGCCGCTGCATGGTTGAGTCGTTCCTCATCAGGGGAGCGTTCAGCGCCTCACTTGTTCGGTCCACGCCTTCTTCAGCGCGTCGGCGGCCCCTGCGGAGTCGGCGAGAGAAAGGTTTTTTACACGCTTGTAGTCAGCCGCAGGCAGAAACTGTTGCGCAATCGCAGGCGGCATGGCGCCCGCGACTACAGGGCGGAAGTATCCGCGTGCCATCTCCGCCTGCGCGTCCTTCGTCAGCAGCCAGTCGAGATATTTTTTCGTTTCCGCCGCATGCGGGGCGCCCTTGACCAGTCCCATCACCAGCGGCATGGAGAAACTCCCCTCTTTCGGGATGACGATGGCGATGTTTCCCTTGTCCTGATACTTCATCTTGTAGCCGTTGCCGTCGGCATTGATCCAGATCGGGATCTCGCCGGAGAGCACGCCGTTGTAGATCGACTCGCGCGGGTAGCTGAGAATGTTCGCGTCGAGCTTCTTCAAATAGCTCATGCCGGGAGCAAAGTTCGTCTTGCTGCCGCCCATGAGCTGGTTGATCCCATAGACGAAGGTGTAGGCGGTGCCGCCCCACGTCGGATCGTCGTACGCGACTAACCCCTTGTAGATCGGCTTGAGCAAATCGCTCCAGCTCTGCGGTACCGGCTTATTGCCGAGTGCCGTCTTGTTGATCACCAGGGCAATCGCGCCGGTGTGTACGGTGAACCAGAGGCCGTTCGGATCCTTGAGAGCCGGTGGAACCTTCTCCCACCCTTTCGGCTTGTACGGCTGATGCAGCCCTTTCTGCGCTGCCTGCAATCCGATTGCGCCGCTGTAGTACGCCGTATCGGCCTGAGGGTTGGCCTGCTCTTTTTCGATGGCGGCCATGGCCACCGAGCTGCCTTTCATGTCCGGCGGCACCGTCACGCCAGTCGTCTTCTTGTAGAGCGCCGTCACACCGCCCCAGTTCGCGTAGTTCGGGATGCAGTCGTACTGGATGACGACGGCGTCCTGTGCGGATGCGCCGAGTGAAAGCAGGCCGCAGATTGCGGCGAAGATCGTTCGTTTCATCGTTCCTCCATTCCGGGCGTTCAGCCCAGGCTTCAGAAGCGGAACTGCAGTTCGGTCAGCAGTGAAGGCTTGAGCCCGTCGCCTCGGACGTTCTGTCCGGCGCTGCGATTGAAGTCTTCACCGATCGCATTGAGCTGGAAGCGGATGTTGTTGCTCAGGTACCAGTTGAAGCCGGCCGTGATGGCGTTGATCCGGCTGGTAGCGGCCGGGCCGGCGGCACGATCGTCGTGCAGCCGTGCCGTCTCGACGCGGATCAGCGGCTGGAAGCCGCCGTTGTAGTTTCCGCGCATGAAATACGCGAGCTGGAGGAAGCCGCCGCCGAGCGTGGCGTCGCGATCCGTGAATTCGCTCTGCATCCACTCTCCACGCGAAGAGAGCGCGCCCTTTTCGTAGAAGAAATCGGCATCGACTCCACTCCGCGCTCCGCGCACCTCGAGGTTGGCGAAGCGCGTCCCCGTGAGGCTGTTCAGGCGAAGGGTCTGTGTTTCTTCCGTGGTGTGATCGAGTCCGATCCCGGCGCGGAACTCCGGGGTGAACTTGTAGATCACCTTCCCCTGAATTTCCTTGTCGCCGTTGTTGTCACGCGCATTCTCGGAAGCCGAAGCGTTGCCGTTCCACGCACCCACGTACCACGTCAGCTTGTTGTCCTTCAGCAGCTGGCCGTGCAGCATCGCCCCGTACTGCGTGTCGAGCGCGGGGAGGCCGTACATCGTGTTGATGACGATGAAGCGCTCGATCGTGTCGTAGTTCCGCGACGACCTCCAGCCTTCCTCGCTGAACGGCACCACGAACTTGCCAACGCGCAACTGGACGTCGTCGCCACGAATCTGCCAGTTCAGGCGCGCCTCGACGAGATTGCCGGTCTGCGGCACTCCGTCGTACTCGATGAAGAGTTCGTATTTTTTTTCGAAGGTGGTCAGCCAGCCGACGCGGGCGCGACGGATCCTGAGATCGCCGTTCTCGAAGGCGTTGATGAAATCGTTATTGGTCAGCGTCCCGAGCGCCTGTGCGTAACCGAGCAGCCGGAACTGCAGCTTCTCGTCAGGCGAGGTCATGGAAAACCCGCCGCCATTCGGCTTCAGCTCGAACTTCCACTGCTTCTGATTCTTCTGCGCTTCCGCCATCTGGCGTGCCACTTCTGCGCGGATCGCATCATCCTGCGAGGTGGTGGGTTCAGGCTGCGCGGCGGGTGAACTCTCGGCCTTCACTTCCTGCTCTGGAGCGCTCCAGGCCGAGGGAACGATGATGAACAGGGCTGCCACGACGGCAGCCAGTCGCTGTTGGAACATGCACACTCCTCAAATGCGCGCTGACGGCAGCGCACCGATGAACCGTGACGGGCGGAGGAGTCAGGCCGAAGGAGGGCCGCGGAGAGGCGGCACCGCACGTGGTGTGGTCGCGTGGAGGTGGACCGACAGTTCCTCGAACGAACGAGGATTCAGACCGGCAAGAACGATCGATGCCACACCCTGAAGCCCTCGACGTCGAAGATCCGCCACGAACCCGAGGATTTCCCCAGCTTCGTCGAGGTCCGCGGCAGCAGGGAGCATGGTGAGAGAGCGGCCTTCCTGAACCATCCGGCGCCGCAAATCAGCGGCAGCACGGCCCGTGTGCAGTGGAACGTCGTTCCAGTCGAGCGCCACGGCGGGACAGGAAACTCCGAAAAGGTAGAAGCCGCCATCGCGGCTCTCGCCGAGGACCGAGCTGGTGTCTGGCCCCTGCAGCTGGCGGATCGCTGCGTCGAGTGCCTCAGGCGTGACCGCAACGTCCGTGGCGAGGAAAAGAACCCTCTCGTAGCCGTCGCTCTGCAGGTGAGCCGCGGTCGCATTCAACTGCTCTGCAAGCGTGGAAGCGATGAATGTCCGCGACGCGCGTGCCGATTGCAACACGAAGCGCGCGTCGCTCGAAGCGGCAATCCAGAGATCGACACCCGACCGGCTTCTGACCTGACGCTCGAGCCTCCTGCGCAGCAGCCCGAGCACTCCCCGGGGAAGCTTCTTCTCCCGAGCCTCGGCTCGCTCGTCCCGCTCGAACAGCACGACCGCACAGTTCTGACGTGTCACCCAACTGAGTATACGGGCGAGCCCGCTTTCCGGATTGATCCATGACGAAGAACCTACAATGCCCCGATGAGACCGATGCAACCGCATCCGCGAGCGTGGCTCATGCGTAGTACCAGCGTGACCCCATTCCGATCTTCAGCGTTGCTGGTTCTCCTGCTCGCCGCGGTTCCCGCGCTGGCGCATGACTTCTGGATCGAACCTTCCTCGTACTCGCCGCAGCCCGGAGAACTCGTTTCGCTCCGGCTGCGTGTCGGGAACGCCTTCATCGGCGACCCGGTGCCGCGCGACCCGGTGCTCATCGAGCGTTTCATCAGCCGCAATGGAAAACGCGAAGATCCAGTGGTGGGCATGAGCGGACGCGATCCGGCCGGGATGCTGCGCACCGGCGCGGCGGGATGCTCGGTCGTGTTCTACGAGAGTCGCCCCAGCCCTGCGACCCTGCCACCGGAGCGATTCGCGCAGTACATCCGTGAAGAAGGGCTGGAGACGCAGATTGCCTCCGCGCCCACGGTCCCGGTCATCGACCGGTTCTCGCGATCGGCCGTTACCGTCCTGCGGCAGCCCGGACAACCGTGCGCCGACATCACGAAAAGCTCGACACTGACGTTACAGATCGTGCCCTCGATCGATCCCGCAACCTCGGCGACCGTGCCTGTGCGGCTGCTGTATCACTCGAAGCCGCTGGCAAAGACGACGATCATCGCCATCGACCGCAGGAACCCGCGCGCCGAACAGCGAGTCGTCACCGACGCGAAGGGAGGCGCCACGTTGCATCTCGATTCACCGGGACCGTGGCTGATCAAGGCAGTCCGCCTCGAAAAGCAGCCCGACGCGTCCTATCGCAGCTTCTGGGCTTCGCTGACATTCACCCGCTGAGATGACGACGCGCCACTGGATCGCCGCGCTGTTCCTCCTCGCCGTTGCAGGCGCGGCGCCTGCGCATGAACGAAGCCTCCAGCACGTGGAGATCGTCGTCTCCGCGAATGAGTTCAACGCATCCACGCCAGTCGAACCACTCACTCTGCTCAATCGCATCGAGCTGAACGAAGGTTCGCCGATTACATTCGAGGGCAGCGCGGCGCAAATCGAATCCGCCCTGCAAGTCAGGCAGGCCGCAATCGGTCGCGCGATCACCATCTCCTTCGACACACCGCGCGGACGCGTCAACGCCGTATCCACCGTCCGGATTGCGAGCAACGTGCTGCATCTTTCGGGCGTCACTCCACCCGGAGCCACTCACGTCCTCTGGACGAATCGTCTCGCGTCCGGCGACTCGGTCCTCTTCGTCCGCGATGGCGCACTGGAGTCGAATACACCGCTCCATTCCAGCGAACCGAGTTCGCCCGTTGCCCTCGCAAAACGCGCCACGCTCGGCGAGACCTTTCTCTCCTATCTCCGACTCGGCGTCCTGCACATCGTGCCGCGAGGACTCGACCATATTCTCTTCGTCCTCGGCCTCTTCTTCCTGTCAGCGCGACTGAAAACGCTGCTCTCGCAGATCAGCCTCTTCACACTCGCGCATACCGTGACGCTCGGCCTCTCCATCTTCGGGGTGCTGTCGCTCGACCCGAAAATTGTGGAGCCGCTCATCGCACTGTCGATCGTCTACGTCGCGATCGAGAACATCATCGGGAAGGGAAGCAGCCGCGCGCGCCTCGTGATCGTGACCTTGTTCGGCCTGCTGCACGGACTCGGCTTCGCCTCCGCACTCCGCGACGTCGGCCTCCCCGCCGGCAGCCGTCTCTCCGCCCTCATCGCCTTCAACCTCGGCGTCGAAACCGGCCAACTCCTCGTCGTCGCCTCCGCCGCCACCGTCGTCGCCATCTATCATCACTGGAACCCCGACGCCCACCGCAGGCTCGCAGTCCCCGTCTCCATCGCCATCGCGGCGGTGGGCCTGTTCTGGACGGTGCAGCGGGTCCTGGGGTAGAGGCGCGTTCGGTCAGAGAGCCTCGCGGAAGCTCATGCCCGATTCGCTCGGCCGGAGATTTACTCGATGGAGGATTTAACCAGGATCGTCGTCTGAATCGCTGGATCCTTCTTCGATGAAACGACGATCGACTCTTCCAACGCGCCCGCCTTCGCCTTCGCCCCGTCGACGGTCACTGTGACTGTCTCCGTCGCGTTGGGCGCAATCGCCTCGGAGTACTCGTAGTAGAAACAGCGGCAGGCCGAACGGGCCAGCTTGATGTTGACTGCTGAGCGGGTCATGTTCCGGATCTCGAACTGCCGCGTCGCGCGCGTTCCTTTCCTGATGACGCCGTAATCCTGCACGGCCGGCGACGCTTTCAGCCCGTCGCCTGTCTTCTCGACGACGGCTTCGGGAGCGGGCGAGGTCGCGGCCGGGTCGGGCTGCGCTTCGACCACCTGAGTCGTCTCCGAACGTGCGACCGTCTGGCGGCCGTCGTTCGTCCCCGATCGCCAGATCAGCCAGCCGAGAACGGTCATCACCACGATTGCGGCGACCGCGATCAGCAGGGTCCGGGATCCGTTATCGCCGTCTCCGGGACTTGCCGGGTCGTACTCAGGCGCATGCTCGAACGGCTGATCTGCCGCAGTCGTGCGGGCGCTGATGTCGTCGTGCAGTGTGACCGAGTCCGGGCCGGCCTCGAAAGGAACCGCGCCGCGCACCGGAGGAGCAACCGTGGTTGCGGTTGTTTCGAGATCATCGATCTTCCTGATGGAAGCATCGATGAGGAGGATCATCCGTTGATACTCCCCTGCCATCTGCTCGCTCGGCGCCTCGCCGGCCAGCCTGGTGAGAGCATCGCGATGGGTTCGATAGTGCAGACGCAGCTTCTCGATCTCGCGCATCCGTTCGCCTCGTCTCTGGTTCAAGGTACCAAACTCATCCGACATCCATCACCTCAACGAGCCATCCCCTGCAAAAGTCGTGATCGGCAGCTCTTCTGAGAATACGGGCCGAGGCGGGACAACGTTTCGAAAGGCGAGGAAAGCCTCGATCCCTGAGCGGTTCGAGCGTGATCGCCACGTCATCCTGAGCCGGCGTAGCTGCAGCAGCGCGTAGCGCTACCGCAGCGGAGCGCGGCGAAGGATCTCAAGTTACGAGGATCGAAAGCAACGACGGGGCGGGTGGTCCAAAGGAACAGCGCCGTGATTTGAGTTGCTTCGCCGCGCTACGCCGGCTCAGCATGACGTGGTTGGGCGGAACTGGCACCTGATGGCGGCCTCACTCCCGGCCGCGATTCCCGCGATAGACTGCGCCTGCATGCATGCTGACCTCCGACTCGCCCTCGATCTTGCCGACGAGAGCGACGCCATCACCAGAAAGTACTTCGGCCTCTCGACGCTCGCCGTAAAGACCAAAGCCGACGCCACACCGGTTTCCGAGGCCGATGAAGCGGTGGAACGCATGATCCGCGACGTGCTGGCGAAGGAACGTCCCGGCGATGCCGTCGTCGGTGAGGAGTTCGGCTCCGAAGCGGGCACGAGACGCTGGATCATCGATCCGATCGACGGAACGAAGAACTACATCCGCGCCGTTCCGGTCTACGCCACGCTGATCGCTCTCGAAGACGCCGGGACGATCACCACGGGCGTAGTCTCCGCCCCGATGATGAAGCGGCGCTGGTGGGCATCGCGCGGCGACGGAGCCTTCCGGAATGGCACCCGCATCCAGGTGTCGGCGACCGCCTCGCTCGCCGACTCGTTCCTCGGTTACGACAGCGTCACCGACTTCACCCGGCACGGCCTCGAAGAAAAGTTCCTCCGGCTGTTGCACCAGGTGTCCCGGTCCCGTGGCTTTGGCGATTTCTGGGCGCACATGCTGGTCGCTGAAGGCTCGCTCGACGCCGCCATCGAGCCAACCGTCGCGTTGTGGGATCTCGCTGCACTTCAGGTGATCGTCGAAGAGGCCGGTGGCCGCCTCACGACGCTCGACGGCCGCGTCGATCCGGACGGAGGCAGCGTGATTTCCTCCAACGGGATCGTGCACGACGCAATGATCGAGGCGATGCGATGACCGAACAGGTCATGGTGGTCAGGCGTGAGGATCTCGCAAAGCACATCGCCGGCCGGGAAGCAGGCCTCATCCAGGAAAGGACTGGCGACATCCTGACGATCATCGAGTCGAAACATTTCTTCATCGACCGGCCGCTGGCAGAAACCTCACCTCAATACAAGCAGATCATCCCGTACGTCGTGATCCGGCATCTCGACTCGTACTATCTGCTCCGCCGCCTCGAGAAGCAGACCGAGGCTCGCCTGCATGAAAAGCTCTCCCTCGGCATAGGCGGCCACATCAATCCCGACACCCCCACACTCCTCGGCGGCTTGAAAAAAGAGCTCGAGGAGGAGGTCCACGTTGCCGGTCCGTACGACCTGCGGTTCACCGGCATCCTCAACGACGATTCCACCGACGTCGGACAGGTCCACCTCGGCGCGGTCTACACACTGGCAGCATCGTCGAGCGACGTCACCGTGCGCGAAGTCGACAAGATGGCCGGCCAATGGATCACGACCGCTGGCCTCGCTCCGCTGCGAGAACGGATGGAGACGTGGTCACAGATCGTCTACGACGAACTGATCTCGCCCAGGTAGCCGGTGTGGAGCGTGGTGCATCAAAGGTTTGGGTGCTCAGCAGCCGACGTCAATCGGATTCGAAGAGCGTTCATACACGATGACAAGACTTTTGAACGAGCCCCGTGCAAGCTGTATCCCTTCTCCCCGCGGGAGAAGGTGGCGCCGCGCGCCGGATGAGGGGCGGCGCGAACGTAAGTTAGACCCATCGCTGATACTCAGAATGCAGTCAATTACTCAGCCCGGATCGTGAGACTAACCGCGCGTTACACCGTTTTCAGCAGGCACCGCTGAGTCGACAATATACATTTGCGCGTCCCCTCATCCGGCGCTGCGGCGCCACCTTCTCCCGCGGGGAGAAGGGAGTTCGCTTGCGGCTTCGGTGATTGAAGGAGCGGGTCCTGTTCACGCGTTTTTTGAGCGGCGCTAGCGTCGCGTCGTCCTGTGTGTGGCCACGGCGTTCCACGGATCGTCGGGCCAGGGATGTTTCGGGTAGCGGGCGCGTAGTTCCTTGCGCACCTCGTGGTAGGTGCTGTTCCAGAAGTTGCGCAGGTCCTGCGTGACCTGCACGGGACGACCAGCGGGCGAGAGCATCGCGAAGGTGATGGGTGTGCGTGATGGCCCGATGCGCGGTGTCTCTGTGAGTCCAAACAACTCCTGAAGTTTCGCCGACGCGACGATGCTGCCGTCTTCGCGGTAATCGAGCCTTGTCGCGCGTCCGCTCGGCAGCTCGAACGATGCCGGCGCGAGTTCGTCGAGTCGTTTTCGAAGATCCCACGGAAGCAGCGACGCGAGGTCGATCTGTTTCGCGTGGCTCTTTCCGTCAGCAATCATCACAGCGAGCTCGTTCCAGTCGACTTCGATCTGCGCGAATCGCACGCGGGCCTGCAGCGCCGGGTCGATCCGGGACGCGGCGTCCCGCGCGAGCAGTCGTGATGACTCAGCGGAATCCGGCGGCACATTCACTTCGCGGAGCAGGATCGCGCCGTAAAACTGCTTCTCATTCGCGCGCACGCGGCCGTCGACGAGCGTGTGCACCACTTCCCGGCGATCGGGCTCGAGCCACGCGCGATCGACGTAGCTCGCCATCCGAACGAGCGCCTCACCGGCCGCAGCACCGCCGGCGATGTCGAGTGCGACGAGAAACTCCCCTTCGCGCACGCCGCTCTCCTTCGCCTGCATCGCGCCGGTGCCGCTCGCGAGAAGCAGCCGGTCGGACCCCGGTGCGCGGCGCGTCGCCACGCGGTCGGGGTATGCGCCGAGGACCGCGTGCAGGAGCGTGAGTTCGTCGCCTCGTGGCGTCATCTGGTCTCCAAGCGCGCGTCTCGCGATCGTCGTCAACTCGCGTGACGCGGCACTCGATCGAACGCGATCGGCGACCGACAGGGCATCGCATCGCGTCGTCGCCAGCTCCCGTCCCCGCTCCATCCGCCTCGTGTCCTCCGACAGTACCGAGCAGACGGCGATCGCGTCGTCGCTCCCCTTCGCGGCGAGAAGCAGGCGCGCGAGCCGCGGGTGCAGCGGCATCCGCCGCATCGACTCGCCGAGCTGCGTCAATCGGCGTCCGTCGATCGCGCCCAGTTGCCCGAGCAGCGCGATCGCCGCGTCGAGTCGCTCCTGTGGCGGCGCCTCGAACCACGCGAACGTGCGCGGATCGTCTCCCCACGCGATGACGTCGAGTACGGTCGCCGCGAGATCGATGCGACGAACCTCTGGTTCGCGATGCGGGCGCAGCTGCATGCGCGCATCCCAGAGGCGGATGGCGACGCCGGGGGCGGTCCGCCCTGCACGACCGGCGCGCTGGTCGGCGGAGTCGCGTGAAATCAGTTCCGTCTGGAGATGATCGATCGCCGTCATCGGATCGTAGCGGACGATCTTCTGTAGCCCCGAGTCGATGACGATGTTCACATTCTCCACGGTCAGCGACGTCTCGGCGACGTTCGTGGAAAGAATCACCTTCCGCTTCGACGACGGTGCCAGTGCGCGCTCCTGCGCGTCGACGTCGAGCGAGCCATGCAGCGGCAGCACTAGTGCGTCGCTGGTGCGGGCCGAGATCGCCTGCTGCGCGCGATCGATCTCCCGCGCGCCGGGCAGGAACGCCAGGATGTCGCCACGCTCACGGCTGAGCGCTTCGAGCACTGCGTTCTCCATCGACACGCCATCGCGATGCTCGACGCGCACCGGATACATTGGCGTGTCGATCGCGATGACCTCCGCACCCAGGAACGCGGCCACTGGCGCGGCATCGATCGTGGCGGACATGACGACGACCGCGAGATCGTCACGCGTCTCCGCCGCCTGCCTCGCAAGTGCGAGCGCGAGATCGGCGTGAATGCTCCGCTCGTGAAACTCATCGAGGACCACGACGGAGAAATCGCTCAGCAGGGGATCGCCCTGCAGCAGCGCCGTCAGGATTCCCTCGGTTGCCACCACGAGCCTGGTGTCGCGCCCGAAGTTCTTCTCGAAGCGGATGTGCCATCCCACTTCACGCCCCACCGTCCACCCGCGCTCCTGCGCGATGCGCCGTGCGAGCGTGCGCGCCGCGACGCGCCGCGGCTGAAGCAGGATCACCCGCCCAAGCTCGAGTAGCGCCGGAGGCACGCGCGTCGTCTTCCCCGAACCAGGGGGAGAGACGATCACGGCCCGGCGCGTCTTGCGCACGAGCGAAATGATCGCGGGAATGTGAGGATCGATGGGGAGTGGGGTCATGAGAATGCTGAATGTTGAATGCTGAATGTTGAATTGGGAACCCTGAATGTTGACTGCCCGTCCTCCGGGGCGGCGACATTTGAATACAATCTCCCAAACTCGGAGGTTCCCATGAAGATCCGCTTTCTTTTCGCTGCCCTGCTTCTGGCGCTGACTACAGCAGCGAGCGCGCAGACCGTGCAGCCGCTTTCCTGGATGAAGAACTCGATGACGACACTCGAATCGCAACTGGTGGGCAAGTACGGCGAGGCGCAACGACCGCGGATCATCAAGGGACTGCAGCAGGTGTCGCAGTTCTGGCGTGCCGAGGATGGCGACGCGGCGGCGTTCGACGGGTTCGTGACGACGAACTTCGCCGGCGACCAGAAGACGCTCGACGAGATCTTCAACCGGATGCAGTTCCTGCTCGAGTCGATCGACGGCCACATGAACGAGATCGGCCGCGACCTCAGGTGGCAGACCGAGATCGATCGCGGTGAGATCTATCCGATCGACGAAGTGACCGCGGGCTACGACCCCTCCGCGCACATCAACGATGATTTCTTTGCCAACAAGGTCGCGTTCATCGTCCTCCTCAACTTCCCGCTGACGACGCTCGACGAGCGCCTCACGAAGGGCGAGAGCTGGTCGCGCCGGCAGTGGGCGGAGACGAAGCTCGCCCAGCGGTTCTCGAAGCGCATCCCCGCCGAGGTGAACCTTGCGCTCGGTGAAGCAACCGCAAAGGCCGATCAGTACATCGCCTCCTACAACATCTGGATGCATCACCTCGTCGACGACAAGGGCGCTCGTCTCTTCCCTGCGAAGAAGCGTCTGCTTTCACACTGGAACCTACGCGACGAGATCAAGGCGGACTACAGCGACGGTAAGGAGGCGCTGCCGAAGCAGCGCACGATCGCGCGGCTCATGGAGCGAATTGTCGATCAGTCGATCCCCGAGGTCGTCGTCGACAACCCGAATGTCGACTGGAACCCGTTCACGAACAGCGTCACCGCAGCGAAGGTGAGCGACGCCGATCCTGGCGTTGGCCGTCCCGCGCCGGCGAC
>JBKJVD010000042.1:0-5109 GCA_046590585.1 Thermoanaerobaculia bacterium | reverse complement strand
GAGCGGGTTGCGTCTCACGTCATCCTGAGTCGGCGGAGCTGCAGCCGCGCGGAGCGCTGCCGCAGCGTAGCGCGGCGAAGGAACTCAAGATACGAGGATCGGAATCAACGGAGCGGGCGGTGGCGCCAAAGAAACAGCGCCGTGATTTGAGTTGCTTCGCCGCGCTACGCCGGCTCAGCATGACGTGGTTGGGCGGAGCGACCCCGGAGCCAGTTTCTTACCTCAGTCGCCTCGTCAACGCGGTCCATTCACTCAGCTGACAGTTGAGTTTCTCGCCTGGCATCGCGCGCAAGTGCGGGCAGCGTGAACGACAACAGCAGCGCAAACGAGAGAGAACCAGTCGTCCTGCCTCCTCGTCATGAATGTGAAGACTACAGGCCTCCCCCGTTACGACGACGCAGGGTAGAGGCGCTCGAACTCCGGTACTCCGTGCAGCATCGCCAGATCGGGATCCTGGCGGGTCCAGGTGGAGTCCTTGTAGCCGGACTCCCACGCTTTCTTGAGCGAGATCATCGCGTCGATTCCGTTGTTCATCGCGCAGAAGACGCAAGCCGTGTTGTAGAGGATCATCGAGTCATCGGGACGGAGCACCGTCGCCATGTTCGCCTCGCGCGTGGCGTCTTCGAAGCGGCCCAGCGCTGCGTAATCCCCTGCCAGCAGGACCCGCGCGCGGGCGTCCTCGGGGACCTTCTTGAGATGCGTCTCGAAGACCACGATCTCGCGATGAAGAAAATTCATCAGCGCGTCTTTCTTCCCGAGCGCGCCAAGTGCGTTGTGAATCGGGACGGTGGTGTTGTAGTTCTCACCGGCGTGCGCGAGCGCGTCTTCCATGACGTCGACGATGTCCTGATACCGCCCCGCCGCAAACAGCGACCGGCCGAGGAGGTAGTAGCCGCCGTCGAGGTCGGGGTTACGAGTCAGGGCCAGCTTGATCTGCTCCGCGGCTTCGTCGTAGCGACCTTCAGCGAAGGTGACCCAGGCGCGCGCGACCTGAATTTCCGGTTCATCGTGCCCTTTGATACTGGCCTTCTGCGTCGCGGCAATGGCTCGATCGATCCACTGCTGCTGCCGCTCGAAGTGGTAATAGTACTGGGCGCAGACGTTGGCCAGTCCTGCGTGCGCGAGGGAAAAGTCAGGGTCGATGGCAACCGCGTTCTCGTACATCTGCAGGGCAAACTGCAAATCCTGCCGGCCGATGCGGCGGGCATAGTTCCTTCCCCGCAGGTACAGGTCATAGGCCTGCAGATCCTCGGTCGGCCTGGCCGACAGCGCCTGCTGTTCCGACGGCGAGAGCGTGATCCGCAGCGCTGCAGCAATCTTCTGCGCGATCTCGTCCTGCACCTCGAACACGTCCTTCATTTCGCGGTCGTACCGCTCGGACCAGAGCGGGAAGTCGGTTGCCGCATCGACGAGTTGCGCGTTGATGCGCAGGCGGACCCCCGCACGACGCAGGCTTCCGGCCAGGACGTACGCCGCTCCCATTTCCTTTCCCACCTGCCCCGCGGTCACCGGCTTGTCGCGATACGCGAGCACCATCGCTCTCGAAAACGTCTTCAGCCCCTTGATCTTCGACAGCTCCGTCGTGATGTCCTCGGTGATTCCATCCCGCAGATACTCGTCCTCTTTCACGCCGCTCAGGTTTTCGAAGTAGAGGACGGCGATCGATTGTTCGCGATGCGCTGAGTTCGCCGCCGCTCTCTTGCCACTCGACTCCGCAGAGTGCGATCCCGACTCGAGATCGCGCTTGAGCCGCTTGAGCGCAGTCTTCAGGTCGTTCGCCGACTGATAGCGAAGATCGCGATCCTTCTCCAGCGCCTGACCGAGCAGGCGGTTCAGTTCGGGCGGCAGCGACGGGTTGAGCTGGGTCACCGGCGTCGGCTGCCGGTTCAGGATTGCGTCGAACACGACTGCCGATGTGTCTCCCTGAAATGGAAGGACGCCCGTGGCCATCTGATAGAGCACGGTTCCGAGCGAAAAGAGGTCGGTACGAGTGTCGGTGACGAGGCCGCGGGCCTGTTCCGGCGACATGTAGGAGACAGTGCCGACGGTCGAGCCGGCGGAAGTCAGCTCGTCCATGCGCACGGCAGTCGCCGAGGACGGCTCGATGTCGCGAAGGTCGATCTTCGCGAGGCCGAAGTCGAGGATCTTCGCCTGTCCACGCGACGTGAGGAAGATATTCGCCGGCTTGAGGTCGCGGTGCACGATTCCCTTCGAATGCGCCGACTCGAGCGCATCGACGATCTGCAGGCCGTAGGTCAGCAGCAGGTCGATGTCGAGTGGACCGGGGCGAAGCCGGTCGGCAAGCGACTCTCCTACCAGCAACTCCATCACGATGAAGTGCTCGGACTCGAACTGCTCGATGCCGTGGATCGTGCAGATGTTCGGATGATTGAGTGCAGACGCAGCCCGCGCCTCGCGCTGGAACCGTTGCAGCAGAAGGGCATCCCCGGCTGTCGCGGGAGGCAGGAACTTCAGCGCCACGTGCCGGCCGAGGTTGATGTCCTCGGCTTCGTACACGATGCCCATCCCACCCTCTCCGAGCTGCGACATGATCCGGTAGTGCGAGATGGTTCTGCCGATCATCGGAAACCCTCTGACTGCGTTGACGATTTACTGACTGCGCGAGTGGTGGCGAACGCCAATATTAGCGCCAAAGTCTACAGCCATGGCGCCGATCTCGGGCGTCGAAGCCAGATTATGTAACCGGTTACTCCCTTGCACGAGGTAGACGCTGACCGGGGGCCGGTTGCACCTGGGCCTGCCCGCGTCCAGCCATGGACCTCATGCGAGCAAAGGCCCGGTCCGCTAGACTCCACGGCATGCGCATCGTGATCAGTTCACTCGAAGGGGAGTTCCGCCGCTACAGGACCCTCGCCGCGAAAGCGCTCGCTCAACTTTCTGACGCAGAGCTGGACACCCGCATCGCCGCCGGCAACTCTGCGGCCACGCTGGTCCGTCACATCGCTGGCAACCTCGTCTCGCGCTTCACCGACTTTCTCACCAGCGACGGGGAAAAGCCGTGGCGCGATCGAGAGTCCGAGTTCGTCGCAAAGGAAATCTCGCGGTCGGAGTTGCTCGTGGAATGGGACGAAGGATGGTCACGCCTGTTCGATGCACTCGCCCCGCTGGGCGATGCGCAGCTGACCTCGATCATCACGATCCGTGGCGTCGAGATGTCCGTGCTCGAAGCGCTCCACCGATCACTCGCACACGTCAGCTATCACGTCGGCCAGATCGTCCTCATCGCCCGTTCAATCCGCGGCGAAGGCTGGCAGTTCCTGAGCATCCCCCCCGGCGGGTCGGACGCATACAACACGAACCCGGATCGCGAAAAGCCGGGCTAGGCACACGACGACATGACACCGTTCAACTTACAGCACGTCATCGCCAGCAAACGAGCCGCGCGCAGCCGCCTCGCCGCGTTGCCTATCGCGGAAAAGCTGCGCATCCTCGATGACCTGGCCGACCGCGAAGCCGTGATCCGTGCGAGCAGAAAGAGCAAGGCCTCCCCTCCCGCCGATCGCGCGAAGCGTTGAAGACTGGGGGCCCTGCCTGGAGTACAGTCCTCTTTCTCAACCCGGAGGCCCCATGAAGCGTCTACTGTTCCTATTGCTCCTGGTGATCCCGATCTCGTTACACGCACAGCTTCCGAAGGTCGCACGCGACGCACGTCTCTGGCGTCAGCAGAATGAGCGGCGCATCCTCGAGGAGTTCGTCGGATTCCTCAGCGTGCCGAACGTCACTCGCGATCGGGCGAACGTTCTGCGCAATGCGGAGATGCTCGTGTCGATGATGGAGCGGCGTGGCATTGCGGCTCGGCTAGTGACGATCGAAGGCGCGAATCCGGTGGTCTTCGGCGAGATCCGGACGCCTGGCGCGAAGCGGACGATCGGGTTCTATGCGCATTACGACGGGCAGCCGGTCGTCGAGTCGGGGTGGACCACGCCTCCGTTTATGCCGACGCTGCGCAGCGCGGCGATCGAGCATGGTGGAACGGTCATTCCCCTGCCTCCCGCGGGGACGGCGATCGACGCCGAGTCGCGGATCTATGCGCGAGGCGCGGGCGACGACAAGTCGTCGATCATGGCGATGCTCGCCGCGGTCGACGCGCTGCGGGCGCGCGGGACGAAGCTGCGGTCCAACATCAAGTTCGCGTTCGACGGCGAGGAGGAAGCAGGCTCGCCGAACCTGGAGCCGATCCTCGCCGCGAACCGTGCGCTGTTTGCGGCGGACCTCTGGATCGTTTGCGACGGGCCGGTCCACCAGAGCCGCCGGCCCCTCATCTATTTCGGCGCGCGCGACGGGGTAAAGCTCGACGTGACGGTCTATGGCGCGCGCACCGAACTTCATAGTGGTCACTACGGTAACTGGGCGCCTAACGCGGCGTTGATGCTGGCGCGCCTGCTGACGTCGATGAAGGACGAGCACGACCGAGTGACGGTCGAGCACTTCTACGATGGCATCGCGCCGCTCAGCGCGATTGAACAACAGGCGGTCGCGGACGCGCCCGACATCGACGCGGAGCTGATGCGCGAACTCTGGCTTGGGGGCACCGAGGGAGCGGGGAAGAAGCTTGCGAGCTTGATCACGGAGCCGTCGCTCAACATTCGCGGAATGGCCAGCGCGCACGTCGGCGCGCAGGCGTCGAACGTCGTCCCGAACTCCGCGAATGCGTCGATCGACATCCGTCTCGTGAAAGGGATGGACCCCCGCACCACGCAGGACCGCGTGATTCAGCACATCCGCAGCCAGGGATTCTTCGTGGTCGATGCTGCCCCCAACGCCGATGTTAGGAGAGCGCACGCGAAGGTCGCCTGGGTCGAGCGCGGCCGCCCCGGCCTCGGCGCCGTGCGCACACCGATGGACCTCCCAATCGCGCAGGAAGTCGTACGCATCGTCGAAAGCGTGCGCGGCCCGGCGGTGAAGCTGCCGAACATGGGAGGCAGCCTGCCTCTCGCCGACATCGAGCAGCCCCTTGGCACACGGACGATAGTGGTGCCGATCGCGAACCATGACGACAACCAGCACACATTCGACGAGAACCTGCGCGTGGCCAACCTGTGGGAGGGGATCGAGGTGATGGCGGCGCTGATGGGAATGTGACGGTCG
>JBKJVD010000108.1:0-24333 GCA_046590585.1 Thermoanaerobaculia bacterium | reverse complement strand
CCTCGGCACGCTCGACCTGGCGGCGCATCAGCTCGTGATCAACCTGGCCTCGTTCACATTCACCATCTCCGTCGGCGTCGCAGCGGCTGGATCGGTGCGCGTCGGTCTCGCGGTGGGCGCCCGCGATCGGGCCGCTGCGACGCCGACGGCGATGGTGAATGTGAACGAGGCCAGGTTGATCACGAGCTGATGCGCCGCCAGGTCGAGCGTGCCGAGGCGTCCGGCGAGCAACGCGACGAGCGCGAACACTCCCACCTCCGCTCCCATGTGCAGGCCGATGGGGAGCCCGACGTTGAGGGCCTTCTTCACTTCGGCGCCATCCCAGCCGTGATCGACGTATCCCGTCGTTTCGATGCGGCGCACTGCAGAAGCGACGATCGCGAGCTGCACGAACGAGCAGATCAGGGTCGACAGCGCCGCGCCCGCGATCCCCATCGCTGGGATCCGGTGCAACGGTCCGGTCCAGGCAGGGAGTCCCGCTCCGCCGAAGACGAGCAAAATATCAATGCCGAGATTCGCCAGGTTGGCCACGACCATCGAGATCACCAGTGGTCGCGTTGCGTTGTGCGCCTGCAGGTAAGAGCGGATGACGAAGTAGAGAAGGAACGGGACCAGCCCGATCGTCCGGATCAGGAGAAACGTCCGGGCGCCCTCCACGAGGTCAGGGGTTCCGATCAGCGGAAGGGCGAGCGCGCCAGCGAGCATCACGAGTGTCAGCACGGCCGACACGGCCAGAGCCAGCCATACTCCCTGCCACAAGGCTCTCCGGGCGCGCAGGCGGTCTCCGGCACCGACGGCCTGCGAGACGAGAGGATCGACGCCGAGGACGATTCCCATCCCGAAGACCGAGATGGCGAAGAAGATGGCGTTGCCCACTCCCGTTGCTGCCAGTTCGCGTGCGCCGAGGCGTCCCAGCACGGCGACATCGACGAGGCCCATCAGTTGCGATCCCGCCTGTGACGCGGCGAGAGGAAGCGCCAGGTGGAAGAGCGCGCGGAGTTCGGTGCGAAGGGACATGGACCGGAGAATTCTAGTCGTAAGTTCCGAGGGGCTGGGCCAGCGTTGCGGGGGCGTGCGGGGTGACTATGGAAGCGGATGGCTCGGTATCCCGGGTGAACCGTATGTCGCAGCGTGATGGGAAGCGAAGTCCGGGAGACGAACCGTCAGCTGGCAGATGAGGTGCAGATGAGTCGGGGATGAGACTATTGGCTATGAACGTTTGCGTTGTCGATTGTTTTCGCCTTCACGATGAACTGGCAGGTGCGTGGTGAGGAGCGTAATCGCCTTCTTTCTTGGCGCGATCCTAAGCGCCGTCCTCCTGCTCGGTTATCTCGAGGGGACGGGCCGGCTCGGGCCGCGAGAGGAACCGCCACGGTCAGAATCTGAGGGGACCGGAGTGACCGGGCAAGCGGTTCCACAGCCCGAAGAGGTGCGAGCCCCGGCGCAGCCACCGCCGTCCGAAACGCCGATGTCCGATCAGCCGATCACGGTCTCTCCCTCCGTGGCAAACCTCGAGATTGAACCTCCCGTCACTGCGGCTCCCGTTGCGCTGGCGACGCCTGAACCGTCGGTGCAGCCGGTGTCGGTGGGTGATGTGGCCATCCCGGTGGTCGGTGTGCAGCGCAGCCAGTTGCGCGATCACTTCAATGACACCAGGAGCGGAGGACGGCCGCACCGGGCCATCGACATCGCCGCCGCGCGCGGTACTCCGGTCATCGCCGCGGTGAGTGGCAAGGTGATCAAGCTTTTTCTCAGCCGGGCCGGTGGAATTACGCTCTATCAGATCGATGACCAGAACAAGCTGATTCATTACTACGCCCATCTGGATGCCTATGCGCCGGCGATCGTGGAAGGCCGCCACCTGAGCCGGGGCGAAGTGCTCGGCTACGTAGGGACGACCGGGAACGCGCCACCGAATGCGCCGCACCTCCACTACGCGATCAATCTCGTCGTCGAGCCGAAGGCCTGGTGGAAAGGGGAGCCGATCAATCCCTTCCCGATCCTTACGGCGCACGGCGTGACCTACAGCGCGCCGTCGAGGTAAGCGCAGGACTTACGAGACTGAACGGCTGTTGAGGTCGCGCAGTGCGCGCATTCCTTCCACGATCCGTCGCCGGACGACATCGACCGGCGTGTTCAGCCGATCGGCGATCGTCAACACATCGAGACCGCCGAAATAGGCGAGTTGCAGCGCCTCGGCCTGATCGGCCGGGAGCCCGAAAAGCGGCGCAGAGAACGAAGCGAGTTCGACGGGTGAGGAAGAGGCACGAAGGCGTACCGCGGCGCGCTCGCGCGCCAGCGACAGGAGCCACGGCAGGACGGCACCGGGGCCACACGCCTCCCTCTGCTCCCAGGCGTGCACGAACGTCTCGCGCAGAGTTTCCGAGGCTGCATCGCTCTCGCCCAGCATGCGCGTGACGAGGCCGTTGACGTTCGGAGCGGCAAAATCGTAAAGAACCGAAAACGATCGGCCATCCGTGCCGAGTTGCGCCACATCGGGTTCGATGGTGGTGGTGATACGAGTTCCTGCTGAGGATGACGATGTACTGACCGACGCGATTACAGGCACGGAGTGGCCATCGCGCGAGATCGCCTGGAAACTGTAACGCGCAGGCGCCTGGTCGCCGTTAGAGCGAGCTTTGCCATACCCGAGGAGGCGATCGCGATCGCTATCGGCAACCAGGCTGGAGACTGCCCGTCCCCTCAGTTCCGGAGGAGTGAACCCGAGCATGCGGGCGTAAGTTGCGCCGGCCTCGATCACGACCTCGTTCTGTTCGATCAATGCATTCATGGCAGGGTGCGTAGGACCGTCCTGGGGCACGTGACCTCTTGGGGGTTGTGTACGGTTCAGAGCTTTTTGCAAGGGACGTGCTCAGGTTGTGTGGACGATTAATGTTCCCGCCTTACCTCCTCGAGCAGGCCGAGTAGTTCACGCATCCTCGCCGACGTCATCCCGGAAAGAGCCTGGCGCAGGCTCTCGTCGACTGGACAATCGAGTTCGGACAACAACTGCAGCCCGGTGTCCGTGATGAACGCCCGGACGACCCTTCGGTCTTTCTCGCCGCGAACCCGGGACACCACCCCGCGGGCCTCGAGGCGGTCGAGCAGGCGGGTGAGGTCGGGATCGCGTCGCACCATGCGCTCGCAGATCTCTCCGCAGGGGAGGCCTTCTTCTCCGGCTCCGCGCAGGATGCGCAGCACGTTGTATTGCGACTGGGTGAGGTTGGCGCCGCGAAGGACCTCGTTCATCGGGCGTTGCAACAGGTCGGCGACGCGCATGACCGAGAGAACGAGTTCTTCATGCACGCCGCTGAAAGGGCGTTTTTGTCTGAGTTCTGATTTCAATCGTCCTGCCACGCGTCCCTCCGCCCCGAGCCGTCCACTGGCGAGTTGTCAGTATACTCCGCAGAACGTTAGTCGTGATGAGGAATATCCGACGGAGGAATTCAATTCTTCATCCCAACGACGCTTGCCGGCGTCAGGAGGAGCGATGATCACACTCAGAAAATCGAATGACCGCGGTGCTGCCGATCACGGTTGGCTGACTTCGCGCCACACGTTCTCGTTCGCCAGTTACTACGAGCCGGCACAGATGGGCTTCCGCAGCTTGAGAGTAATCAACGAGGACACGGTGGCGCCGGGGCGCGGCTTCGGGGCGCACCAGCACGACAACATGGAAATCATCTCCATCGTCATGGAGGGCGCTCTCGCCCACCGCGACAGCACGGGTGGGGACGGCGTGTTGCGGCGCGGCGAGGTCCAGCGGATGAGCGCGGGAACCGGCGTCGTCCACAGCGAGTTCAACGGCTCCGGTGATGAACCGGTCCACTTCTTCCAGATCTGGATCATCCCCGCGAAAGGCGGGATCACTCCCGGGTACGAGCAGAAGCTCTTCCCGGAGGAGGGGAGGAGGGGCAGGCTGCAGCTGCTGGTCAGCCCGGGTGGCGACGGGGAGTCGCTGAACATCCATCAGGACGCGCGCGTCTATTCATCGATCCTGGACCGCGGGACGAAGGTGACGCATCCGCTTGGAGCGGGTCGCGGAGCGTGGTTGCAGGTGGCTCGCGGCTCGGTGATTATCAATGGCCTTGCTCTCGAGGCGGGCGACGGCGCCGCGATCGAAGAGGAGAGCCTGCTCACCATCGAAGCTGGCCCTGCAGAGGGTTCCGCCGAGGTTCTGCTGTTCGATCTGGCCTGACGCTGGAGCTCGCTGGCGTGTTTCATGCTTCATGGCGGACCCAAGGAGTCTCTCATGAAAAATCTGATTGCTGCTGCAGCGATGCTCACACTGATGGCAGGGTGCGCCCAGAAGACGGAAACCACCACCAGCTCGACCGAAGGGAGCAACGGTACGGTGCAGACCACGACCGTGACCGAAACCACCACGACGCCAACGGTCGCCATCGACACGACCGCGACTGCGGAGATGAAGCAGGACGTGAAGGAAGCGGGCCAAGACGTAGCCGCAGCGGGCCGCGACGCAGCGCATGCGACCGGCACGGCGATGGAGAAGGCCGGGAAGGAAATTCAGGAGCACGCCAAGCCAGGCAACCAGCCGTAAATACGCGCGAAGGGCAGCGGGCCATCTGCTTCGTTGTCGCTTCGGGCGAACGGCTCGACGTAGAGTAACCACGCCTCGCCGTTCGCCCTTGCTCCGCCTCGCATCTGACCCACTGCCCTTCGCGCTCACGACGCGGTTCGGGGGGAAGGGGTCAGAGGTCAGGGGCAACCCAGAACGCAGAAGTCTGAATTCGGTTTTCACATGCTGATCCGGGGATCCTGTCCATACTGCGGCGAAGAGGTCGAGATCGACGTCGATGAATCCGGCGGGTCGAGGCAGTCGTACGTGCAGGACTGCCCGGTCTGCTGCCAGCCATGGCAGGTCGACATCGAACGCGATCGCGAAGGGGACTGGGAAGCGCGCCTGCGCAGCGGAGATGATTGATTCCGCGTCGGTTCAGCTGCTGCGCTCGAGCAGGGAGTTCTTCTTCAGGAATGTATCGATGAGCGCGTTCACCTCCGCAGGCTTCTCCGTGTGAAGGAAGTGACTGCCTCCCGGGATCGTCACATATTCGAGGTTCGGAATCAGCTTGCGCGCGTACTGCTCGTATTCGGTGCTCCACATCGGGGACGGAGCGTTGATGAGGAGCATCGGGACCTGGATCGGATCGTCGTTCCACAGCGTCAGGTCGAACATGCCCTTCGCAGCACCGGCAACGACATGCTGCGGCGTGGAGAGCATCGTTTCGCGAATCTCTCTCTTGTACGCCGACTCCGGAGCTGCGGCGAGCATCCCATCGATCATGCGCGTGGCTGCCGCCTTGTATCCGGGACCGCGAAGATTCGCCAGGAACCCTTCGATGACGTTCGGATCGGTGATCATCGCCTTCACCGATCCGTCGAGTGAGACGATTCCCAGCGTCCGCTTCGGGTACATCCGATAAAACTGACGGGCCACCGGCATGCCCATGCTGTGGCCGACGAGCACAGCGCGCCTGACCCGAGCCTTGTCGAGCACCGCCCGGATGCTGTCCGCGAAGAGAGCCTGCGTGTACTCGATCTCCGGAGCGTCGCTCTTTCCGTGGCCCGGCAGGTCGATGGTGATCACTCGCATGCGATCGGCGAAGTGGGGAACCTGCTCCGCGAAGTAGTTCATGTCGCAGGACCAGCCATGAATCAGGACGAGCGCTTCATCGCCCTTACCCCACGACTTGAAGTGAATCTTTCCCGAGCTGCCCTTCGCCCAGCGAGAAGGCGCATCAGAAATCACATTCGCGAACAATGAGGATGCGAAACAGAGCGAGACCACCAGCAGCGCAGCGCGACGGATCAGCATCATGGAAGTGTAGCGGGGTCGCTTCCACGGTGGATTCAACGCCCTACCAGCCTCCGCCCCCTCCACCCCCACTCGAGGAGTCGGATGACGAGTCCGACGACGAGGAAGAGGACGAGGAAGAGGAACTGCCCGACGATGAGGACGAACTGCTCGACTGCGATGGAGCAGAGATCGGAGCCGCGAACGCAGTGGCAGCGGCTCCCCATGAACCGGTGGCCCCGGCGCCGCCGAACCTGCCGTCGCCGCCGGTGAACGACGTTGCACTTCCCGGAGAGGAGGCGGTGCCGGCAGACCAGCTCGAATCTCCGCTGGCGGACGTTTCACCCGCCGCCGAAGAAACTCTACCCCCCCTGTGAGTCTTCCACCATGAGGAGACGCTCTGGTTCAGTCCGAGCGCGATGATCCACGGCATCCACGCGTCGTCGATTTCTGGCTCCGGCCGGGAAAGTTCCTTCCGGAACCAGTCACGGGCGCGTGTCATGTGAGTGCGAAGCGCGATCGCCTCGGCACTCAGTGTTTCCTTCGCCGCGTCTAGGATGATCTGGTAAAAGGCCGCGAGAAAAAAACCGAGGCCGGCGAGCCCGAACAGCGTGAACTGCACGACGACATCGTCAGGCGATTTCACCAGGGGCTCGATCAACAGGACAGCCAGAGTGAAACCGGCGGCGGGAACGAGCAGCATCAGGCCAGCCGCCGCTCCTGGTGATTCCTTCCATCGGGCCGCGAGCCGGAATCCCGCGGTGAGAACGGCCAGCCCTCCGAGGATCACGACGAAGATGAGCACCAGTTCCACCGTCCTCATCGTGATGCCGGCAGCAAGCGACAGGACACCGGCTAGAAAAAGGAATGCAATCCTCTGAATGCGGACGCCGGCAATCGCGCCGGGAGCAATCCGTTCCGTCTCCGATTCGACCGAGCCTCGAATGGTTCCGGGCGGATCGAAGCCGGTGCTCTTCCGGCTCTGGCGTAGTTCCTTAGTGTTCACTTCCGTCCCGCTCTCAAAAAAAAGATCGGCCAGCGCGCGCTCGCGCTCTGGCAACTCGTCCTTGTCAACCAGCAGACGGAGTGTCAGGTCGGGCTTCTTGCCACGCGTGGCCGCCGTCTGGATGCGTCCCGCCCGCTCCATCGACGCCAGCATCGCAGCGACAGCATTCGGGCCGACTTCTCCGTCGAGCAACGCTCCCGCAACCTCGGGGGGATAAACGAAGAGGTTCGCCTCCAGCCACGATCGGTCGATCTTGCGATCGTCGGTCGCGATCTTGCGGCGGCGGGATTGTCTGCCGAAAAAAAACAGGGCGAGAAGAAGGGCGGATGGTGCGATGACGAATGCTGGCCGGATCCATCGCAACCAGCGAAGGTAGCGTGGGGCCGCAGACGGCGCTCCCTGCCCCGAGTAGCGCAGCGTCGCCATGACTACATGGCTCTTTCCGGGCGCCAGGTCGCGGACGCTCGCATGAATCGGCGCCGCGTTCCACTCGGGAGCGAACGAGAGATCGAGGTCGAACGCCGCGATTGCAGCGTCGCGGTCGGGAAACGCAAAATCGTGGGCGATCCGGAACTGCTCTCCGCCCGCGGGAACGAGAATCTTTGCGAGGGCGTAGCGGATCTCGTAGCTGAGGGGCGTCTGGTTGAACTCGGGATCGGACGGGAGGCGGCTCCGCCAGCGGAGGTGCTTCTTCTCGAGACTCCAGCGATCGACAAGGGAGAGATCGCCGTCCTCCATCGGATGCTGCGTTCCATCCGCAGCGATCCGGGTCATGCCTTCGACCTCGAGTACCTGCGACGGCTCGACCCGGAAAATCCGCTCGCCGCCGTTCCAGTCGCCGCTGAGCACCATGTCGTGCCGTTCAACGACATGGAGAAGGCCCGCGCCGTCGAGGTGAGCCCGCACTTTCAGCGCGTTCCATCCGAGCGACTTTTCCGCATGCGCGGACTGGGCGAAGAGGAGGAGTACCCCGAGGACCGTCAGCAGTCGGTTCAAGCGCGCGTCACCTCGCTCGCCAGTATAGGCGGCGACTGGCAGGCATCAAGCGGCATGATCAGAATGAAGGCGGGATCGTGCCAGGGCGTCGCATCAGTCCGCGCGCTCTGCTAATGTTTCTTCATGAACAGTTCGAGACTCACCGCGCTCCTCGCCGTTACATTGTTCCTTCTCGCGGGCGTGGCCGGCGCCACTGACACCACAACGACCACCTCAAAAAAAACCACCACGAAGAAGACGACCGCAAAGAAGTCGAGCACGACGAAGAAGATCGTGGCGAAGAAAACGGCCGGACCCGATTTGAGGAAGCTCCTCGATCCCGCGAAGCTCACGGTGAAGGCTCCCGATGTCTTCAAGACGCGCTTCGACACTTCCAGGGGAGTGTTCGTGATCGAGGTGCATCGGGAATGGGCACCGAACGGCGCCGATCGCTTCTACAACCTGGTGAAGAATGGTTACTACGATCAGGTTCGTTTCTTCCGCGTCGTGTCGGGGTTCATGGCCCAGTTCGGAATCAACGGCGACCCGAAGGTGAATGCTGCGTGGCAGCCCGCGCAGATCAGCGATGACCCGGTCCGGCAGTCGAACACCCGCGGAATGGTGAGCTTCGCGATGCGGGGACCGAACTCGCGCACCACGCAGCTTTTCATTAGTTACGGCGACGGAAACGCACGTCTCGACTCGATGGGCTTCTCTCCGATTGGCAAGGTCGTCGAGGGGATGGAAGTGGTGGATGCACTCCACGCCGGTTATGGCGAAGGCGCGCCGCGCGGTGCAGGTCCCGCGCAGGATCGACTGCAGAGCGAAGGCAACGCCTACCTGGCGAAGGAGTTCCCGCTTCTCGACCACATCCGGACGGCTCGGGTTCTTCCGTAGATCGTCGCCCGGCCGCCCGGAGTTGCGCCGAAGTTTGCATTGGGGCAGGGGGCTCACCACGCGTGTATCGCTATCTACGTTACGTTCCTAAGAATCACGCCAGCCGGATGATGGGCCGTCTCGTTCATGCGCGCCTGCCGCAGCCACTCGCTCGTCGACTGGTGCGCTGGTTCGCCGGGACGTACCAGATCGATGTAGACGCAGCCGGGAAGCCGCTCGATGAATATCCGTCGGTCGGGCATTTTTTCATTCGCGATCTGCGCGAAGGTCTCCGACCGGTGGAGAGTGACTTCGTCAGTCCTGTGGATGGCACGTTGCGCAACTTCGGGCCGGTCGTCGATGGCCGCCTCGAGCAGGTGAAGGGCAAGAGCTACACGCTCGCCCGCTTTCTCGGTGATGAGAGCTACGCGCAGCGATACGAGGGCGGCTCGTCGTTCAATCTCTACCTCTCGCCACAGGACTACCATCACGTCCATTCGCCAGTCAGCGGGAACGTCGTGCGCAGCGTCTACATCCCGGGAAAGCTCTGGCCGGTGAACGACTGGTCCATGGCGAACGTCGACGAACTTTTTTCGATCAACGAACGCGTCGTGACCTACATCGAATGCGCTCTCGGACTGGTTGCCGTCGTGATGATCGGCGCCACGAACGTCGGGAAGATCTCGGTCGTTTACGACGACTTCATCTCCAATGCCGGTGGAGAAAAAACCGTGGCGCGAGACTACACGCCTCCCGTCGCGATCGAGGCGGGCGGGCGTCTCGGCACGTTTCACATGGGATCGAGCGTGGTCATGCTGCTGGAACCGGGCCGCGTCGATCTCTCCCGCGTCCGACTCGAAGCAGGAAAGAAGGTTCAGTACGGCGCGGCCGTGCTGCGTAGCTGATCTCGAGATCATTCATACGAAGTTCCTCGGAGTTCCTCGGAGTTCCTCGGGTTCCTCGGTGCCTGTTCGACATGCGTGCTGGTTGGAGCTGGCCGCTGAGGCGGTCGTCCTCACTTCTTCGCGTCAGCTTTCGCAATCAGCTTCTTCGTGGGAGCGGCCACGCGTCCGGCCATCACGGCATATCCCGCTGCGTTGGGATGAATGGTGTCGCTCTTGAGGGAGGGATCGCTGAGGATTCCGTCCAGCAGGTCGGGAATCAGCAGGCAACCCTCCTCTTTCGCGACGCGCGCGTACATCGCCTCGTAGTTCGAGTTCAGGCTGGGAAACCGGTAGCCGAGTAGGATGACCATCGCCCCGGTCGTGTGAACCTTCTGCACGATCGCGTGGAGCGTGCCTTCGGTGGAAGCGACGCTCGCACCGCGCAGGAAGTCGTTGCCGCCGAGACCGACGATGACGATGCGCGGATCGCGGGAGAGGACATCGGTTTCGAGGCGAGCGAGCGCGGAGTCCGTGGTGTCGCCGCTCACCCCTGCATTCACGATCGTGGTGCCGAGAATCGTTGCCAGGCGCGAGGGATAGTCCTCGCCGGCTGCAGCGCCGTAGCCCGCGGTGAGTGAATCCCCGAAGGCGATGATGCTCGTCCCCTTCGAACCGAGATTCTTCACCTTCGCGTAGGGCGAAGGCCAAAGCGCCCAGAGGATGAGGAGGACGACGAGTGCGGCAGGAACCGCGAGTTTCCAGCGCTCGATGTTCCGGCGCGGTGGCGAAGGTGCGATTCTGCGAGGAGTCGAGCGCTGCATGTGAGTGAGACGCGGCGTTGCCATCTTGAGGTTACAGGAACATGGTTCAATGCGATTGCACATGACCGGCCTCGGCCCGAAGATCGATGGACCGCGGCGACCCGCTGAGGCTCTGTCGCAGCTGAGCCGTCGCGGCCTGCTGCTGATTCTGGCGGCGATCATGATGCTGGGGGGTACGGCGGCCGCCATGGCCGTCGCTCCCGCAAGCCTCCTGGCCCGCTGGCCGGCGGAATGGCCCTGGCTGATCCCCGGCGCGACGCTGGCCGCCTTCATCGTGGTTCGCGTCAGTGGTGGCAGAGGGTGGCCGAGGGCCTCGCAGAACGGGAACCGGGATCAGGCGAATGAATTACGGCAGCAGCGGCTCGCCCGGGCGCATCGCGCGGCGTTGATTCTGACGCTCGTCGCACAGATTCCGCTGGCCTTGATGATGAACAAGGCCGACGTTCAGAACGCGGCGATGGGGATGGCAACAACGACGATCACGATCGGACTCGCGGCGATGGTGACGTGCTTCCTGGTGTTCGACCGCAACTGATGCGGACTACGAACGTTCGGACCTACCGGGTTTTCAGTGGTGAAAAGATGCGTCCATACTCTCCCGGTCAACAAAACTGAGAGACGGTTGGGCGTTTGGTGAGATCGTCGTGAATTGCCTCCCTTCTCCCCGTGTGGGAGAAGGTGGCGCGGCGCGCCGGATGAGGGGTGGCGCGACAGCAGGTTGGATCCAGCGCTAGGTTCGGAAGCACCGTGGCGTGGAGGGCGGCCAGGAGGCCTCGGGACGGCCGAGCCAGAGCCAGGCGATGTAGTCGACGAGGGGAGGTTCGACCCCCAGTTCACGCAACCGCGTGTTGAGCTGGCCGCGGTGATAGGTGGAGTGAGCGCAGGCTTGGAAGATCGTCTGGCCGAGCGTCGTCACGGCTGCTTCCGAGCGTCCGACTTTTTGCGCGAAGTAGTCGGCCCACGGCACTTTCATATCGCGGTTGAGAGCCTGCACATCGAGAGAGGAAAGATGCTGCATCACCTCGACATGGTATTGGCGCGCCATCGACAGTTCCTCGGCGAGCGTCCTCTCGATCTTCCTGAACTCCACCGTCTCATCACGCCATACCTTCAGGAAATACTGCTGGGTTCGATGGATATGAGCGAGTTTCTCCCGGATGGCGTCGTCCGCAGCGACGGTCTCGGAACTCATCACCGCCTGCCACACCAGGCTCTCAGCCCATTCCATATGAACGTAGAGTTCGCGCAACGACTCGAGAGTGAACATGGTGAGATCTTAGCTGTTCAGGGGAGAGGCAGGGGTCAGGGGGTCAGAGGTCAGGACTGCTGCCCTCACGGCCAGGGTCAATAAAAACTGCAAGGATCAACCTGCACACGACTGAGAAGATACGCACTGAGGGTCGGGCCCCTTCCTGACCTCTGCCTCCAACCTTGGACCGTAAATCGCACAAGGGCACAGTGGAGAATGATGGATGCGTATCGAGATCTGGTCCGACATGGCCTGTCCCTGGTGCTTCATCGGCAAGCGAAGGTTCGAGGCGGCCCTCAAACAATTTGAAGGACGCGACGACGTCGAGATCATCTGGAGGAGTTTCGAACTCGACTCCGATGCTCCCGCGAGTTATGGCGTCAGCACGGTGGAACTGCTGGCGAAGAAGTACAACATCACTCCGGAGCGGGCGACATTGATGAACGAACACCTGACCGAGACCGCCGCGCTCGACGGTCTGACCTATCGTCTGGACATCGCACGTCCCGGCAATACCTTCGACGCCCATCGCCTCGCGCATTACGCCTCGGCTGAGGGCCGGGGTGAGGCGATGATGGAACGCCTGATGGTTGCTTACCTTGCCGAGGGAGAGTCGATGTCCGATCCGGAGACGCTCGTGCGGCTGGCGCAGGAGATGGGACTCGAGCCTGCCGGCACGCGCGAGATGCTGGCGAGCAACGCCTTCTCGGATGACGTCCTGCGCGATGAGCAGCGCGCGTTTGAACTCGGAGTGAACGGCGTTCCCTTCTTCGTGATCGAAGAACGATTCGGGATCTCCGGCGCGCAACCGACGGACGTCCTGCTCAACGCGCTCCAAAGCATCGCCGCCTCAGGCGGTGAAGACGGAGAACGCCACGGTGCGGGTCAGTGCGACGCCGATGGCTGCGAAGTACACCAGCACTGAACGTCGCGCTGTCGTTCCGCTCCCCAGTTTCCACTTCCTTGACGGGCTACGCCGAGGAACCCGAGGAACCCCGAGGAACTCCGAGGAACCGGGGCACTCGTCACGCACGCTTCAAAGCGGGACGCGGATGAAGAGTGACGACCCTTTGCCGGGCGCCGACTCGATCTGCACGCTGCCTCCAACGTGGGCGAGGCGCTCCCTGAGTCCGACCAGGCCAAATCTGCGCCGCCCATCCTCGATCACGAACAGGTTGCCGGTGTCGAAGCCGCGGCCATCGTCTTCGATGGTGAGCTGCAGGAGGCCTGGACGTTCATTGAGGATGATGCTGACGGTCGTGGCCGCTGCGTGCTTGGTGATGTTGGTGAGGGCTTCCTGGACCGCGCGGTAGAGCACGGTCTCGATCGACTCGGGCAGGCGGCTTCCGGGCGCACGGCCGTTGTGGAAATCCGCAGCAATCCCGGTCGTCGACTCGAAGTGGGAAATCAGGTGGGCGATCGCGCCGTCGAGGCCGACGTCATCGAGGGCGTGTGGACGAAGTTCGAGGGTCAGCCGGTCGACGCTGGAGTCGATCTGCTGGATGATCCTGCTGAGGCGCTGAACCGGGCCAGAGCGGGACTCGGGAAGCGCTTCCAGTCCAATCTTCAACGCCGTCAGGTGCTGCCCGAGTTCGTCGTGGAGTTCGCGCGCAATCCTGTGACGTTCGTCTTCCTGCGCTTCAACGATTCTCCGCAGAAGAACCTCGCGCTCGCGCGCCAGGCGCAGCCGCTCAGTCACATCCTCGATCATCTCTCCGACGGCTCGCGTGGTTCCATCCTCGTTCTTCAGCACGAGCGGCCAGCTCACGATGTCGATCAGCGTTCCGTCTTTCCGGCGGCGGGACGACTCGATCGGACCACCGGCATGCCGGGCAGGATCGTCGATGAGGAAGGCCTCTCCCGGCCGCAGGTTCATGAGCGGCCGCCCGATCGTTTCGTCGGCGGTCCATCCGAACATCACCTCCGCGGCGCGGTTCCATCCGGAGACGCGAGCATCGAGGTCGAGCGTGATGATCGGGAGTGGCGAGGCGTCGACGAAGGCTTGCAGCTCTTCCGTAGTCTGTCGAAGTTCCGCGCCGCGCTCGGAAGCGGAGAGCGGGTGTGAGTCGGCAACGGAACGGCGTGCTGCCGGTGGTCTCTGTGAGTCGCGCTTCCTCATTCGCCTCGGGTCTTTCATGAAGACACCTGCGTGACGACCGGGTCGTGCCGGATGGGGAAATTGCAGGAGCGGGCAATGAAGCAGAGTTCATGGGCGCGTTCGTGGAGTTGCGTCGCTTTCTCCAGATCGCCAGCGCGAATGGTCACGACAGGATGGAGCACGATCTCAGTGAACTCGCCGCTACCGTCCTTGTGAAACACCATCGTCCCGATCGCGCCGTCCTCATAGGATGTGACCTCGATCGAGCCAAGTGCGCAGAGAGCCAGGTAGCTGAGCATGTGGCAGGAAGAGACCGCAGCCAGCAGCAGGTCTTCCGGATTATGCAATGTCGCGTCGCCACGGAACTTCGGGTCGGCCGAGCCATTCAGCACTGGCTTGCCGTCGATGGCGACGCGATACTCGCGACCGTAGGTGGCATAACTCGAGGTCCCGTCACCGCGGTTGCCGTCCCAGGTCAGTTGCGATCTGTACTCGTGAGTGCGCATGGCCCTTCTCCACTTCACATGGTAGTCAATCGGCTGTTGGAAACCAGAAACCAGAAGGCAGAAGGCAGAAGGCAGAAGGCAGAAGGCAGAAGGCAGAAGGCAGAACCAGAAACCAGAAGAGAACGAGACGTGAGAAAAGAGGCGGGACGCGTTGAGCCTTACTCCGTTTCAGCTCCAGGCAACCCACTTCGTTTCTAACTTACTGAATCCTAACTTCTAACTTCTAGTTTCTGGTTTCTGGTTTCTAACTTCTAACTTCTGGTTTCTGCCTTCTGGTTTCTGCCTTCTGCCTTCTGCCTTCTGCCTTCAGACGTTCTACCCTCACCCGACCTCCCGCGCCATAATGCCCCGATGTCAGTCGTCGATGTCCGCGGGCGTGCTCTCTCTTTCCCGGCTCCGCCGCGGCGGGTGATTTCGCTGGTTCCATCGATCACGGAGACGTTGTTCGATCTGGGCGTCGGGGACACGGTGGTGGGGATCACGAACTGGTGCATCTTCCCGGGGAACCTCACGCTGCCTCGTCTGGGCGGGACGAAAAATCCCGACATCGATGCCATCCGCGGGATGGCTCCCGACCTGGTCCACATGAACCTCGAGGAAAACCTCGAGGTTCATGGAATGGCGATCGAAGAGTTCGCGCCTCTGTTCGTGAGTGAACCGAAGACGATCAGCGACGTCCTGCTCCTCATCCTCACGCTCGGTGAACTGCACGGAACGCAGCAACGCGCACGTGCGATCTCGGAGTCCATCGAGCAGGCCCGCGCCTCGCTTCCGCGGCGAAGTTTCACATTCGCCTGCCCGATCTGGAAGAAACCCTGGATGTGGTGCGGCGGCGATACGTATGTTTCGAGGCTGGTGGAAGCAGCCGGCGGAACCAACGTGCTGGCCGGTGAAATGCGCTACCCGCCTCGGGATCTCGATGCGGTCCGGACTCTGCGTCCCGACATCATCTTTCTTCCGGATGAACCGTACGTGTTCACGGCATCGGACGCGCGTGACCTCCGCGCGATTGCAGGAAGCCGTGTCGTTGGTCCCTTCCCCGGCCACCTCTTCACATGGCACGGCTCGCGAACACTGAACGGACTCAATTTTCTGCGAGACGCGCTCGCCTGACGGTGACGGCTGGCAGGGGCTTCGATCGCTAATTAGAGGCCGTTGGACGACCCGTCCGACGGTCGGGCGGCCCTGGCGCAACGACGACTGGCCGGTGGTACTCGCGACGCTGTGAGTTCGCCGCGCGACAAATTCACGCTGACCTGATTTGCGACAGGGCAGTCGAGGGCTCGACGCCCTCGACCGTCGGACGGGGTCGTCCAACGGCCCCTGAAGATCGTGCGCACTCCGAAACCAGCATCAATCCGAGGAACCGAGCAGCTACCCTAGTCATTTCCCCGCGGCAGACCAGGTAGCCAGGAGTTCTGAGGACCAGGCGCGAAGAGTTTCTTCGACTGCCTCGATCTGGCGCGTGAAGAAGTGATCGGCACCGGTGATGATGACTGCTTCGCCGTTGCGAATCGTTCCCGAAAGCGTTTCGACTCGCGCCACGTCGCCGTGTTCATCCTGGGTTCCGTGGAGGAGAAGCATCGGCTTGTCGCAATGCGCGAGATAGTCGAAAGAGTACTTGTTGACCGGCGCGCCGATGAGGAAGACGGCATCGACTTCGGGCATCTCGCACGCAACGCGGCTCCCCACCCACGATCCGAAGGAGAAGCCGCCGACGATCAGCTTCTTGCCGGGATGCATCTTCACCGCCCATTGAATGGCCGAGGCGACGTCGGCCATCTCTCCCGAACCACCCTCGAAGTGTCCGGCGCTGGTGCCCACCCCGCGGAAGTTGAACCGCAGCGTGGCGACGTTCGCGCTCTCCAGTCCTCTTGCCGCGCGGAACACGACCTTGTTGTGCATGGTGCCGCCGCCGGTAGGCAGTGGATGGCAGATGACAGCAACGGCCTCCGGATCCTGAAGCTCACGGTAGAGGCCTTCGAGCCGGCCAGCGGTGCTGAAGAGATCAATGTGGCGGAGCGGTCTGGCTTGCACTGTGGTTTCAGAATCCCGTCATCACCCGAGGTGAGAGACTCACCATCAGACGATCATTTTCGAGTTTGACTTCATGGGTACAGATTCGGATCGACGAGTTGCCGGTGCAGACGCCGGTGACTAAATCGAATCCCCAGAGATGCCATGGACAGATGATCTCGCTGCCGATCAGATCTCCCTGGGATAGTGGACCTCCCCGGTGCGGGCAGACGTCGTCGGTCGCAAAGAAACCGTTGGCGGTGTGCGATACGGCGATCTCGCGGCCATCGACCGTGAATCGCCTGATCCGGCCGACAGGGAGCTCGGTGGCTCCGGCTAATTCAATGAATTCCATCCCGGTCATCTCTCGCCAGGCAGGTTGAGCGTCGCGAGATGCGGATACTACACTGCCGCAACGACGCAGTGCGACGGGTCAGAGCCGCAACGCCTGCGGGACTCCGCTTCTCATCGCAGCAGCGCCATCGCCCCACACTCCAGGAACTGCGGTCCCGCATGACGGGCAGCATCCATTCACGAGCCGGAATGAGGTCACCCGGAATCCGGAGCGGCCGATCACCACTTCATCACAACCGGGACAATGAGTTCCCTCGAGATCGCCGAACGCGCCCGGAATGTTGCCGGGATAAACGAAGTGCAGTCCTGCCCGTCGTCCGATCTCATAAGCGCGGAGCAGCGTTGCAGCGCCTGTGTTGCCGTTCCCGCGCATCCGGTAGTCCTCGTGAAACGCAGTGACATGCCACGGGATGTCGACCCCGACGCTGGCGATGAACTCGGCCATCTTCACGAGTTCCTCATCGGAATCATTGAATTCCGGCACGACGAGCGTGACGATCTCGAGCCAGATCCCGAGCTTCCTGAGTCCTCGGATCGTGTCGAGCACTGGCTGCAGCGTCCCCCCGAGATCGCGATAGTGACGATCGCTGAATCCTTTCAGATCGACCTTGTAGAGATCGACCCAGGGCGCGATGTACTCGAGCACTTCGGGCGTTCCGTTGCCGTTCGACACGTAGGAGCAGACCAGGCCGGCCTGCTTCGCTTCGCGGAACACTTCGACCGCCCACTCCGAAGTGATCAACGGCTCGTTGTAGGTCGAGGTGATGACCTGGGCTCCATGACGCAATGCAATCGCCACCAGCTCCGAAGGCTCGATGTCGGACGGTGCGGAACCGGCCACGGGGTCGCGCAGAGCCTGCGAAGTGACCCAGTTCTGGCAATAGCCGCAGTGATAGTCGCAGCCGAGCATTCCGAACGAAAGAGCGAGCGCGCCGGGGTATGCATGAAAGAACGGCTTCTTCTCGATTGGATCGACCTGCAGCGCGGCCACGTAACCGCGCGGCACCTTCAGCACCCCGCTTTCGTTGTAGCGAACCTTGCAGATCCCCTTCAGACCGCTCGGGATCATGCATCGATGACCACACGAGACACAGCGCACGGCATCCCGATCGAGCTTTTCGTATAGCTCACCCTCTACGGTTCGTCGCGAAAGGAGGTCACCGAGAGAGCTTGAGTCGCTGGCCGTCATGAGAAAGACAACCGCGTCGCTCCGCTCGAAAATTCAGGCGCCCCGGACGGTGAGCTTGATGAGGCTTCGCCAGCGGCGAATCCGGTAGAGTCGCGTGCTGAGCAGATAAGCGGCCACCGCGAGCAACGCTCCCGCGACGCCATCGATCAGGTAGTGCCAGCCCGTGACCACGGAACCGATGACGATGATCAGCAGGAAGACGCCGAATACGACCTGGCCATAAAGCCAGAGGCGCCGCATCCAGAGGAACGCGAACATCTGAAAGGCGACGTGCAGACTCGGGAAGGCCGCGATTCCAAACATGAGTTGCGGCCCCCTGTCCAAGCCGGGCCGGCCGAGTTGGATGACCCGCCGCAGGTTCTGAAATAGAGCCTGCTGAAAATGCTGCGACAGCCTGAGCGAATCTGAATAGGCGAACCAGACTTCCGGGAATCGGAATGCCGGGCCGAGCGCCGGAACCGCGACATAGATCCACGCTCCGGCGATCCACAGAAAGACGTTACCGGTCATGAACGCGGCGCGCAGACGGCGCGAAGGGGCCGACAGGAAAAATGCGAAGGCGACGGTCATGCTCGCAAAGAAGATCCGCGCATAGGACCAGTCAATGGCGAGAAGAACGCTCTTCTGCGAGAACAGATTGAGGAAGAGGATGTTCGGCGACAGCCCGAAAAAAAGAATCCTGTCGATGTCCCAGAGTTCCGGGTCGTACAGGTGCGGATTCAGGATCGGCATCATCAGCTTGATCCAGAAGTACGTGTGCACCATCAGCGACCCGCCGAGGATCAGGCGGATCGTGTCGGTGATCCACCCCGGACGCCGGATCGCACGCAGATACGTCCGCCAGTTGCCCTGGTACGCCGCCACGAGCAGCCGGACTCCGGCGCCGCCCAGCGTGTACATGGTCAGGGTCGGAATGAACGACTTGAACGTCTCCGGGATCGTCGTCAGAACATATTGATTCGCACGCGCAACCAGAAGATAGATCACGATGAAATTCGCGATCGCAATGAGTTCATACGCGTAAGGCCGCGGATGAAATCTCCGTCCTGAAGTCACCAAGTCCCGGGTCTCACTGCGGGTGCCCGGCAGGAGCGGGCGAGCCCGCGGGAACGGCTGCACCGGCCGTCTCCATCGGAAGGTAGTAAAGCGCAACAGCAATCAGCGCGTACATCGCCAGCAGTTGCACGCCCTCATACCAGTTGGTCTGGCCATCGATGACGAGATAAGAGAAGACGGAGACCCCCAGCACGACGGCCAGGATCTCGAACGGAGAAAAAATCAGGTCGAGAGGATGTCCGAGTGGGTAAGAGACGAAGACGAGGATGGGCGTGACGAAGAGGGCGATCTGCACGCTCGACTGCATCGAAATGTTGAGCGCGGTGTCCATTTGGTTGCGCATCGCCAGCACGACGGCCGTCGAGTGCTCGGCCGCGTTTCCAACGATCGCCAAAACAATGAAGCCGAGAAACACCTCGTTCATCCCCCAGGCACGTCCAGTCTCATGCGCCGCGTGCACCAGTCCCTCGGCGACGACGCCCATCAGGACACTGGCGAAGAGAAGCAGTCCAATCGCTTTTTTCAGAGGCCAGGGGTCGCCATGCTCCAACCCCCCTTCCTGCCCTTCGATCACTACGTTCAGCCGGTCCTTGTGAGTCTTGAAGCTGAACACCAGGCCGAGTCCGTAGGAAATCAGCAGAATGACGGAGGTGGCGATCGAGACGCGGTGAATCAGCTCCGGGTGATGTGCCTGTGTTGCCGTGCGCAAGAAGAGGGCCGGCACGAGAAACGCGCCGACGGCGAGGATGAGCTGACCTCCCTGCGATTCGGCCGAGAGAGGATTGAACCGCTGTGACTCGCGCTTCCATCCTCCCATCACCATCGCCAGGCCGGCCACGAACAGCAGGTTGCCGAGGATCGATCCGGTCAGCGACGCACGCACGACATCGAGCATTCCCGCGCGAATGGCGAAGACCGCGATCACCATCTCCGCGAAGTTGCCGAACGTGGCGTTGAACAGCGCGCCATACGTCGACCCCATTCGATGCGCGAGGTGTTCGGTGCTATGCCCGATCCAGGCAGCAATCGGAAGCACCGCGAGGCAGGAAAAGATGAACTGCCAGACGATCGCTCCGTGCGAGAACTGAAGGAAGAGGGCGACCGGGATGGTCGCGAACATGATCCATTTTGCAGCGCGCTTCAGCATGGCGAGAGGATACCGTGAGTCGGACCGTTATTGACCCTCGAAGCGCGGCACGCGCCTGTCGAAAAAGGCCGACATCCCTTCCGCTGCATCCCTGGATCGAAATGCCAGCAGCTGATGCTCGGACTCCAGCGCCAGTTGCGTGGCCAGGTCGTTCCGCTCGCTCGCATTCAGGGCTCGCTTGATGCCGGCGATCGCAATCGGCGGTCCCGCTGCAATCGCCGCAGCCAGCTTCGAGGTCTCTTCCGCCAGTTCTGCGGCCGGCACGACCCGGTCGAGCAGGCCGATCGTGAGCGCCTCCCCGGCCTCCACGATCCTCCCCGTCATCATCAGTTCGAGAGCGCGGCTGCGGCCGACGAGGCGAGGCAGCAGGAACGTGCCACCCCAGTCGGGATGCACGCCGATCCGGACGAATGTCGCGCCGAGCTTCGCCGCGTCTGAACCCATCCGGTAATCGCAGGCCAGCGCAAGGTTGCAACCCGCCCCGGCTGCGACGCCATTCACGGCGACAATCACCGGCTTGTCCATCGATGCAATCGTCATCACGACATCGCGTCCCGCATCGAGCAGCTTCCGGAACGACACTTCGTCACCGGCCTTCTGCAGTCCGGCCATGAAATCGACGTCGCCCCCCGCGCAGAACGCGCGACCCGCGCCCGTCACCACGATGACGCGGCATTCGCGATCCGCATCGGCAGCACGCAGCGCCGCCAGCAGGTCCTCGCGCATCGTCCCGCCGAACGCATTCAGCTTTTCCGGACGATTGAGCGTGATGGTCGTGACGTGGCTGGAGGTGGAGGAGAGGATGAGACTCATGAGCAAAGCGTAATTGAATTGCCCGGTAAGGCAGAAGTCCAAAATCCAATAAGACTGGATAGCGAGACCACGCGCTGATCGCACTCACCTGTTCGCTCATTCGAGATTCGACAGGTTCGACAGGTTCGACATTCAACATTCATCATTCATCATTCATCATTCATCATTCCGCCCCCCCAGCTTCCACTCCAGTTGCCTCAGGATGCCGAGAAGGATGGCGACTTCGCGGGCATCGAGATCGGCGCGGCCGGCGATGGTGCGCAGATCGTCGTAGATCGCATCAGGATTGGCTTCCTGAAGAAATCCGACGTCGAGCAGGATCGACCGCGCTCGCTGATGAGCGCGTTCGACCACTCCGGCCGGCGCCAGCTCACGCTTGCGCGGCCCCGGAGACACCCGCGAGAGTTCGTAGGCAAACACGCAGACCGATTGGGCGAGATTCATCACGGGACTTGCAGGATCGGTGGAGATCGACGCCGTTCGCTGACAGGCTGCCACTTCCTCACCCGTCAATCCGCGATCCTCACGACCGAAGACGATGGCGAGCGTCTGTCCGCCGAGTGTGGCGAACGTTTCTCCGAGGGAGCGCGGATCGAAGTCGACCGGCTCAGTGCGCCCGCGTGTCGACGTCGTTGCAACCGTCAGATGGGCATCTCCAATTGCGTCGGCCAGTGCTGGCGTGAAGTGGGCTTCGCGCACAACGTCCTCTGCCCCGCTGGCCCACCATCCGGCCAGTGGCTCGAGCGGCGGATGCGCGCCGACGATCCAGAGGTCGCGAAAGCCGAAATTCTTCATCGCGCGAGCGACGGCGCCGACGTTGCCGGCTTCACGCGGTTCGACCAGGACGATGCGCAGGTTCGGCATCGCGGGTCAGGCGTCAGCGTCGCGTTCGGCCTGCTCCGCGAGGAGGTCATCGAGCGAGAGGACGGGGTTGTACTCGTGAAGCATCACTGCCCACGCGCCGAGGTAGTTTTCGCGCGTCACTCGAAAGAACACTGGAAACTCAGTCGCGTTCGGATCCTCGGCTTGCAGCACGAATACGGACCCTTCCGATTCGAAAATCACAATGCGCCATCCATCGTCGCGATCCTCGTAAGGATTCACGATCGACCCCACAGGTACGTCGCCCGGGATGAAATGACGCAGGTCGCGTTCCGGATGATCCCAGGCGGGAAAGCCTGCGAGTCTTCCCATTGAGGCGCTCGCAAACTCGATATGCCTCCCGCTTTCGGTCGGCTCGCTGAAGCGAATGCCGAAATCCTCGATCTCCGGGATTCCCGAGAGTTCGAGGTCATCGACGTCGCCGCGATAGGTGATGGTCTTCCCGTTGTGCAAGTGGATCTCCTGTTTGAAATGGCGATGGCACAGGCGTGAGGCCTGTGCCATCAATTCACGGTTCGGGCGAATCTCAGTCAGCGCTTTCGATGCGGTAGTTCGGCGCTTCCTTTGTGATGATGACGTCGTGCGCGTGCGATTCACGCAAGCCCGACGCGGTGATGCGGACGAACTGGGATTTCGTGCGGAGATCTTCGATGGTCTGCGAACCGGTCAGGCCCATGCCGGAGCGAAGCCCTCCCACGAGTTGCGGGATCATTGCGGAGAGAGAGCCCTTATACGGCACTTTCCCTTCAATTCCTTCCGGCACGAGCTTGCCGGCATCGTCTGTCTCTTCCTGAAAGTAACGATCCTTCGATCCGGCCTGCATCGCAGCAATCGATCCCATGCCGCGATAGGCCTTGTACGTTCGGCCCTGGTAGAGGATCGTCTCGCCCGGTGCCTCGTCCGTCCCGGCGAAGAGCGACCCAATCATCACTGCGTGTGCTCCCGCCGCAATCGCCTTAGTCACGTCACCCGAGAACTTGATGCCTCCATCGCTGATGATCGGCACGTCATATTTTTCAGCCGCACGCACGCACTCCATCACCGCCGTGACCTGCGGCACGCCTGCCCCGGCAACGACGCGCGTCGTGCAGATCGAACCGGGGCCGATCCCGACCTTGATCGCATCGACACCGAGTTCGATCAGGTCCGTGGCTGCCTCGAACGTAGCGACGTTCCCTGCGATGAGTTGCGTGTCGGGAAAGAGTTTCTTGAACTGGCGGATCGTTTCCAGCACACCCGTGGAGTGCGCGTGCGAGGAGTCGATGACGATGACGTCGACCTTTGCATCGATGAGCGCGCGGGCCCGGTCGAGACCATCCTTGCCTACCCCGATCGCCGCGCCGCAGCGAAGCCGTCCGAGCGGATCCTTGGCGGCCAGCGGATAACGCCGGGCTTTCTGAATGTCCTTGACGGTGATCAACCCCTTGAGGTCACCGTTGGCATCGACGACGAGCAACTTCTCGATCCGATGCTGATGCAGAACCTCGCGCGCCTGTTCGAGCGTCGTGCCGACGGGAACGGTGATGAGCTGATCCTTGGTCATCCGCTCGGAGATGGGAAGATCGAAGCGCGTCTCAAACCGCAGGTCACGGTTCGTGAGAATGCCGACCAGCTTGCCGTTCGCGTCGGTCACTGGAAGTCCCGAAATCTTGTACTTCTCCATCACCTGCATCGCCTCGGCGATGCTCTGCCACGGACGCATCGTGACGGGATCGACGATCATTCCTGCTTCTGACCGCTTCACGCGATCGACCTCTTCGGCCTGCCGGTCGATCGCCATATTCTTGTGAATGATGCCGAGGCCACCGTGCTGGGCCATGGCGATGGCGAGCCTGGCTTCGGTCACCGTGTCCATCGCCGAGGAGACGATCGGGATGTTGAGGTGAATTCCGCGGGTCAGCCGGGTCGTCACATCGACGAAGTTGGGGTGGAGATCGGAGCGCGCCGGCTTGAGCAGCACGTCATCGAAGGTGAGCCCGAGCTCGAGCGGCTCTGCGAATCGGGCCGATCCGGTGGCGCGCAGGCTTCCCCTCTCGTCGCTCTGAATGCTTCCGATTCTCGTGACCGCGTCCGAAAGGGCTCGTTCTTCGCTCATGGCTACCTCGATTGGGAGTATAGAACAGCGATCGAACGTCCGATTATTCGCCCGGAGCGTCACCCGCGCATCAGAATTGCAGGCTCGTGAATCCCGGCCCCCCGGCCGGCCCGCCATGAAATTCACGATCGAAAAGCGCTGCCTGACCGACGAACGCGGCAAACCGCTTTCCACAGCCGCTGATGTGGAATTCTTCGCCTTCGACGCAGACACGGTCGACGATGCCGTCAGGCTCTTCGTCGGGAAGCAGGATGCCGAGGTGATCGGGAACGTGCTGACATTTCCTGGATTTCAGGCGATCGCCACCGTTCGGAAGGCTTCGAACGTCTACACGATCCAGGTAGGACCGGCCAGCGACTTATACGTGCGCCCCTGATCTGACACTGCCTGGATTGATCCGGGTCTCGGAGCGCGGCGCGCTACGATTTCAAGAGGCCGTTGGACGACCCCGTCCGACGGTCGAGGGCGTCGAGCCCTCGACTGCTCTCTCGCAAATCAGATGAACGGGATTTGGCAGCAGCGAACTCACGCTGTCGCGCTATCAACAGGGC
>JBKJVD010000046.1:0-6255 GCA_046590585.1 Thermoanaerobaculia bacterium | reverse complement strand
GACCCGCCCGCTGAGTCGTGCGCGTCGAGCGCACGACGTCCCTGTCGCAAAGTCCGAGGGCGTTGCTACCGGGCGCTCTCAAATGGCGGCGAATTGACAGGACGTCGATGGCCCGGGCGCCCTCGGTCTTCAGCGGGCGGGTCGCCCGCTGGCCTCTCGAGAGTCGTCCCGACGTGTTTTACATTCCCAAAACCCCGCTTGCCACTTCTCCCCAGCTGCCGACGACTGCACCCCTTCACCTGTGATTTACTCCTCGCCATGAATGCGAGGATTTTCGACACGGCCGATGATGTGATTCAGGCGACCGCAGAGACGTTGCTGCAACGCATCGCGATGAAGGAGAGCGCCGTCATCGGCTTGTCTGGCGGGTCGACGCCGGAGCCTCTCTATCGCCTGCTCGCGCAGGAACCTCATCGATCCGTTCTCGAACGCGTCGCCATCACCTGGGTTCTCGTCGATGAGCGGTTCGTTCCGTACAGCGATCCGCAGTCGAATGCGGCTGCGATCGATCGGACGCTCTTCGCCAACGGGCTTCCATCGAATCATCGGTTCCTGCGATTCGACACTTCCCTCGCGGATGCCGAGGCCAGCGCCGACGATTTCGAACGTCAATGGCTGGCGTTGCAGCCCGGACCACTCGACCTCGTGCTCCTCGGCTGCGGTCCTGATGGACACACGGCGTCGTTGTTTCCCGGAACCACTGCACTCGACGATACCGACCGTACTGCCATTGCGGTCTTCGTCCCCCGACTCGATCAGTGGCGCGTGACGCTGAGCCTTCGCACAATCCGCGAAGCGGCGCTTCGTCTGATCCCGACCGTGCGCGGCGACAAGCACGACATCCTCACCCGGATTCGAGCCGGAGAACGCTTCCCCGTCGTCGATGCGACCGAAGGAATCGAGAGCTGGTGGCTCGTCGACCGCGAAGCGTGGGGTTCTTAGCGAAACGCGACTACTCGCGTTCCAGCACCATCGCTACGCCGATTCCCCCGGCTGCGCAGACGGTCACGAGGCCGTACTGCTCGCCGCTCTTCTGCAGTTCGTTGCAGACCGTCGTGACGATGCGCGCGCCGGTAGCGCCGAACGGATGTCCCAGCGCCAGTGAACCTCCGGTCCGATTGATCTTCTCCGGGTCGATGTCCCCCACGGCCTCGCTGCGTCCGAGTTTCTCCTGCGCGATCTTCTTCGATCCCATCCACTGGATATTCGAGAGCACCTGGGCTGCAAACGCCTCGTGCATCTCGATCACGCCGATGTCGGAGAGCTGGATGCCCGCCCGCTCCAGCGCGACCGGGAGGGCCAGCGCGGGTCCCTGCAGCAGCTGGTCGAACGGGTCGACCGCCGCGTATGCATAACTCTTGATATAGCCGATTGGCACCAGTCCGAGCGACTTCGCCTTCAGCTCCGACATCAGGATCACCGCCGCTGCGCCGTCGGTCAGCGCGGAGGCGTTGCCGGCGGTGATGGTGCCGTACCTACGATCGAACACCGGCTTGAGCTTCGTCAGCCCTTCCAGCGTCGTGTCGGGGCGGATCAGGTTGTCGCTCTCGACGACGTTGTCGAAATTGGGGGGGACGACGACGGTCATCACCTCGTCCTTGAATCGGCCGCTCGACGTCGCGGCAGCGGCGCGCGTCTGGCTCTGCAGGGCGAACTTGTCCTGCGCCTCGCGCGAGATGCCGTTCTCCTTCGCCATCTTCTCGGCCGACTCGCCCATGGTCAGGCCCGTCGTCGATTCAGCGATGGCCGGCGCGTCTGGCGCGAGATCGCGGGGACGGATCTTCGAAAACGCCCCGAGCTTGCCCCCCACCGATTTCTGCTTCGAGGAGGTGACCAGCGCGCTGGCGAAGTTCTTCGAGAAGAGGATCGGCACATCCGAGAGTGACTCGGCCCCTCCGGCGATCACCGTATCAGCATAGCCGCGATAGATCATGTCCGAAGCCGCGGTAATTGCCTGGTTCGCCGAGGCGCAGGCCATGCCGACGGTAAATCCGGGAATGCTGCGCGGCAATCCTGTGCCGAGGATGATTTCACGCGCGATGTTCGGCGCCTTCACGGAAGGAATCACGTTGCCGAAGACGATCTCGTTGATGGACTTCGGATCGAGCCCGGAGCGCTCGACGAGTTCCGCCACGAGAATCTTCCCGAGGTCGAGGGCGCTGAGCCTTCCGTAGTGAGTTCCTGACTTGGCAAACGGGGTCCGCAGACCTCGAATCACCGCGACGCGCGACTGTTGCTGGGCCATGAACTTACCTCGCTGAATGGCGATTCACTTCGAGCCGGAGGATAGCACGCAGCATCCACCCCTCGCCGGGACGGCTTCAGTACGGCGCTTCCCGCGTGGCCGGCCTGCGCCGGTATACTTCACGCCAGCCCTGATGACCACGATCCGCGCCGTCTGTCCCCACGATTGTCCTGATACCTGCTCGATGCTCGTCACCGTCGAAGACGGACGTGCCGTGCGGGTGGCAGGCGACCCCGATCATTCGTTCACGAATGGATTTCTCTGCACGAAAGTGTCGCGCTATCTCGAGCGGACGTATCACGCCGATCGGCTGCTCTTTCCTCAGATCCGTGTCGGCAGGAAGGGAGCCGGGGAGTTCCGCCGCGCGTCATGGGATGAGGCGCTTGCGCTGATCGCAGCGAGGCTGAATGACATTCGGAACTCCGGCGACGGACCGCAGGCGATCCTTCCCTACTCCTACGCCGGCACCATGGGGATGATCCAGGGCGAGTCAATGGACCGGCGTTTCTTCCAGACCATCGGCGCCTCGCTGCTCGACCGGACGATCTGCGCGAGCGCCGGTGTCGAGGCGTTGAATTACACCTACGGCACGCGCATGGGAACCGACCCGGAATCGATCCCCGAGTCGAAGCTCATCATCCTCTGGGGGACGAACACGCTCACCGCGAATCCACATCTCTGGCCCTACATCCGGAAGGCGAAAGAGAACGGCGCGCGGACGATCTGCATCGATCCTCTGCGGACGCGCACGGCCGTGGCCTGCGACGAACATCTCGCGATCCGGCCCGGGACTGACGGCGCGCTGGTTCTTGGGATGATGCACGTCATCTTCCGCGACGGTCTCGAAGACCGGGCGTACCTCGAGGCGATGACTTCCGGCTGGGAGCAGTTGCGCGAACGCGCGCTCGATCATTACTCACCGGAACGGGTCGCCGGAATCTGCCGGTTGCCGGTGGAAGCGATCGAGTCGCTTGCCCATCGCTACGCCACGATGCGGCCGACGTTCATCCGGCTCAACTACGGATTGCAGCGCCACTCGGGCGGCGGCAACGCGGTGCGACTCATCTCGCTGCTCCCTGCCGTGACGGGCGCATGGAACGACGTCGGCGGCGGTTGCCAGCTCTCGTCGTCGGGCACGTTCTCGCTCGATACGAAGAGCCTCTCCCGGCCCGACCTGATCGCCCCGGGAACGCGCACCATCAATATGTCGCGGCTCGGCGAAGCACTGACCGCGACGAACGACCCGCCAGTACGAGCCCTCGTGGTTTACAACTCCAATCCCGGTGCGGTCGCGCCGGATCGGCCGGCCGTCGTTCGCGGGCTGGAGCGTGATGACCTGTTCACCGTCGTGATCGAACATTTCCAGACCGACACGGCCGACTACGCCGACGTGCTGCTGCCGGCCACGACACAACTCGAGCATGAAGACCTGCACAAGGCCTACGGTCATCTTTACGTGATGTTCAACGCTCGCGCGATCGAGCCACTCGGAGAGTCGCTGCCGAATTCGGAAATCTTCCGGCGCCTCGCCGCAGCGATGGGACTCCATTCGCCGGAACTACGCGAGTCGGATGAGTCGATGATGCGCGCGGCACTCGAGGGCGGCGGCGAAACGATGCGCGGCATTTCGCTCGACGAATTGAAGGAACGGGGATGGATGCGCCTCAACGTGCCGTCTCCTCACCTTCCCTTCCGCACCGGATCTCCGGTTCCCACGCCAAGCGGCAAGATCGAGATCATCGCTCCCTCGCTGTCCGCCATCGGCGTCGATCCGCTCCCCGACTACCTGGCACCGCTCGAGTCGGAGGAGCGGAGTCCCGAACTGGCGGCGCGTTTCCCGCTCGCGCTGATCTCGCCGCCGGCGCACTCGTTCCTCAACTCGACGTTCGTGAACGTAGCCACGCTGCGTCGCGCCGCAGGAAAACCGACTCTCGACATTCACACCGATGACGCCGTGCCGCGCGGCATCGTCACGGGGCAGATGGTTTCAATCTTCAACGACCGCGGCACGTTCGCCGCCGAGGCCGTGGTCACCGACCGTGTGCGCCCGGGCGTCGTCTCCGCTCCATCGATCTGGTGGGCGAAGATGTCTCCCGATCGCAGCAATGCCAATCACACGACATCGCAGGCGTTGACCGACATCGGTGGCGGAGCGACGTTCTACGACAACCTGGTGGAAGTGCGGCCCGCATGAACATGTACGCAGTGACCCTCCCGATTCTCGCCGCACTCTGGATCCTGGTCATCGTCCTCAATGAGAGGATCGGCCTCTTCGCTGCGGACCGCTTCCCATCGCGCGGTGCGAAGTACTTCGCCTACGCATGGCTCGGCGGATTCCTCCTGCTCCTCGGATTTCTCGTCACGAGTTCTGCACTGAGTCCCGTCGGCGAGACCGACCTGGCGAAGGTGCCGTTCTATTCGCTCTTTCTCCTGCATGCACTTCTGGTGGTCTTTCTCACGGGCTGGTGGCTGGCCTCAGGCAGGCCTCCGCTGCGTGAGTTTCTCCATATCCGCACCGACCAGCCGGTCGATACGATCGCCACGGGGCTCGCGGTGGGTGTTGGCGGCTGGATCGCCACGATCGTCGGCGCGGTGTTCATCGCGATGGTCATGAAACAAGCAGGGCTGATCGCGGAAGCGCCCGAGATGCCGGCCATGGTCAAGTGGATGGCTTCGCTGGCGGTGTGGAAGAAGGCGCTGATCGTCCTGTCGGCGATGACAGTCGAGGAAGCATTCTTCCGCGCGTTCCTCCAGTCGCGTGTCGGCCTGCTCGCTTCCACCATCCTCTTCGTCGTCGCGCATTTCACGCTCGGCCAGCCGCTGCTGCTGATCGGCATCAGCGTCATTTCCCTGATTCTCGGCACGACCTTCTATCGCACGCGCAACATCGTTCCCTGCGTGATCGCGCATGGCGTCTTCGACGCGATTCAACTCTTCGTGATCATCCCGATCGCCATGAAAATGCTCGGTGTATGAGCGACCAGGAACCGGCTGAGCGGAAAGGCGACGTCCGCTGGATCACGATGCTGATCGGCATCGCCACGGTGTTCTTCAGTGATGTGCTCCTGGCCGGGGCGAATTTTTACTTCCGCGACCTCGTCGTCTACCACTTCCCGATGAAGCGCATGGTGCGCGAAGCGTTGCTCAGCGGCCAGTTTCCTTATTGGAACCGGTATCTCGCCGGGGGCCAGCCGATGGCCGCGAATCCTGCCTATGAGATCTTCTATCCTCCTCAGCTTTTGATCCTTACCAGCTCGTACGAGTTCGGCTTCGCACTTCACATCCTCGTGCACGTTTATGCCGCGCTGATCGGCATGTATCTCCTGCTTCGCGAATTGAAACTGCGTCCCGCGGCTGCCTTTCTCGGGGCTGTTTCCTTCGGCCTGGGAGGCCTGCTCCTCGGGTCAGTCTCGCTCCTGCCGACGTTCTTCATCTGGTCGCTCGCGCCTCTGCTGGGATGGACCGTCGTGCGCTTCGTCCACTCGCCCGGTTCGAGGCGATTCGGCGTGGCCGCGCTCGTGGCCGGGCTGCAGATGCTGGTCGGCGAGCCGATGGCGATCGCGCAGACCTGGCTCCTCATCGTCGCGGGAGTCCTTTTCGTCGGGGCGGCCCGCCCTCGCTGGCGCGCTGCCGCATTCACAGTCGCGATCGCAGCCTCCGGCGCCCTCGTGGCGTCGGTCCAACTTCTCCCTGCATCGGCTCATTTGCGGGACACCGTCCGGTCGCGAGGGTTCGCGTTCGACCTGGTGAAGGATTTCTCGATGCCGCTCATCCGGCCGGCAGAACTCGTGATCCCTCATGCTCTCGGCGTTCCCGACCCCTTTGGATCTCCGTGGTGGGGTATGGGAATCTTCGCCCGCAAACCGTACCTCGGCAGCCTCTACTCGGGCCTGTTCATCGCGATCTTCGCGCTGGCGGGCCTGATCCTGCGTCTTCCTGGAGCACGCACGACCGCCGCGCTGGCGCTCCTGTCGTATCTACTCGCCATCGGTGACAGCACTCCGCTGCTT
>JBKJVD010000072.1:0-11190 GCA_046590585.1 Thermoanaerobaculia bacterium | reverse complement strand
GCCGGGACTTTGTTGCGGGAGAGCCGAGCTGCCTGATCCTTGGCGACAACATCTTTTACGGGCACGGTCTGACCGAAGCGCTGCAGCGGGCCAGCGCGCGTCGCGAAGGATCCACTGTCTTCGCCTATCGGGTACACGACCCTGAGCGCTACGGCGTCGTCGAGATCGATGAGGCGGGACGCGCTCTAACACTCGAAGAAAAGCCGTTGAAGCCAAAGTCGAATCTCGCCGTCACCGGACTCTATTTTTACGACGAACGCGTCTGCGATTTCGCTGCGGAACTCGCCCCCTCTCCGCGCGGCGAACTCGAGATCACCGATCTCAATCGTGTCTACCTCCAGAAAGGAGCGCTGCAGGTCGAGCAACTCGGGCGCGGCTACGCATGGTTCGACACCGGCACGCAGGAGTCGCTGCTGCAGGCGGCGAACTTCGTCGAGACCATCGAGCTGCGCCAGGGACTGAAGATGGCCTGCCCCGAAGAGATCGCGTATCACTTCGGGCTGATCGACGCCGCGACGCTGGGTGCGCTGGCAGACAAGCTGGCGAAGAGTTCGTACGGGCGGTACCTGCGCGGCGTGCTCGAGGAGAAGCCACTCGGTTTGCGGGTGGCCGCTGAATGACCAGGCACATTCTCGTCACAGGGGGCGCCGGCTTCATCGGCTCGCATGTGGCCGAGGCGTTTCTGCAGCGTGGGTGGCGCGTCAGCGTCATCGATGACCTGTCGACGGGCAAAACCGCGAACGTCGCTGAGGGAATCGAACTGCATGTGGCCGATCTCTGCGATCCCGCTTCGGGCGACCTGATCCGGCGCCTTCGTCCGAACGTCATCAGCCATCATGCGGCGCAGATCGATGTGCGGAAGTCGGTGGCCGATCCCGCACGGGATGCGGAACTCAACATCGTGGCTACCTTGCGGCTGCTCGAACTGGCTCGCGAGATCGAGGTGCAGAGGTTCGTCTTCGCGTCGACCGGCGGCGCGATCTACGGCGAGCCGCTGACCACGCCGCAGACCGAGGAGCACGCGTGCCGGCCGATGTCGCCCTATGGATGTGCGAAGCTGGCGGTGGAACACTACCTTCACTATTTCCATGAGGTCCATGGGTTGTCGACGCTGGCGCTGCGCTACGGGAATGTCTATGGACCGCGGCAGAACCCTCATGGAGAAGCGGGCGTCGTGGCAATCTTCGCGGAGAAGCTGATTCACGGCGAGCCTGTCACCATCCATGGCGACGGAAGCCAGACGCGGGACTATGTTCACGTCCGGGATGTTGTCGCGGCGAACGTGGCGGCGGTCGAACACGACGGACTGCATGGCAGCTTCAACGTCGGTACCGGAGTCGAAGTTTCGGTGACGCAGCTCTACGAAGCGATGGTGCGGGTGCTCGGGATGGATCGCGAACCGCAGTACGGCGCAGCCAAGCTGGGAGAGCAGAGACGGTCAGTCATCGACGGCACTCGCCTGCGCAATCTCGCGGGACTTGCGGAACCGGTCGCGATCGAGCGGGGCCTGGCCGATACTCTCGAGTGGTTCCAGAAGACGGCGAGTTGACGTGAGGAGACGTTAGCAACATGAGTCGACCCATTCTCGTCACCGGTGCGGCAGGGTTCATCGGATCCTCGGTCGCTCATCGTTTGCTCGACGCCGGCCGGACCGTCATCGGGATCGACAACCTGAACGATTACTACGACGTGACACTCAAGGAGGCGCGGCTGGCGCGGCTCCAGGCGCGTGATGCCTTCACCTTCCGTAAACTCGATCTCGCCGACAGGGAAGGGATGGCGGCACTCTTCGCGGAATTCCTTCCGACGCGGGTCGTGCATCTCGCCGCCCAGGCCGGAGTGCGCTATTCGCTCGAGAACCCTCATGCCTACATCGACAGCAACCTGACCGGGTTCGTCAACGTCCTCGAGGGTTGCCGGCACACCCAGGTTGAGCATCTCGTCTACGCGTCGACCAGTTCCGTTTACGGATTGAATGCGAAGCAGCCGTTTTCCGAGCACGACAGCGTTGACCATCCGATCTCAATTTACTCGGCCACCAAGAAGGCCAATGAATTGATGGCGCATACGTACTCTCATCTCTTCCGGCTCCCGACGACGGGGTTGCGGTTCTTCACCGTCTATGGCCCGTGGGGCCGCCCCGACATGGCACTCTTCAAGTTCACGCGCGGCATCCTGGCGGGAGAGCCGATCCCGGTATTCAACAACGGGAACATGGTGCGCGACTTCACCTTCATCGACGACATCGTCGAAGGGGTGGTTCGAACTCTCGATCGTGTCGCTTCGCCCGACCTCTCGTGGAATCCCGCGGCACCTGATCCAGCCACCAGTTCGGCGCCTTACCGGATCTTCAACATCGGAAACAATCAGCCTGTGCAGTTGCTCGAATACATCTCGGTGCTCGAGGAGTGCCTCGGAAAGAAGGCGGTGATGGACTTCCTGCCGATGCAGCCAGGGGACGTACCGTCCACGATGGCGGACGTTTCTGAACTGGAACGAGCCGTCGGCTTCGCTCCGAAGACGACAGTGCGGGAAGGGGTGAGCCGGTTCGTTGAGTGGTATCGGGAGTACTACCAGGCAGGGTGATTCCGAGGGTTGGGTAGGTGCTGTCTGGCTGAGAGCGATTCATATCAGCGAGTTACGGTCAGCACTGGATGCCGCGATGTCCGCCAGCGGCCAGCGGCCGGCGACCGGAAACTGGCTAGAGTCATCCAATCTTTCTCCATGGGAAGTGTACGTCCCGTCTGATCGTTGTCCGTGAGAGGCTCGCCCAATCGGCGAGTTATACTGGCGGCACACAAGGTCCACCCCGGAGGAAAATCATGTCTCTCAGACGACTCGGAGCGTCGCTCGCGGTCTCTGTGGTCTGCGTCAGCGCTCATGCCGCCAGCTATGTCGTTCCGCCGGACCTTCAGATGGTCGAGCGGTCGCATGCAGTCGTGGTCGCACGAGCGATCAACTCATACGTGGAACAGTCAGACCAGCGTGGGATCGAAACCGTTACCGTGCTCAGCGTCGATGACGTCCTCAAAGGTGGGGTGGCCCTGCACACTGAGTTGAAGGTGCGCGTTCCGGGCGGCGTGATCGACGGGCATTACCGGATCATTTTCGGCGCGCCGAGGATTGCCGACGGCGAACGCGCGCTTCTTTTTCTGCGGAAGCTTCCCGGTGGCGACTATGCAGTCACCGATTTCGGACTGGGGCTGTTCGGATTTTCAACTGATGACAACGGTCACCGTGTATTGATCCGCACCGCGACCGAGATCAACGGTTGGAACCCGGATGGAACCGTTCATCACGAGCCGCGGCGCGACGAAGAGCGCTTTCTCGAGTTCATCCGTTCGGCCGTGCGGAGAGAGATCGCGGCGACTGACTACACGATCGAGACCCGGCCACTTCTCGGCGATGTAGCCGATCCAGTACATGGCCGGCTGCGGCTGGTTTCCAACGTCGTGTTCACCGCGACGCAATACACGCTGCCGAGCGACACTGAGAATACGAGCGGATTCCGCTGGAACGTGTTTCCCTCAGCGGTGAACTTGAACCGAGGTAACGCCGCCACAGGCGGCGTTCCGAACAGCGGGATCGATGCGATCAACACGGCATTCACTGCCTGGAACGGTGAGGCCAGCTCGAACATCAACTATGTCCTCGCGTCATCGATCGTGAATCTGCTCGGAATCACGGACGCTGCCGACTCGGTGAACAACATCGTCTTCGAAAAGGACCTCACCGGGGCGGGCGCCCCGAATTACACCTGCGGTGGCGGCGTGCTCGGGCTCGGAGGCATCAGCAACGGAACAGGCACTCACTCGTTCAACTCCGAAACGTTTTTCTCGAACGTCGAAGTCGATGTGTCGATGAACAAGGGAGTTGGCGCCTGTGTACCGGGAAGCTTCTCGGTCGCCAACTACAACAGCGCGCTTACCCACGAGGTGGGGCACACGCTCGGCCTGCGGCACTCTGACAAGACGCGGGACAACTCTGCGCTCTGCACCACCAACCCGGCTTACGATTGTTCGAGTTCGGCGATCATGACGGCATCAGTGACGAACGGGATTAACGCAACGCTGCAGGCGTGGGATATCCGCGCGGTCCAGGCGCTCTACGGCTCGGTCGGGTCCCCTCCGGCTGCTCCGACCAGCGTCGTTGCCACGGCCACCTCGGGCACCTCGGTGTCGATCACGTGGACCGCGTCCGCGGGTGCAACCTCGTATGAGGTCTATCGCCGCGCGGCAGGCGGAAGCTACACGTTGATCGCTTCACCCGCCACGAACTCGCAGACGGACAACGCCGCGGTGGCGAACAACGCCTACATGTATCGCGTGCGTGCCGTCAGCGCCGGTGGAACGTCGGTCGACAGTGCGGCCAATCTCGCGACGACAGTGGTCTACACCGATCCGACCCTCACGGCTGGCATCGTCGTCAAGGCGGTGCATCTCTCCCAGCTTCGCACTGCGGTCAGCGCCGTACGCCTGCAGGCCTCGCTCAGCGCCGGGACATTCACCGACAGCGCGAGTGTGGGCGTGATGATCAAGGCGGTACACATCAACGAACTTCGCACGCAGCTCGATGCAGCGATGAGTGCTCTGGGGCTGACGACCGGCGGATTCACCGACACGATCACCGCCACGTCGACACCCGTGAAGGCCGTGCATCAGCAGGAGCTGCGTACCCGCATGCAGTAGCGGTTTCACGCACCTCAGACGGAGAACGCCGCCGGGGAACTGGCGGCGTTTTTGTTTTGTGTTCCTTCCGATTTTCAGTGGGTACATCGAGAATCGAGGACAAGGAATTGAACTGGCATTCAGTGAACTACCTTTCCTGCAGAACGCAGAAGGGCGGACGGAGCTGAGGGTCAATCTCCCTTCTCCCACGGGGAGAAGGGAGTCAATTTGCGGTTCTCTCAAACCGCCACACTTCCGTCAGTTCTGTCGACGGGACAGTGTGGAGGCACCAGTTCACACCGAAAACCCGGAAGGCCCTGTTTTGTGGAGCAGGTTGCGTGGCTACTGCAGGCCCGCTCGCAGTTCCTCGACGTGGACTTTCCTGATCGCCGTGACTCCTGCCACTGGAACTTCGGTAAACGTCGCGGCGGTGAAGCCGAGAGCGACGCGTGCGAGATTCAACTGGGTCTGCAGTTCGGTGATGTGCACGGCCTTGACGCCCGTCGAGCCGGCGGTGAGCGATGGGTCGGTGAACGAGAAGGCTCCCTGATTTCCGTTGAGGGTGCGTAGTGCGTTGACCGCCGCGCGCAGCTCGTTGACGTGTGCGGCCTTCATCGCGGTCACGCCTGCTGTGAGCGTGGGGTCCGTGAAGTCGATGGCGACTGCGAGGTCGCTGTTGCTGTCGCCCGACTCGCTTCCATTCACGGCGCGCACTCTGTATTTGTAGGCCTTGTTCGTCGAGACCGCATCGTTGTACGTGGTGCCGACCACGACGCCGGGAGTGGAGACCTGCGTCCAGACACTGTTGTCCTGCGTGCGATAGACGTTGTACGAGGTTGCGCCCGCGGACGCCGTCCACGTGACCAGGATGTTGCTTCCCGACGTCGCACTCGCCACGACATTCGTTGGTGCAGTCACGCTGCTGCACGCGGTCGCGAGCGTCTTCGCGACGGTGATGCCGCATCCACGCTGGCTCGTGACCAGTACGGTCAGCGTGACGGACGACGCGGAGGGCGTGTAGGTGATGGCGCTGATGTTCGCCGCGCTCGTGATGGCGCCGCCGGTGATCTGCCAGGCGTAGGTGCATCCCGTGCAGGAGGGAACGGACGCAGTCCGGCCCGACGAACAAGCCACGGGAGCGGCCTGCGTGGTCATCGTGCCATTCGGGGTCGCGCCTTCCAGTCCGGCGGTTGGAAAGGTATAGGTCGGGTCGCCGAACTTGAGGATGGCGAGCATTTTCTCGCTCGGCTCTCCCGCCTTGCCGAACGTGTAGCGGCTCTGGCGAAACCCGCTGATGGTGATGTTATGGCAGTAGCTCATGATCGTGCCGAGCTCCGGCGGGGAGGACGCCGAGCCGGAGTAGCAGCCCCCCTGGGTGCCGTTGCAGGTGTCGACGTATGCGCGCGCCACGCCGTAGGTCGCCTGCTCGGCGGAGTTGAGCGTGACGCAGTGCGTATGCTGGGATGACACGACGTGTCCGAGCTCGTGGGTGAACTCCATCAGCATCCAGTAATTGCTCGTCGGCAGCCCGTACTGAACACCGTTGACCGTGAGTGTCGGGTCGGGGACGACGGTCGACACACTGCCCGCGGATCCGCACCACGCGTAACCGCCGCCGTATTTTGCAGCGTAGGTGGTGCTGGGGTTGCCATTGTTGCAGTTCGACCCCGTGTCTCCGCAGTAGAAATCGCCGGAGCAGAGCTCGTCGATCCAGGCGACTCCAGCGTTTGTCACCTTGCCGCTCACCATCACGACCGCCGACCGCTGCACCTGCTTGTAGTCGATGGTGTCGGTGACGGCGTAGTAGGTCCCGAGCTCGGCGAGAAGTGAGCCGGTGCCAGCTGCCGCGCCGAGCGCCCAGGGATCGGTCCCTCCGGAGTAGATGTTGGCGTGACCGATCGTGAGAGTGGTCGAGAGATCGCGCTGGTAAATGACCGACGCCTGTCCGACCAGGTTCGTGAGATAAGCGCTGACGGCGGCCTGAGACCCGAACGCCGCGTACAGCTCCGTATCGGTGTCGATCGCGAGTTTCAACGAGTACGCCGCGCCTGCGACATTACCCGCATCGCCGACGACTTTCAGTTTCGTGGCGCGCACGGTATCGACGACCCTGGGGGGAATCGGCTGGTTCTCGATTCCGCACGTCCAGGGTGTCTCGGCGTCCCTGAGCTGGTCGATCTCGTCGTACTCGCGCACGGCGATGGGCGCGACGTCACCAACCGCGTCGACGCTGCGTTCGCGGCCGGCTGGACGCGCAGAGGCAATCCGGAACTGGCGATCGCCGTGAAGGATGATTCCGTCGACGGTGCCGTCCGCTGCAAGGGAGATGTAGACCGCCGAGTCCTGCTCTCCGCGAACGCGTCCCTTGAACGAAAGGATGTCGGGCGGCGCAAGCGTGGTGGTTCCATCGACGTCGTGAACCGTAATCGTGGCGTCGTCCGACCAGACCTTCATCGGCTCGAGGACGAGCTCGCGAAGGGAGCTGTCGCCGAGGTCGACTCCGCTGATGACGACCGGCTGCCTTGATGCGACGGCGCTGCGCAGAAGAGAACGGAACCCGCCATTGAGCAGCGTCGCTGGCGCTGCCGACAAGGTGCTCGAAGCCAAGACCACAAAGAGCACGACATACGTGAAGGGCCTGGGGACCATCGAAGTTCCTTTCTGATTGTGGAGGAGTGCGATGATAACGGAGATCCCGCGTCGAGTGACCGGAGTTTTCCCGAAGCGTGACCCAGATCACGTTTCACTGCTTCTGTGGTCGCGAGGGCGATCTGGCGAGCGATCGAAGCAGGCTGAGGTGTTTGGGAAGGCACCATTGAGAGGGGCCCGATCGATTGCCGCCGCCCAGCCGAGCACTGTGCCGCGCAAACCCCTTCTTCTGCGCGGCGCCCTCGACGCCCCCGGGACAAGTCAGCGGTGGCCCGACCGAAGTGCATGTTCGCGAGCCAGGCAGAACAGAGACGCAACGACGAACGTAGACAAGAGCACCACGATCCCGACGAGGATCAGTCTCGCCAGGCTCTCAGTCCGCACCGTACCCGTGGTCGTCTTCCCTGTCACACTGTAGATCTGGCGCGATGGATTCAAGTTGAAGGAGAGCAAGTCGTAGATCTCATTCACGGCCACGACGAGGAACCGAACTTCACCCGAGATTGCGGCGATTGCATTCAGCGTGGCTGGATCTGTTGTCTTCCCCGAACCTGGCGAGCGCCGAGTGAGGCCGAGAATGTCCTGATCGTAGGCGAGTTCGGCGCGCAGCGGGATGGCCGCGGCGTTTTCCTTCCGCAGCGTGTCGAGCAATGACTGCCTGTACTCGGCTCCGTTTGCTTGATTCGTGATCGCCACCAGCCGATCGATGAAGGTCGGCGTCAGTTCCCTCCGAGTCAACTCCTCCGGGCGCGTCGTGGTTGGCTCGTTTCCACTCCGACTCGCCGCCGACTGCTGGGCTTCGTCCGACTTTTCCTCGACCCGCTGGTCGAGTGAATAGAGCGCGAGTGCGTCTCTGATACTTTGCGCGGATCGGTCGGCGATCTTGAGTGAGCTCTGGTCGTGGGCGAGTTGCGTCTCAAGGAACGTGATGGTCGCGAGCCGGTCATCAATCCCTCCATTCGCGCTCAGGGCACTCATGAGCGGATCAATCTTGAATCGCACGATCTCCTCGAGCCTCACACGGATTTCCTGAAGTGACGTGCGATCGCTCTTTTTTGTGCGGATCGCAACCGCGCCAGGGACGGTGGTGAGCGAATCAATATTCAGCATCACGCGGTTAATTCTTGACCGGAGAATAGACAGGGCGATTAGCGGCTCGCGCGTGTCGAGCGTGCGATCGAGGATGGCCGGCGAGAGAACCTCGAGGCGATAGTCGAGAACGTGCTGCTCGTTGATCGCGAAGGAAGCCCACTCCTGAAGCACTGCATTGAGAGCAGCGGTCAGCTCCTTTTCCGGGATCTTCGATTCCGGGAGGGTCAGGTAATTGATCGTGAAAGCGCTCTTCGAAAGCGCGGCCGACTTCGCCGTCCACTCTTTGTGGATACGATCCCTCTCCAGCGGCGAAAGTCGCGGATCAATTAGCCGGGCCTGATATTCGGCCGCATAAGTTTCGTACTCGGGATTGGACTCGATGACGAACACAGAGCGGCTGAATTCTTCCAATGTCGAGTATCGCGCCAGGCGACACTTTTCAAAGGCGCGGCGGAGGATTGGCGTGGTCGCTATCTCCACGTGGGAGAACCGCACACCGTTCGGATACTTCAATACTTCCGAGCCCTGGAACTCGAGGCGGAAAGGAAGTGTCGTGATCTTTTGCGCTGGCGCGAGAAACGTGAAGGCTGCAGCGATGAGCGTGTAAGCCACGGCGGTTGCTGCCAGGGAGCGAACGAGCGTGAGACGGTGTCGGCTAAGGTCGCGCACGACGTGACTCAGAGGTGCGCGCACATCCGGCGATGTCTGCTGGTACAGTGAATCGTCAGTTGTGGGCATGGTCCAGGGTCCCCTTTGTGAAGCGGCGGGCCATCAATTCGGTGTCGGTCAGCTTGCATCTCCGCGCGCCGGAGCGGAAAGCCCTTCTGTAACCTCTTCGTCTGAGAAGCGCGCATGAGCGAAGGCCGCCGCGATCGTGAGGAGCAGCGTCACGAACGTGATTGCGACGCCGATCAGAGCCAGGCGCTTCCCGCTCTTCGGTTGCGAAACGTGAGTAAATGGCGGACTCGTGACACTGTAAACGTCCCGCGCCGGATTGCGATTGTAGGTCAGAAGATCGTAGATTTCGTTCATCTGGCCGAGTAGTTCCCGCGCCTCGGCATCAGCTTTTGCGATCGCCTCCTGGACAGCCGGTGCGTTCGCCGCCGATGTAACGCCACCTTTGCGGCTGTACTCGAGGAGTGCCCTGTCGTATTCGACAGCGGCCGTCAACGGAATCGCTTCCACGGCGGCCGCGCGCAACTCATCAACCAGCCGGCGACGGTACTCGGCGCCGTTCGCTGCGCCAGTTATCTTCAGCAGCCGCTCGAAGAACGATCCGTCGAGTTGCGGCGTCAGAGTCTCTGATCGATCGGACTGGCGCGTCGTACGGTCAACGCCTGCTGCATGTTCGCCGGCGTCACTCGGGCGCGGTGAAGCGTAAAGCGCAAGTGACTCACGGATGCTCGCTTCCTTCGACTGAGCTACTTCCAGCTGACGCTCGTCGAACGCGAGTTGACTCTCGAGAAACTGGATCGTGCTCACTCGGTCATGGATGAGGTTGCTCATCAGAATGGTCAACAGGGTCGGGTCGATCCGGAAGCGGATGAGTTCTGCGAGGCGCACGCGGATCTCGCCGAGCGAGAGCCGTCCCCCGGATCTGGTTCGCAAGACTACTGAGCCGGGGATTTCTCCCAGCGTGACCGCGTTTCGGATGATCCGGTTCACTTTCGACCGCAGGATCACCAACGTAATAATCGGCTCGGAGGAGAGGTCCCGGTTCTCGTCGAGAACGGTCGGGGAGAGCAGGTCGAGCGAGTAGTTCAGCACCTTTTGCTCTTGCGCGGCGATGTTCGCCCACTCATAGAGGATGTCCCCGAGCACCTTCCTTACGAGGTCCTCCGGGACGGCGTTTGACCGGGTTCTCCGCTGGTAATTCACGGAGTATCCGCTTTTCGGAAGCGTTTGCGCCGTCGCCTCCCACTCCTTCTGGATACGCTCGCGATCTGCGGGTGCAAGTCGTTGATCCGACAGACGGGATTCGAAGTCCGCCGCGATCCTGTCGTACTCAGGATTCGAGCTGAGTACGTAAACCGAACGGCTGAACTCGGCAAATGTCGTAAACCGCTGGAGTTCGTTCCTCTTGTAAACGCGAAGCAGGACGGGTGTCGCGACCATCTCGTCGGAGCGGATCTCGCGGTCGTTCGGATACCTACCCTCCGAAGCGCCTTTGAACTCCAGCCGGAATTGCTGCGTGGTCACTCTCTGCGCCGGTGAAAGGACGAGAATCGATACAGCAATGATCGTGTATACGATCGTCACCGCCACCACAGGGAGCAGAATTGCCCACCTGTACGCGGCCAGGGTCCGCACGATGTGCGTCAGCGAAATCGATGATTCCGCGGCGGTTAGGTCTGTATCAGAGTAATAAGGATCGGACATTCCCGTGACGCCTCCTCGGGGACAACGGCTGCCTAAGCATGTCAACGGCAACGGCTTGAGTCAAGGTGAGGTTGGACGCCCTCGCGGCAACGCGAGACGTTCATGCATGCTTGTTGTCCAGCGCCCGCTAGTTTGGGCGATGGGGTGTCCTTTGAGGGTGATGGGAGGCACCTGTGCCAAGCTAAGCAGCGGTGCCCAGGGCGGGCCGTGTATCCTTGGAATCGTGGCAAACGCGATCGACGAACCGATGCAGGAAAAACTGATTCGGGGAGCATTGTGGCTTGCTGTCGTCGTGGTACTCGTCGTCGTCCCAGCCGTGGTCTCGCCGGCGGGACTGGACTCATTCCGGGCCCCAAAGGAATTCGTCTTGCGCGCGGGAGTGGTCGTCATCATGGCCATCCTG
>JBKJVD010000236.1:0-26019 GCA_046590585.1 Thermoanaerobaculia bacterium | reverse complement strand
TGTCGGGTGCAACGTGCCGAAGAAGATGCCAATCCCGATGGCGCCGATCACGACGCCTGCGAGGATCGTCATGATGGAGATGTCTCGATCGGTGCGCTCGACCGCGCCCTCACCCTGCTTGAAGGCCTTGAGGGCGATTCCGAATGATCCGGCGATGACGCGCAGTGACTTGATGATCCCGAAGATCCCGGCCGTTGCGATCGCGCCGACGCCGATGTAGCGGACGTACCCGCGGAAGATCTCGTTCGCCGTCATCTCCATCAGCGCCTTGGTGCCGGGATAGACCGGTACGGCGACATTGGCGCCGATCATCGCGATCAGCGGGACGAGGACGAAGTTCGCCACGATGCCGCCGGCGACGAGGATCATCGACGAGCGCAGGCCCATGACGTAGCCGAGGCCGAGGATGAACGACACCGCATCGAAGCGGACGACGATCTTCGCCTTGTCGGCCAGGGCCGCCATGCCCGGGATGAAGCGGAAATCGACGAACTCTTTCCAGACCTGGAACGTCGTCACGAAGAAGTCGTACACGGCCGAGATTCCCGTGGCCTGCAGCAGCAGTTTCGCCTGCGAGCCGCCCTTCTCCCCCGTCACCAGAACCTCAGTGATCGCCGTCGCCTCGGGATACGGCAGCACGCCGTGCATCTCACGGACGAAATAGCGCCGGAGCGGGATCAGGAACAACACGCCGAGAATGCCGCCCGCAAGGCAGATGAAAATCGTCTGCACCGGATGCGGATTGAGTTGCAGCGTGTAGAGAGCGGGAAGGGTAAAGATCGCGCCGGCTACGACCGAGCCCGAGACCCCGCCGATGCTGGTGATGATGACGTTCTCGAGGACCGTGGAACGACGGCGATAGACGCGCGCGAGCCCGATGGCGAGGATGGAGATGGGAATTGCCGCTTCCATCACCTGCCCGACCTTCAATCCGGAATACGCGGAGGCGACGGTGAAGATGATGCAGAGAAAGAGACCCCACGCAATCGCGCGCGGCGTCGCTTCCAGCGGTGCCTGATCGGCGGGGACCATCGGCTGATAGACCTCGCCTTCGCCCAGCGGAACATAGGCATTCTCGGGAAGGGATTTCGACTCACCTGCTTCCATGCAGTTTCCTCCCGGCTGCAGCTTGCGCGGCGCGCCGATCTCTTCTGAATCTGCTGAGCCGGATCCGGCTCGCAGTTCCTGGGGCTCATGATGCCATGGCGGTGCGCGAAGCGTGAGATGGAAGATGCGGAACTGACCGCGAGGTGAGCTCTGGCAGCAATAGCCCGACAACAAAATGGCCGGCGCCCTGATGGACGCCGGCCGTTGCATGAGAGGCGTTAACTCGGTTTCAGAACCTGCCGCGAAGGATGAATGCGCCGCCGAGAGCCAGCATGAAGGCGAGCATCGCGAGACCGAACTCGCTTGCCGTTGGGACGTTGGCGCCCGCGGAGACGATGATCGCCGCCGCTCCGACGTTGTTCGATACGACGCTTTCGGTTTCGTTGCTGGAGACCGTCGCGGAGTTGGACAGCGTTCCGGCAGCGTTCGCGCTGCCTCGCAGGGTGATCGTCACCGTTGCACCATTGAGCATCGTGCCGACGCTGCAGATCACGGTGGTCGTACCGGAGCAGGTCCCCTGCGTCGAGGTGGCCGAGACGAGCGTGAAGGTCGGTGGCAGCGGATCCGTGACGAGGACGCCCGAGGCCGTGGCGGGACCGTTATTGGTCACGACCAGGGTGTAGTCGAACGTCTGACCGACCAGCAGCGAACTGACGGTCGTGGTCTTGGTGATGGCGAGATCGACTGAAGTCGCAGAGGCCACGCCGCCGTTGCCGGTGTTGTCGGTGTTATTGACCAGGTTCGGATCGAACTCGGTCGCGGCTACGGTCACGCTGTTGTCGAATGCTCCCGCAGCGTTGATGGTCGCGGTTACCGTGACGAGCACGTTCGCGCCAACCGCGAGGCTCGGGATCGTGCACGGCAGCGCCACGCAACCCGCGCCGCCGACCGAAACGATGGTCAGATTGGTCGGTGTGTCGGTGACCTGGATGTTCGTGGCCACGGCCGGACCGGCGTTCGCGATCTGCAGCGTGTAGCTGATCGACTGCGCCGGAGCGAACGGACCTGCGGTCAGGAGCGTCTTGACGACCGAGATGTCCGCGACTGGACCGGTCGCGCCGTTGTTGCCGGTGTTGTCCGTGTTGTTGACCAGGTTCGGATCGAACTCGGTCGCAGTCACGGTCGCGCTGTTGTCGAACGCGCCCGCGGCCGCGATCGTGGCGGTCACGTTGACTGTCGTGTTCGCGCCTGCTGCAAGGCTGGCGATCGTGCACGGCAGCGCGACGCAACCCGAGCCGCTGACGCTCGTGATGGTGAGGTTCGTCGGAGTGTCAGTGACCTGAACGTTCGTGGCGGTCGACGGGCCGGCATTCGCGATGACGAGCGAGTAGCTGACCGACTGGCCCGGCGTGTACGGCGCGGCCGTGAGAAGAGTCTTCACGATCGAGACGTCAGCCGAGGCGCCGGTGGTTCCCGAGTTGCCGGTATTGTCGGTGTTGTTCGCGATGTTCGGATCGAACTCGGTCGCAGTCACTGTGGTGCTGTTGTCGAAGATGCCGCCCGCATTGATCGTGGCGGTGACGGTGATCGACGTGTTGGCCCCAACCCCGAGACTCGCGATCGTGCACGGGAGTGCGGCACAGCCCGATCCGCTGACGCTGGTGATGGTGAGGTTGCTTGGCGTGTCCGTCACCTGGATGTTCGTCGCGATCGATGGGCCGGCGTTCGCGACCAGCAGCGTGTAGCTGACCGTCTGGCCGACGTTGTACGGCGACGCGGTGGTCAGCGTCTTCACGACGGAGATGTCAGCCGCGGCACCCACTTCACCGCCGTTGCCGATGGTGTCTGTGTTGTTCGACGAGTTGGGGTCGAATTCGTTCGCCGTGACGGAGGCTGCGTTGTTGAAGCTGCCGACGGCCGTGGTCGTTGCCGAAACGTTGATCGTCGTGTTCGCGCCGATCCCGAGGCTTGCGATCGTGCACGGCAGCGCGGCGCAGCCGCTGCCCGAGACGCTCGTGATGGTGAGGTTCGCCGGCGTGTCGGTCACCTGGATGTTGGTCGCAATCGACGGACCTGCGTTGGCGATGAAGAGCGTGTAGTTGACTGTCTGCCCGAGGTTGTACGGGCCGGCGGTGAGGAGAGTCTTGACGATCGAGACATCGGCCGACGGGACCACGCCGTTGTTACCGGTGTTGTCCGTGTTGTCGGTCGGGTCGGGATCGAACTCGGTGCCGGTGGCCGTCGCGCTGTTGTCGAAGGCTCCGCCGGAAACGATCGTTGCGGTGACGGTGATTGACGTGTTCGCACCGGAGGCGAGGCTGGCGATCGTGCACGGCAGCGCCGCGCAGCCCGAGCCGGAGACGCTGGTGATCGAGAGGTTCGTCGGGGTGTCGGTGACCTGGATGCCCGTCGCGGTCGACGGACCGGCGTTCGCGATCAGTAGCGTGTAGCTGATCGACTGCCCGGCCGTATACGGGCCGGCAGTGACCAGCGTCTTCACGATCGAGACGTTCGCGACGGCGACCGAACTGCCGTTCCCGGTGTTATCGGTGTTGTTCGCCGGGACCGGATCCGGCTCGGTCGCGGTCGCGGTGGCCGCGTTGTCGAACGTGCTGTTGCCCAGAATCGTGGCGATCACCGTGATGCTGGTGTTCGCGCCGGAGCCGAGCGACGGGATCGTGCATGGAAGCGAAGCGCAACCGCTGCCGGAGACACTGGTGATCGTGAGATTGACCGGTGTGTCTGTGACTTGAATGCTCGTCGCGGTCGACGGACCGGCGTTCGCGATCAGAAGCGTGTACGTCAGGGACTGCCCGCTCGCGTATGGGCCTGCGGTCACGAGCGTCTTCACGAGGGAGACGTCCGCCGAGGCAACGGCGTTGCCGTTGTTGCCGGTGTTGTCGGTGTTGTTTGCCGGGACCGGGTCCGACTCAGTCGCTGTGACCGTCGCGCTGTTGTCGAACGCGCCGACCGCGTTGATCGTCGCCGTCACGGTGATCGTGGCATTCGCGCCACTCGCGAGACTCGCGATCGTGCACGGCAGTGCCGCGCAGCCGCCGCCACTCACACTCGCGATGGTCAGGTTCGTCGGCGTGTCAGTCACCTGGACGTTGGTCGCAGTCGACGGACCGGCGTTCGCTACGAAGAGCGTGTAGGTGATCGTCTGGCCGACCGTATACGTTCCGCCGGTGACGAGCGTCTTCACGACGCTCACGTCCGCCGAGGCAGCACTGCCGCCGTTGCCGGTATTGTCGGTGTTGTTCGCCGGGACCGGATCGAGTTCCGTCGCGGTGACGCTGGCGCTGTTATCGAAAGCACCCGCAGCATTGATCGTGGCCGTAACCGTGATGATCGCGTTCGAACCATTGGCAATCGAGGCGATCGTGCAGGGAAGCGCCGCGCAGCCGCTGCCCGAGACGCCGGTGATCGTAAGGTTCGTCGTCGTGTCGGTCACCTGGACATTCGTCGCGGTAGACGGTCCGGCGTTCGCGACGGTGAGCGTGTACGTCAGCGTCTGCCCAACGGAGTACGGTCCTGCGGTGACGAGGGTCTTGGTCATCGACAGGTTGGCAGCGCGCCAGTTGACGGTACGGCTGTCGCTGTTCGAGTTCACGCCGCTCGCGGTTGCGGTGGCGATGTTGGTCACCGAGCCGTTCGAAACGTCAGTGCCGATGATCGTGTAGGTCGCCGAGCATGTGAGCGACTCTCCCGGATCGAGGAAGTTGTCGAGATCACCAACCGTGGTAACGGCGGGGCAAGTGACTGTGGCCTTGTTGTCGCTAACCGTGACGGGGCCGGCGAGCGGCGCGAAGCCGCTGTTCGTAACGAGGTAGCTGTAGTTCAGCACGTCACCGGCAGCCTGATAGAACGTCTGCGTGACGCTCTTGGCCAGGGTCAGGCCAGTGGTTGCGAATCTCGCACTCGAGGAATCGGTGACGATCGTGCCGTTGCCCGGGAACGTACCACCGCCGGTGGCGGTATTCGTCACAGAGCCATTGGAGGTAATCGTGAACGGGGTGGTGGTGATGCAGGTGACGAGATGGTTGTCGTTGCTCGCGTTCGGGACGGCGAGCGAGAGCGATGCCAGTGTGGTCGGCGCGCCGCCGTTCTGCACGCAGTTCGCTTTCGCGCTGTTGAGGATCACAGCGGACAGAGTGTTGTCGGTGAGCGTCAGCGTGTTCAGGGCCACGTTGCCGATGTTCTCCAGCGAGAAACGGTAGAAGACCTGATTGTTGGTCGTCGTGTCGCGCTGCAGGTAGCTCGTCCAGGGTCCGGACACCGTCGGTCCGACCTGCTTGAGCAGGGAGATTGCCGGTGCCGCGGGCGTCACCGTGAGCGACGCATTGGCCGTATTGCCGTTGACCGTCACTGCATTGATGATGTGAGAGACGTTGCCGCTCGTGTTGTTATAGGTGCCTGCGGTCGGCGCGGTGATCTTCACGCTGACGACGCACGTGCCTCCCGCGGCGATCGTGCCGCCGGTGAATGTCAGCGTCGTGGCGCCTGCGGCCGGGGCGAACGTCGGGGCGCCGCAGCCACTCGTCGACGCTGCAGGTGTCGTAGCAACGCTCATGGCGCCCGGTGCGCCCGGCAGGCTATCGCTGAACGCCACGCCGGCCAGCGCGTTGTTCGAATTCGGATTGGTGATCGTGAATGTGAGTGTGCCCGTGCCACCGGCAACGAAGGATGAGGGGGAGAATAGCTTGGAGATCGACGGCGGAAGCACCGCGGTCAGCGTGGCCGTGGCGACACTGGTCGTCGTCGTCCCACTCTCGGTCGTGGAGAGGAAGCCGCTGACGTTGCTCTTCGGTCCGGCCGTGGTGGCGGTAACGTTCACGCTCACCGTACATGTGCTGGCGGCGGGGATGGTTCCGCCGCTGAACGTCAGGGTGGTGGCGGCTGCCGCCGGAGCCCAGGTACCGGCGCACGTCGTGGCTGCAGCTGGTGTCGCGGCGACCTGGACGCCGGAGGGAAGCGCGTCTGTGAACGCGGCGCCGGTGAGCGCAGCCGTATCCGTGTTGGTGAGTGAGAATGTGAGCGTCGACACACCATTCACCGCGATCGGGTTCGGAGCGAACGCTTTCGTGATCGTCGGCTTGATTGCGGTGCGGCATCCGGTGAACGTCACGTTGTCGACGAAAGCGTCCGACCCGCTGTTCGTGTTGCCGGAGTTGAACAAATAGATCCGCACGTGCGTGGTGCCGTTCGGCAGCGTGAGCGGACCGAACGATGTAAAGGCTGCAGTAGAGAGCGGGAGTGCCGTCGCGTTGGCAGCGAGCACAGACGTGCCCGGGTCAGTTGCGGCGCCGTTTCCGGCGACCGCATCCGTCGTCAGCGACGACGTGCCCGCGAACACAGCGATGCCGCGCGGGCTGTTCGGCGTGTTCTTGCGCCCAGCATCGAACGAGAATTGAAGCCCGGTGAACCCGGTCGTGTCGACTGCGAACTCGAGATAGTCCTCGTTCGCGATGACGAGTGTTGTCCCTGTCGCCACACTCCCGTTGGAACCCCACGAGTTCGTCCCTTCCGTGAACGAAGATGGTGCGACACCGTCGCCCGGTTTCGCGGAAGGCGTGCCAGGCGCGTTGTCGGTCGAAGGGGCAGGTGACGCGACGCTGAAGCCGGCCGGGAACGTCCACTGCGCAAGCGTGATGCCGCAGATTCCAGTTCCCGGGGGAGGATCGTTGTTGACAGTCAGCGAAGCGCTCGCGGTCTTGCCGGTGTCGACCGAGTCGACGAACAGGTTGTTCGTCGTGTTGTTCAAGGTGCCCGTGGCCGTGGCGGTGACGTTCACCTTGATGACGCACGTTCCGTTCGCTGCGACCGTGCCGTTGGAGAAGGAGATCGTGCTTGCGCCCGCGGTCGCCGTCAGCGTCGGAGTTCCGCAGCCGCTGGTGGTGGCGTTAGCCGGGTTCGCGATGAGCATGTTCGCTGGAAGGTTGTCGACGAAGTTATAGCCGCTCAGCGCGCCTGCATTCGGGTTTCCCAGCGTAATGGTCAGCGCGGAGACGCCGTTGAGGGTCGAGGGGTTCGGGCTGAAGCTCTTTGCGATCGTCGAACTGGCGGGGTCGATGACGTTCGCGACGCGCGAACCCGAGGCATAGTCGGCGTTGTAGTGGAAGCTGCTGCCCGAGAAATCATAGAGCAGCGTGTTGAGCGTCTGGCTCGTGCCACCACCGCTGAGCACCTTGATCTGGTACGTCGTGACGACGTTGCTGCCGCCAGCCTTGAAGTCGCCACCGATGCATGACAAGTAGGTCGGACTGTTGGGATCTGAATCCCATCCGCAGGCATCCGCGTACAGCGATGGATTGGGATTCGGAACGCGAGCCGGTGGCGCGTCATTGGCGGAGTAGGTCGTGCTCACCGAAAGGATCTGGAAAATCGTGTTCGGGAAGTTGATGAAAGCTTCGAACTGGTTGTAACCCTGCGTGGCCGTTCCGCCGAGGAGCTGCACGAAGTACGTGTTTCCCACCACCAGGTTCATCGCGGCGCCGCCCGGGACGGATGCGAGCGTGGCGAGCGAAGTACCGTACTTGATGTCCGCGATCGAGTTGCGGCTCTGGGAGATCAGGTGCTCGACGTAGATTTCTCGAGGCACCGTCGTCGAGACCGTTCCCGAACCATCCGCTGCCGTGATGTGATAGCGACGCGTCGTGTCGAATGCGGCCACGACCTGATTCACGGACACTTCGAAATAGGCATCCGCACATCCACCTGCACTGATTGACGGGAGCGTCAGGCTGCTCGGCGAACCGGAACGCAGGTTGATGTTTGCATTCGCAGAATCCCAGATGAAATTCACGGCAACGTTCGTCGTCGCGACATTGCTGCAGACCCGGACACCAACCGGAAAATTCTGTGGTCCGGCCGTGGGGGTGTTGCTGTCCAGCCCTACGACGTTCCATGTGACAGGCGTGACCGTCAGAGCAGCCACCGGCACAGCAGCATGCGCAGCCACCGGGAAGATGAAGCCGGCAACCAGGGTCGCCAGAAAAATCAGTCGTGAGAGGGAACGATGGTTCATAGATCCTCGGGGTGCAGCGATGTAGTGAGACTGCGAGCCGGTCTCATTTCTGAGCGAAACGAGACTCTGGACGACGGCATTGTGGAGATGGACCCGTCACAGATTCATCACTTCCTTGTCAGAAAGTCATGAGAAACGGGAGCTGGATGGTAAGCCCAGAGCCAGCCGGAACCGAAGCTTATTCGGAAGAACCTCAGTCGGAATTTACTTACGTCTCTCCATCGCGTTCGGCCGAGCGCTGGAGGGAAGTCGCTCTCCCGGGACACCGACATCGAGAGCGCGTTCACTTCAACAGCGCATCGATCGTCCCGCGCGAGACGGCGTGATACAGCGGTCGCGCCTGGCGGTAGATCGCCCGCGCCCGCTCCATTCCGGCGGGAGTCTCCGCCAGCTTCTGATACAGCGGCTTGAGGAACTTGCGGCGCCCCTGACGCAGCAGGAACTTCTCCAGCGCGCTCCAGGCGGGTTCGTAGTCGTGCTCGATCGCCTGCATCAGCCACTCGTGGAGGATCTCGGAATTGCCGCTCGCGCTGAAGCCGAACGCGGCGTCGAGTTGCTCCATCTGCGTTCGGGAAAGCTCTGCAGGCAGATGACGCAGGAAGTGAATCCACTCATGCGTCGACCACTGCGAGGTCTCCAGCGATCCTGCGTCACGGCCTCCCGCAAACGACGTCGCCTGCGCCTCGACTCTGGCGAACGCGTCAGAATGCACGGTCGGCACCTTCGCCGGAATGCCCGCAGTGCGAATCCATCCATCGAGATTCAGCTTCACTTCCGCGCCTGGCTTCTTATCGAGCAGCTCCTCCCGCAATTCGGCGAGCCACTCATCGGTCGTCATCGACTGGAACGCATGCCGGTCGAAATACGCCCGGAGAAAACGATCGAACGATTCCCGACCGACTTCTTCCTCGATGCTTCGAAGCAGGAAGTAGCCCTTCTCGTAGGCAATCTTGTTCATGCCATCGTCGGGATCGCGCCCCTCCAACTCCAGCAGGAGCCTGGTGTCGCGATTGTCCGCGCCGAGTTCCGCAACGGTCGACTCGAGATCCTGCATCCCGAGCTTCGCCAGCATCTCGGAGTACGACCGCCCGAACACCGCTTCCATGATGCGACGCTCGAAGTAGACAGTGAATCCCTCGTTCAGCCAGAAGTCGTTCCAGGTCGCATTCGTCACCAGGTTGCCGGACCAGGAGTGAGCCAGCTCGTGAGCGACGAGGTTCACCAGCGAACGGTCACCCGCCAGGATCGTGGGGGTCGCGAAGGTCAACCGCGGATTCTCCATTCCACCGAAAGGAAAGCTCGGCGGCAGCATGAGCACGTCGTACTGCCCCCATCGATACGGCCCGTACAGGGCCTCTGCCGCGGCGAGCATCTTCGGAGTGTCCGCCAGTTCCCAGGCAGCGGCTTCGATCACCGGCTTCTCCGCATACACGCCACTGTTCGCGCTGAGCGCACGGAACGCCAGGTCCCCGACCGCGAGGGCAAGGAGGTACGACGGAATTGCCTGAGGCATCACGAAGCGATACACGCCGTCCGCGTTCGCCTCGGTTGGGTTCTCTGCGCTCATCACCGCCAGGAGGCCGGGCGGGACGTGAATCGTCGCGCCATACGTCATCCGCACGCCCGGCGAGTCCTGGCAGGGAACCCACGTGCGCGCCAGGATGGCCTGCGACTGCGTGAAGAGAAACGGATGCTCGCCCCCTGCGGTCTGTTCCGGCGCCAGCCATTGAACCGCCGCCGCCTCGCGAGAGGTCGCATATTCGATGCGTACGCTCTTCGTTCCTGGCTCGATCGCGATCGTCAGTCCACGACCCAGGTGCGGAACAGCATCTCCGATCGTGAATGCCGTCTCATCTCCCGAATCGAGCGTGATGCGCTGGATGTCGAGGCCGTTCGTATCGAGCACCAGTTCGCGGACGCCATCATGAATTTCGATGCTCAGCGTCGCGCTGCCTGTCAGGACCTGCCGGTCGAAATCGACGGTGAGTTCGAGTTCGAGATGGCGGACCGCGGCCTCTTCGGGCCGGGAGAATGAGTGAACGTCACGCATGGGGATTGCTCCTTGCCGGAGATCTTCGGCGGGGCAAGGATATGCGAATGCGCGGCGAGTTAGATGCACCGCAGTCGAAGATCGGACAACCGCAGTGAACGACGGTCTTCCGCTTCCCTGGACCCGGCTACATCTCGAGTGTACGGTTAGAGTCGATCACCCGATCGGAGCTGAAAGAAAGAAACGATTCCGCGGCTACGGGGCGTGAGTAGAGGAAGCCCTGCATCAGCGAGATGCCGAACGACCGCGCCACCTCGCGATCCTCGGCGGTCTCGACCCCTTCGGCAATCATCCTCGCGCCGAACCGGTCGGCCATGTGAGCGATGGCCCCGACGACTGCCTGTCGGTTCGAGTCGCCAGCAAGGCCGGTCACGAAATAGCGATCGATCTTGAGATAGTCCGGCCGGGTTTCCACGATCATCTTGAAGTTCGACTGGCCGAGGCCGACGTCATCGAGAGCGATGGCGAACCCGAGGTCACGGAGCCGGGCGAGAGACAGGAGGAACATGTCGGTGTCGTAGGGCGGAGCGTGTTCGACGACCTCGATCGTGACGCGATCGGTGGAAATCGACACGACTTCGACGGCCTGGCCCAGAAACTCGACGAATGATTCGTCCCGGCCCAGAGTGCAGGCATGGACGTTCAGGCTGAATCGGGGCTGGCGCTGCAGCGACGGAGATGAAAGCACGGCGCGAACACATGCACGATCGATCCGCAACTCTTCGCCCTTGAACCGGATGTAGTCGAACAGGACATTCGGCGATTCCATGTTCGTTCCTACCGGACCCCGGACGAGGCACTCGACGCTGTGCAGGCGTGGCTCGCTCCCGCTGATATCGACGATTGGCTGCACGAACGGTCGCAGCCCGCCTGGAGACAGCAGTTGATGAAGAATTGCCGATCTCTCGCTCATGGCTTTGCCATCAGTTCCGCCGCCATCTTCGCAATCTCGAGCATCGCCTTAGGCTTGTTGATGAACGCGTCCGCGCCGCGATTGAACGCTTCGCGTTCGATCTCCGGTGTTCCGTAAGCCGTGAGGAGCATGACCCGGGTATTCGCGCACTTGCGGTGGACGTCGGTCACGATCTGCAACCCTTCGACGCCTCCGATTCCGGTCATGCGAAGGTCCGCGATCACGAGTCCGTAACGATAATTTTCGAGCAGAGCCTGGGCTTCCTCCAGTTCATGGGCCGTATCGACTGAGTAGCCGAGCGACTTGAAGTACTTGCTCATCGCCAGGACGATGAGTTCCTCGTCGTCAACGATGAGAATCCTGCCCTTCTGTTCCATCGTGCTCCCCAAGTTCAGGCCCTTTCCGGGATCGCCGGGAATGTGATTGAAACGATCGCTCCACCAGCGGGGTGATTCGCTGCGGACACCATACCCCCGTGCTCGTCGACAATGCGCTGGACGATCGACAGGCCGAGACCCGTCCCGGAACGGCGGCGCGTGAAGAAAGGCTGGAAGACGCGTGGGAGGTCGTCGTGCGCAAAGCCCGGCCCATCGTCGCGAACCGCGCAATCGAGAAGGGTGTTCGTGCCGGAGCGGCGCTGGACCAGCGTGATCCAGATGTGCTGCCGCGCATAGCTCATCGAGTTGATCACGAGGTTGGAAAACACCTGGGTCAGCCGGGTTGCGTCCATGAGCATCGGAGTGGCAGTCTCGAGGTCGACATGGAGTTCGATCCCGAGCTTACGCGCCGACGCCTCCGAAAACTCAGCCGCCGAACGGATCACTTCGTTCACATCCCCGGGCGACAGATCGACGTTCCAGGTCTTGCCGTACTCGAGCAGTTGCACCATCAGGGCATTCAAGCGGACGATCCAGATGCGCAGCGCGCCAAACAGTTCGCGCGCGTCGTCATCCTCACTGACCACGAGTTCCAGTGCGTCGAGGCTGGCGGAGATTCCGAACAGCGGGTTGCGGACTTCGTGCGCCACGCCCGCCACCAGTTCGCCCATGGCGGCCAGTTGCTCGCCCCTCCTCACCGATTCACGCAGCTCGATGACACTGGTTACATCCCGCATCACCACCGCGATCCGGTTTTCATTTCCGTCCGATGCCTGGCTGGCCACGATGTCCCAATGGCGACCGGCTGCATCTTCTAGTTGGGCGGTCATTCCCTGACCCGAGTCCCGGACTGCCTCTACGGCGTCCGCAAGGAACGACCAGGGGCCATCCTTCGGAAGATCGCGGACCGGCCGGCCAACCAGCGAATCGAGTGGTTCGTCGATGAGTTCAACGGTAGACCGGTTCATGCGCCGGATCACCCCGCTCTCGTCGAGGATGAGCAGCGGCGTCTCGATGGCGTCGAAGGTACTTGCCCATTCGCGGCCTTTCCGTTCGATGGCGCTCTCGAGCAGCCCGCGTTCCCGTTCGTGCCGGAGGGCTACGACAAACCTCTCCACTGCGTAGCCGACGGCACCGAACAACTCCCGGGGATCGACGGCGCCGCCGACGAGGCGATCGGCCACCGCGAAGTCGATCCTGGCGATCACGTCATCACCGGAACGGATCGGAATGCGGATCGGCTCTTTCGCGCTCTGCAACCGGTCGCTGTCGACCTCCTCGGAGGTGCGACGCTCCGTCCACGACACGAAGGGAACCAGCGGAGCTTCCACCCGGTCGCTGAACCAGAGCACGCCACCTGGAGAACCGCTTGCTGTGCAGAGGGTCTCCAGCGCTCTCGTCAGCGCGACCTCAGGGAGGCTCTCCTCGGAGAATGTCCGGGCCAGGACGACTTCGACCAGTTCGTGCTGCGCGCGCCGCTTCTGGGTCGTGGTTTCGCGGATCGAAATCGCAGCTCCGGTGGGAACCTTCCCCTGCGTCATCGGGCCGCTTCGCAACTCGAACGTGGCGATCGATCCTCCCACCGGCACGGAACCCTCGGCGAATAACTCCTGCCCTTCGAGCGTCCGTCGCACGAACTGCTCCCAGTACTGATGAAGCTTCGGCCGGCTCTGCGGATTGATCAGGTCAGCCAGCGTCATCCCGCGGGCAGGCACACGCCCACTGATCCGCCCGACCAGGGCCGCGAACGTTTCGTTGAACAGAGTGACCCGGCCGGCCCGATCGAGAACGACCACACCGGTGTCGACCACGCCCAACACCCCGGCGAGTTGCGCGGCGAGATCGCTGTCCACGCCTGCATCCGCAGGAACATCAGTCAGAGGTTGCTCCATCGGCATTCATCCGTCGACCGTTCCGGTCACTCCCGGATCTCTGAAAGGATACGCTTTCGAAGCCTGGGATTCGGCAACTTCGCCCGGTTCAACCTCCTTCGCGCGGGCGAGACGCCCACGAGCCATCGCTTCGCGTGCCCGCATCACCTTCGCAGCCAGAACGTGCGCATCACCACGCCCGGTGGCTCGTGGGCGTCTCGCCCGCGCGGAGGGCTGCGGATTCAGCTTTTGACGGTAGTGAGGATCCGGTCGCCGAGTTCTGCCAGTTTCTTGTCGCCGATTCCGTAGACCTCGCGCAACTCCGCCAACGTCGCGGGCCGGAGGCGTGCGATTTCACGCAGTGAACGGTCACTGAGAATGACGTACGGCGGGACGCGCCGAGCCGCCGCGATGCCGCGCCTCATCTCGCGCAGCGACTCGAACAGCGCTTCATCGACTCCTTCCCAGGATTCGCGCTCTCCGCGCGATTTCTTCCGCTTTTCCTTCTTCGCCAGCTGCACGAGACGTACGCCTTCGTCGCCTCGGAGCACCTGGCGCGATGCGTCAGTGAGCCGGAGGATCGGGTAGCGGTCGCCTTCCTGCACGAGCATTCCGTGCCCGATCAACTGATAGATGAAGTCGCGTAGCTCCGTCTGCGGATGCCCCGAAAGAAGTCCATAGGTACTGAGCTTGTCGTGTCCCGCGGTCATGACCCGGGCCGTAGTCTCACCGCGCAACACCGAGATCACGTGTCCGATCCCATAGCGCTGCCCAACCCTTGAAACACACGACAGGATCTTCTGGGCGACGATCGTCGCATCGGGCGCCTCTTCGACATCGCCGAGACAGATGTCGCAGGCCGCGCAGGTCGCCGGCGTGTACGGCTCGCCGAAATACTGCACGAGTGCCTTGTGGCGACAAAGCGCTCCGCGCGCATAACGATCGATGTCATCGAGATGTCGCATCGACGCGCGCAGGAACTCCTCGTCTCCCCCGCCCTCGGCTGCTGACCGTTCCATGATCGAACGCCACAGCAGCACGTCAGCGGCCGAGTAAAGCAGCACACAGTCGGCTTCGAGCCCGTCCCGGCCACCGCGTCCGGTCTCCTGCTGGTAATGCTCGATCGATTTCGGCAGTCCTGTATGGAGAACGAAGCGGATGTTCGAGCGATCGATCCCCATTCCGAAGGCAACCGTGGCCACGACGAGGTCACACTCCTCGTTCGCAAATGCCTCCTGAGTCGCGCTTCGCTCTTCGCGCGTCAGACCGGCGTGATAACGCCTCGCTTCGAGCCCATGTCTCTTCAGCGCTTCGGTGGTCTCGTCGACATCCTTCTTGCGGATGCAATAGATGATTCCCGCTTCGCCGCGATGACGCTCGATCACATCGATGGTCTGCTTGAGCGGCTCGCGACGCGGGAGAACACGATACGAAAGGTTCGGGCGATCGAAGCTGCCGACCAGGAGTTCTGGCCCGACGAGTGCGAGTTGCGCCGCGATGTCACGCCGGACTGCTTCGGTTGCTGTTGCCGTGTAGGCGTGAATCGCAGCAGACGGGAATCGCTGTCGCAACTCACCGATCTGCCTGTACTCAGGCCGGAAGTCGTGGCCCCAGTGGCTGATGCAATGCGCCTCATCAATGGCGAACGTGCGCACGTCGAGCGTGGCCAGAAACTGCTGGAAGCGTTCGACGGCCAGGCGTTCCGGCGAAACGAACAGAAGCCGCAGCCGGCCTTCGCGAGCGAGTCGCGCCACTTCCTTCTTTTCATCGACAGTGGTCGTGCTGTTCACCTGCCGCGCCTCGACGCCCAGGTCGCGCAGCGTATCGACCTGATCCTTCATGAGCGAGATGAGTGGCGACACGACAATCGTCAACTCGCCGGTCAGCAGAGGCGGCAACTGGTAGCAGAGCGACTTACCGCCGCCAGTCGGCATGACCACCAGAGAATCGCGCCTGGCCAGCACCGCCTCGATCGCGCGCTCCTGCAACGGCCGCAGCGAATCGTAGCCCCACGTCCTGCGCAACACCTCGAGTACGCGAGCGTCCATGTCAGCGGCGAATCATAAGGCGGCTGTTGGCTGTTGGCTGTTGGGAAAATCAGAGATGGGCGGGCCGATGTGCACCAACCGATTCCACAGGCAGGCTGTCGGTCGGCGCCTAAACGCCTTTCCCAACAGCCAAGAGCCAAGAGCCGACAGCCAGCTTCACGATGGATTCAGCAGCATCGCGATCAACTCGGTCCGGCTGCGGCACTCGGCCTTGCCGAGGATGTTGCGGATGTGGGTCTTGAGCGTCTCGGGCGAGATGTGCATGGCCTCGCATAGAGCCTCAGAGTCCTGCCGATCGATCAGGCGGGTGACCACTTCACGTTCCCGCGTGGTGAGTTGCCACTTGTCGAACATGACGTCGAAGGACACCGAGGCAGTGTGTGGCTGCACGAGCAACATCATCGCCCGGCCGCGACCTTTGGGAGAGCGTTGCGAGAGTTCGACGCGATACATCACGCCACTCGGGAACTTGAGCAGGGCGATCGGGTCGGAGTCGCCGCGATCATCGAGAGCTGAAGAGATGAACCGGGCCAGCGGATGGGACGGCCGGCTCCTGAGCAGGTCCTCGACAATCGCTTCACGCTCGAACAGAGTCACTGCACGCCCGTTGTAGGCACGAAGCAGCGATCCAGTTCCCTCGATCACGATCACCGCGAGAGGGAGGCGTTCGAGCGCCGAACGGATTTCCTGTTCCTTTGCGTCTTTCGTCAACGACCCACCCACAACTGCCTGCCATTCTACGCTTCACTGATACGAAGCATCCGGCACGGAGTTGCAATCCTCAGCATTGAACCGCGCTGCGCGGCGACTGGGGGTAAGAAACCGGACCCGTCATCTGAGCCGGCGGAGTGCGCACTCGCAGCCTCATCGCGAGGGCGTACGCAGCGCGGTCGAACGATCTGGGTAGGGGAAGGGCGTTCGCGCGCATCATGGTTCCACCGCCCAGATCCTTCGACCGCGCTCCGAGTTTTCTCGCGGTGAAGCCTGCGAGAAACTCTGCGCCGGCTCAGGATGACATCCGTTGGTGAGTCGCAAACCCCCATAAATACTGGGAGTTTCGACGTCATCCTGAGTCGGCGGAGCTGCAGCCGCGCGAAGCGCTGCCGCAGCGTAGCGCGGCGAAGGAACTCAAGATACGAGGATCGAAAACAACGGAGCGGGCGGGTGGCGTAAAAGGAACAGTGCCGTGATTTGAGTTGCTTCGCCGCGCTACGCCGGCTCAGCATGACGTGGTTGGGGGGAGCGGCCGTGTCCGTGTCATCAGAGTGCAGGCGCTTGACGTTCCAAAGGCGGTAAGGTTTACGCTTCGCGCCATGACCACGCTTCGCAACCGCCGTTCCCGACCCACACTCGAGTTGAGTGACGCGAAAGAGATGGGCTACTACAACATCGGCCAGGCTTCCGAGGCGTCCGGTGTCAGCGCGAAGATGATCCGGCACTATGAATTGATCGGAGTCATTCCCGCCCCCGACCGCACGTTCGCCAACTACCGCATCTACACACAGAACGACATCCACACGCTGCAGTTCGTCCGCCGTTCCCGAATCCTCGGCTTCTCGATGAAGCAGATTCAAACTCTCCTCAGCCTCTGGCAGCAGCGCAGACCGAGCAAGGACGTCAAACGGCTGGCGCTCGAACATCTCCAGGAACTCGACGTGAAGATCCGCGAGCTGCAGGCCATGAAACGAACGCTCGAGACCCTCGCCGCTCACTGCCACGGCGACCAGCACCCTGAATGCCCGATCCTTGATGACCTGTCCGGCGAGCCGGATGATGGGCATCGAATCAGGTCTTGATTGTCGAAGGGATGTCGCGGTGTAAAGCGTTCGTCAGTGGCAATTCCGGCAGAGCTGTCCGCGATCGTTGCGCAGCACGAGAAAGCTGGTCCTGTTCTCTTTGGGCCGGCGGGCCCTCTCGATCAGGCTTTGCGACACCCAGGCAGTGCTCTCGAAACGCGGACGCGTCGTGTCGTGGCACGTGACGCAGGTATTGGTCCCGCTCCCTGTGAGGAGGAGCGGCGCGGGCATGACGCGAGTGATCGCCTTGCCCACTGGGTGATGAACCTCGGAAAACTCATGGCACGTCGCGCATAGAGCGCGGCACGGCCTCGTGACTCTCGATGCGAGTTGCACGGTCTCCTCAGATGCATGACATTCCGTGCATGCGGCGACATTCCAGGAAGGGTGCGGGAGGTCATTGGACTGGCCGTAGGCCGGCCCCGTCTGGAGCAGGATGAGTAGCAGAAGCGCGGACGGAATCTCGATTCTCATTGCCACTTCCTCAGAAGAAAACGACGACTTGTGCGCGCCATGTGTCGCGGCCCAACCGCTCCGCCTGCACCGAGAATGGTGCCGCGAGCGTGCGCTGGTATTCGACCTTCAGCACGGCGATACCCAGGATCGTCGCGTTGAGGCCGGCGGTGAAACGACTGGTCCGACTGCTCAGAGCTCCAGTCCTCGCGGAGCCGGGACCGATGGCGGGTTGTGGAGTGCGGGCAGACGGATCATCGGTGAGGGTGTCAAGCCGCGCGAAGGGAACCACCGTTGCGGCAGCATTGCAGGACACGGTGAAGTGCCAACCCGATTGAGCAATTGCTTCCACTCCCTCCGCTGGCTGCGCCTTCTTTCTCAGATGCTCTGCCCTTGCGCGACAGGGGCCGAGCTGCGCTTCGGAGTCGAGTGCGAGGAATCTGGCGCGAGAGCCGCCGCGTCCATCGAGATCGCGGAGCATTGAGACGCCAGCCTCGAACCTTCGAGTGCGCGGCTTGAGCCGATAAGGACTGTCGAACGGCGTCAGGCCGAGGCGCCCACCAAAGACGTGCCCGGGCCCGTGGCCGCGGAGGACAAACGCGGAGTAGTTCCCGCTTTGCGTGTTGCCCAGGATCCGCAGACCTGTGTCGTTGTATCCACCATCCATGATCGTCTCGGTCGTGAGCGGCGCGCTCAACTCCGTGCGGTCCTTCGAGGCGAAGTACTGCCAGTCCTGTCCGAATGGAACATCGAACCGTCCGATCTGGACGTGGAACCCTTTCTCGATCGGAAGGCGTCCCCGCGGAGCAATCATCCCGCCGAAGAGATGGACATCGACAAAGCCCACAGCCAGGCTTGGACCTTCATCATTCATGACGACAGCAGCGCTGATCTGGGTGGTCTTGCCGAACTCCCTCGCCAGGTCGAGTTCGAAGTCGCCCATTGAGACACTGCTCGTGCCGGCCTGGTTCGTCGCTCCTGCATCGAAAAAGCCGGACAGCGACATGCCTCCCGGAAGGTTTTGGAGTGCGTTCGTCATCCTCTCGATCGGGCCGCGGGTCTCCAGCTTCCGATCGGGATTCGCGGCGGAACCGTCAACGGCGGTGTCAGGCAATACGTTCTGCGCGAGCGATGTCCGCGTAGTGAGGGCGAGAGCGAACGCGCAGAAAACGAGAATTGTCCTTGTGTCCATTCCGATTTCCTTCTTCAACCACGAAGCGGCCGAACTGATCGACGAGGAGCGAGTTCAGGGATGCGATGTGGCGAGGCCAGAAGTGGAACTGCCCACCAACATCCACCCGCGACCGACTCTGCAATCTTGAGACAGCGTCGCAATAGAACGAAGTATCGCCATCTCCGTGACGAGGAGATGTGTCATCCATCACCGTCCGATGTTCGTGAGTTGATGCGTCGACAGCGGATGCAGGGCCCGAATCGTCGCGAGTCGCGTCGCTTCCGGGCTCGTCTGTCACCCCTTCAGGGTCAACGCGACTAACGCACGCACACCGGCGGGCGCCTTCTTCAGGCGACCGCCGGGGAATGTCGGGGACCCGCGATTCAGACTGAATGGGTGGCGTTCAGATTCGGCGTTTCTTTTTCTTCAGCACCGCGCCGATCGTGATCACGTACCCGTCCGGATCGACGAGCGCGAGATCGCGCATCCCCCACGTCTGATCCTTCGGCTCCTGTGTCAGCGCCGCACCGCCCTTCCTGATCTGTGCGGCGAGCTTGTCGATGTCCTGGTTCGTCTCGCAGTAAATGCGGACTCCCTGTCCCTTGATTCGACCGCGACCCTTCTTCCAGTCGTCCTGGCCGATCATGAACACGGTCTCGCCGGCGGAAAGCTCCACGCCCATCAGCTGCCCGTTCATCTCCCATCGCTCGCCTACGCTGAAGCCGAGCACGTCGCGATACCACGCGAGGCTGGCCTGGATGTCGCTGACGGTGAGTCCCGGGGCCACCGCGGTGATCTTCAGCCCAGCGTTCGAGGTGCGCTTCTTCGCGCTGCTGCTCGTGGACTTTGCAGGCTTCTTCTTCGCCGCGAGCTTCGCGGACGCTGCGGGCTTCTTCGTGGCTGCCGAGGACTTCGGTGCAGTTTTCTTCGTCGTGGAAGCTGTCTTCTTCTTCGTCGCCATTCTGAATCTCCTTCGAGCCTGTGACTCGTTTCCGGGCTAGAACCCCAATCGGTACGAGATGCGAGCGGTGCGTCCCGGCTCCGGCCGGAAGAACGACGCATTGGAAAATTCAGCGTAGAGACTGTCGGTGATGTTGTCGACCCACAGCGTCACGTCGTGCGTCATGCCGGCATGTTCGAACAGGCGCGCACCCGCGCCGATGTTCTGCACCGTGAACGCGGGAAGGGTCCGTCCGACTGGAGGAACCGGCTCGCCTTCATCGATGTTCGCGCTGGCCTTGCCTGTGCGGCGAATGTTGTACTCGGCCCACCAGCGCGCAGCGGGACGCTGATAGTGCGCGTACGCGAAGATCTTGTTCTTGTATACGTCGTCCGGAGGCAGGATCGTCGTCGCGCCGAGTCGCGTGGAGTTGATGTGCGTGAAGTTGCCGCCGACGGTCAGGCCCGCCCGCATGTGATAGCCGAGCGCGAGCTCGAGCCCCTCGTAACGGAGCTTGTCGGCGTTGACCTGCTTCACGACGAAGCGTGCGCCGCTCCTCTTGATCGCCGCGCGCACGTCGGCCGGTAGCGCGGCGATTTCGCTCGTCGAGAGAAAATCCTGCACGATCCCGTCGGTCACCGTGTTGCGGAAGCCGACCAGTTCCATGAAAGCGTCGGCGCGCCGGTACTTGAGGCCGAGGTCCCAGTTCGCGCTCGTTTCGGAAGTGAGCGCAGGATTGAGGATCTGAAAGCCGTTTCCTTCCGGAGTGGCACCGTTGAAGAGGCGCTCGATGATGTTCGGCGCGCGGAACGCCGTGCCGTACGATACGAGCGCGTTCAGCTCGTTCATCAGCTGGTAAGTGGCCGTGATCGCGCCGACGGTGTTCGAGTCACTGAAGTCGAGACCGTCGATGTTCCACGCAGTCGTCGACGTCGCGCGCGTATCGACCTTGTGGTAGCGGAGGCCGGCCGTGACGCGAAGCCGCGGGATGACCGCCATCTCGTCCTGCACGAACGCGCCGGAGCTCGTGTTCGTGGCGTTCGGCGCGTTCGCGCGATCGCTGCTCGCCCGCTGGATCACTTCGAACGGAGGGCCGGAAAACTTCAGGTGTGTCTCCGAGTCCTGGTGATCGGTGTTGAAGCTGCGGTCGCGATAGCCTTCAGCGCCGTACGTCACTGTGTGGCTGCCACCTGCGAGGACCTTCACCGCGTCGGCGCGGAAACCGGTCGTCGACAGCAGCGTGCGGTTGTACGTCCTCGCAAGGACGAACGAGCTCGGGAAGCCGGGACCGATCGGCCCGATGTTGATGTCGATGTCGTTGTTGAGCGACCGCTTGTTGCGCTGGTAGTAGAGCTGGACGCTGGTCGAGTTCGCGATCGGGTTGCGATCGGAGCTGCCCGCCCAGGAAAGCGCGTAGCGATCGAACTGCTGTTCCGGGTAAAGGATCCGGATCTTCACGTCCTCGGTGATGCCATACCGTGATCCCGGAATGTAGCCGTAGCCGGTCAGGCCGGCGTCGTAGCGGTTCATGCGGAAGCGTACGTTGTTGCGATCGTTGATCTCCCAGCCGAGGGAGCCCCAGAGGTCCGTGTCATCGACGCCGGTGTCGAGCACGCGCGTGTCGTCGTCGAGGGCGATTGCGCCGAACGTTCCCGAAGGCGCGTCGTAATCATCCGCCTTCCGTTTCGACACGCCGACCTGATACGAGAACGCGGCAATGGAGCCGGAGACGTTCGCTCCCGCGCGCCGGCGGTCGCCCGCGGTCGCGTAGCTGAGGTTGAGAGATCCCGCGAACGCATCGCCGCGCACTGGTTCGCGCGACACGAGGTTGAGCACGCCGCCGATGGCGTCACTGCCATAGAGCACCGATGACGGGCCACGAACGACTTCCATCCTCTCGACCGAGTCGAGATCGACGATGCCGGAGATTTCACCGAAGTCGGTCTGGCGGCGAGCGTTGTTGAGGCGCAGCCCGTTTTCGAGGAAGAGTACGCGCAGACCGCGCTGCCCGCGGATCACGGGCCGCATCTGGCTCGGGCCCACGCCGGCGACGGCGACGCCGGGCTCTTCGCGAAGGAGGTCGGCCGCATTCTGCGGCGCCTTCTGGCGGATCTTTTCTTCAGGCACGACCGTGACCGGAGTCGCCACCTCGAAGATGTCTCGCTTCGATCCGGTGGCGGTAACCGTGGTTTCGGAGAAAAACGACGGCGTCTTGTCCTCTGGCTTCACTTCGGTTTCAGTGGTCTGCGGGGTGGAAGGAGTGACGGGCGGTTCCGCGCTCTGCGCGAACGCCGCCGCGGCGAGTAGACATGAGAGTGCGAAAGAAACAGTGATTCGAACCATGAAATCCAGCCCCCAGGTGTCCAATTGTGATGACGCGCGGATGCGCGATGAAGGCACGGCGTCGAGCCGCGAGTCAGCCGAAGCAGGGCGGGGCGCGTGAAGGGACCGCGGCTCGGAGATCGAGTTCAACATGCGTCGATGACCATTCTAGTCGTCGTCGAAGGTGCGTTGCCTGACTGCGTTCTGCGAATCGATTCTGCCCCTCGGCCCCACGAAGGAACCTGCATTCAACACGGCCCTCGATTCCCGTCTCCCCGTCGCTCGATCGAGTCGCGTACGACGGAGTCTGCTCAGCATGCTTCGGTGAAAGAAACCATCTATCATCACGGTTCGTGATCCGGGCCCTTCTCGTGCTGATGCTGTCCACGCTGCTGGCGCTTCCAGCATCCGCGACGCGCATCCGGAAGATGTCGCTCGACGAGATCCGGGATCAGGCGTCGTCGATCGTCGTGGTCGAAGTCCGCGGCTCATCCGTGAGATCCGATGCGAGTGGCCTGGCCTGGACCGACTACCAGATCCGCGTCGAGGACGTCCTCCGGGGATCCCACCGCCCGGGTGAGCTGCTCACACTCGCGTTCGCAGGGGGCCGCACCGGCGTCCATCGCGCCTCCATCGAGGGCGTGCCGCTACTCACTGAAGGTTCCCGACTGCTCCTCTTTCTGGACGAAGTGCCGGGACGGCCCGTGCCGGTGGTCGGGTGGAGTCAGGGCATCTTCCGCATCGAGCAATCGGAGCGAGCCGTGCGCTTCATTTCTACCGATGAAAGCAGGATCGTGGTCAGCGATTCCGGCGCTGTCGAGACGGAGCAGACGACCCGGCTCGCCCTGCGTGACGGCGCCCGCCGGCTTCCGGATCCCCTGGCAATGAACGCGGATGGAACTGTCGCCGTGCAGGTCGCGTCACGAAATTCGAATCTATCTCTGGCCTCGCGCGCGCGTGACGCCTCACTCGAGGATCTCCGTCGCTTCTGCCGCGACGTTGGCGGACCTCGCGATGCGCGGAGTGACCCATGAGGCGTTTCCTGCTGGCGACGCTGCTTGCCGTGATCGCGTCTCATTCGATCCAGGCGCAGGGACACTCGGGCAGCTGTACGTGTGGCGGGTTTGCCGTCACTCCGGTGATGTGGGAAATCGAGCACACCGCGAACGCGGGATACGCCGCCGCGGCCGTCGATGTGTTCGAGCGCTGGAACCGTTATGCGAGCGTCTTCACCTACCGGTCTGGCGACGGAGTGATGGCTCCGAACGGGACGAACGAGATCGGATTCCTCGATCGTGCCACCACCTCCGCCCGCTACGGCATCAACCTCGATCGCAATACGTTCGCGATCACCTTCATGTCGCCGCTGACGGCTGCGGGCGACTTCGATGCCTGCCCGAAACCGGCGAACGCGAAATGCGGCACCTTCGATGAAACTGACGTAATCATGAACGCCGATTTCGCGCGCGGTTTCCGCCCCTCGGGGCCGGTCGACTACACCGATCGCGCCCCTGCCCTGTACGGTGCGACAGCCGGGCACGAACTCGGCCACGCCCTCGGGTTTCATCACAACGTCAGCAACGTCTCGGTGATGAACCTCTACGAGGATTTCGCCTCTCGCTACATCGCGACCTCCGATACACAGGAGTTGCGCACGGCCTATCCTGCGAGGGCGACGAGGATCGTTGACCTCGCGCTCTATCCGTTCTCATTCGACCCCGCTCTCACGGACGACGCTGCCACCACTCCGGTCGAAACTCCGCCAGTCGCCGTCCGCGGCGGTGCAGTGACCATCCGCAACTTCAGCCTGGAGAATGTCGGGAGCGAAAACGTCAACGGCATCCGGATTCGCTTTTACCTCTCGGTGGACTCGGACGTCACGGCGGACGATTTCCTGCTCGGTTTTCTCGAGTTCCCAGGTCCGATCGCACCGGGTGCATTCTGGGACGACGCGCGCGAGGGCCGCAGCTTCATCGTTCCCCGCGAGCTTCCCTTTGGCGTCTATCAGATCGTCGCCCTGATCAGCGACTCCCTGGGCGTTCGCGATTCGGTCGAATACAACAACGTCTGGATCGGCTCGCAACCGCTCGCTGTCGTCTCGGGCGAACGCCGCCGCACCGCCAGGCACTGAACGCAAAAAAGGCGAGGGTTGCCCCTCGCCTTTTCGATGACTACAGAGGAATCTCAGTCCTCGAGGTGCGTGACTTCCGGGAGTTCCCTGACTTCGATCGTCGGGTCGGCCCAGATGACGTGTGACCAGATGGCGTGCTCGTTGCCCTCTGAATCGTTGCCGAGGTCGAGCTTGAAGAGGATGCCCCGTCCTTCGGAATCCCAGTCCATCGGGGTGCCCCACTGCCACGGCGCGTTCAGCTCGCTGTCTCCGGCGAAGCGGATCGCGTTGACCAACGCTGCTTCTCCCGGGTTGAACGTCTTCGCGCCCCAGTGATGCTGGGTCAGGAGCTGGTCGAAGTCATGCTGGTTCGGTCCAGTGCTCTGCCAGTCGGTCGAGCTGGTGTTCGAGTAATAGTCCATGCAGGTGTTCTGCGAGGTACCGTTCTCCGAGGTGTGGCCCAGGCCGAAGTCGTGCCCGACTTCCTGGCACATGACGTGGCGCTTCTCGGTGTTCGGATAGCCTGAAGCAAAGTACGTGTCGTTCATCTTCGACGTGCCCCACGCGATGTGAGTCGTGGAACCGCTGACGGTGTTGATGGACGCCAGGCCGAGCCAGCCGGTGGAGCCGTAGTTGTAGTTGCAGACCCGGACGGCGCCGTTGACGGCGGGGCACGTGCTGCGCGTCGTGGTGGTGTTGCTCCCCGCGGTGATGGTCAGCGCGAGTACGGCGGAGTCGTTCCAGCCGCGGCGGTTCACGGTGTTCGGGTTCGAGGTGTCGCCAAAGATTGATTTGTTGAGGTGAGTACCCCAGGCGGTGTTGGTAGTCACGGTGGAGTCATAGACCGTGATGTTTACGGCGCACGTGGAGCACGTTTTGCCCCAGTGATAGCTACCCCAGCCGTGGCTTGCGAAAGCCGGTACGGAGGCGAGGATGAAAAGGGCCAGGGCAACGAGGACGTTCCGATGACGCATGTTCAGCTCCTTAGATTCTTTTGTTCGACTTGTCGAACTCGAATGGAGCCAAGAGCACGGGTGTTGCCAGACTGTGACATCGGCGGCTGCCTATATAAATCAATCACTTACAGCAGCGTCGAGGTTTAAAGACGGCCTAAATGCTGCCCCTCGCGTCCGGAATTGACCCGCCCAATTCGGCTCACCGGGTCAGTGATGGAACCTGTCGACCTTAGCGCGGGCGATTTCCTGGCGGTTTCTCAGCGGCCGCAAGTCTCGCTCTAATAGTGTTCGAGGCTAACGTCCCGCGATCTGCTCCCCGAGCCGTTTTCTCAATTCTGCGAGGGTCGTGTCGGACGTGCCGATGTAGTTCACGATCAGCCGGTCCTTGCGAAAGAAATGAGGAGCGGCCATCCACGTCACCATCGACGTTCCGATCGGGCTGCCCGCCGGCGCGATCTGCGACGCCGCAGCCGTGGCCTGTGCGTCATCGGCGAACTCGTAAACCTGAAGGTCGCGGCCATCGACCTGATACACGTGAGCCGGAACGGCAAAGAACGGCTGCGAAACCATTCCCGCGTCGACCAGCGTCAGGCCCGCCCCGCGCAGCGATGCGACGAGCATGGAAGTCTGATCCGCTGCCGCTTTCGCCTCGCTGCCTGAAGCCACGGAGGTCACCGTGGAGTCAGCGACCGGTCCACCGGCACACGAAACGAACCCGAGAGTGACGAGCAGAAGAGAGGGATGAAGTTTCATCCGGCCAAAGTACACCGGCCGGAGCGTGGGTCCGTTGACATTCGCCAACGGCAGCGGGCTGGAAACCGAGGAACCTGACCCGACCGGAAGGATGCATCTGGAGCGGGCGAAGGGATTCGAACCCTCGACCAAGAGCTTGGGAAGCACTCCCGCGGTTTGACGATGCTTGGCGATGATTGTAG
>JBKJVD010000041.1:0-7343 GCA_046590585.1 Thermoanaerobaculia bacterium | reverse complement strand
ATTGCACGTAGCTGCCGAGACCGATCGGAACGCCGTGTGCAGCGATGACGATCACGCCGCCCAGCGTTTCACCCGCTTCGCGCGCCGCGTCGATGGCCTTCACCATCGCCTCCTCGTGAGCGCGCCGGACGGCGCGGGCGGGCGACTCATCATCGACCGCGAGCAGGTCCTGCCACACGGGAGAATCATCGGGATCACCGGCGGCGCCGAGGGCTACTACGCCGGAACGGATCTCGATGCCGAAGGCGCGAAGAAGTTCCTTCGCGATCGCACCGGCCGCAACGCGGGCCGCGGTTTCGCGAGCGGATGCGCGTTCGAGGATGTCGCGGAGGTCGGTGCGGTCGTATTTCATCCCTCCGGCGAGGTCGACGTGACCGGGCCGCGGTGCATGGACGCGTCGTTTTTCGGACTCACGCGCTTCCAACTCCCACGGATCCATCGCGCCCTTCCAGTTCTTGAAGTCGGCATTCCCGACGACGATCGCGATCGGTGAACCGAGCGTCTCGCCACCGCGCACACCTCCCACGATCTCCACCACGTCGGTTTCGATCTTCATCCGTCCGCCGCGACCGTACCCATGCTGCCGGCGCGTCAGGTCACGGTTGATCCGATCGCGGTCCAGCCGGACACCGGCCGGCATGCCCGAAACGATGGCGGTGAGTTGAGGGCCGTGAGACTCGCCTGCTGTGGTGAATGTGAAGCGCACGAGAGGAGTGTACGGAATGTTGAATGTTGAATGTTGAATGTTGAATGAGGGACCGTCAGCGGTCACGGCATTCGCTTCGCTCTTGATTCATCATTCGATACTTGCCCTCGAACTCGGCGAGAACCAGCAAATGAGATGAACGGTGGTCCGTCTCGTTCTCAATTCAGCATTCAACATTCAACATTCAACATTCAGCCTTTCTCCTCTCAAGCGCTCATCTTCTCGAGCGAGGCTTTCTGGTCGCTGATGAATCGGAAGACTTCGACCTTGGCGGCGGCATTGAGGTGCTGGGAGACTTCGAACAGCTGGACGGAGAGCAGCGTGTTGAGCCCTTCATCAAGCACCGCCTTGCGTCGTTCGAACGGCAGTTCGGAGATATTGGCGATGAGCATGTTTTCGTCGAAGCGGCCGAACTGGTCGAAGAAGACGCCGGCCCAGAGTTCATCGGTATCGGCGCTCTGCAGCACCGTCATGAAGATGTCGCGGGCGCTGCCCTCGCCGACCGAGATCTGCAGCGCGGAGAAGAGCCTTCCGAACATGTCGTTGTAGGTGGAGATGACCTTGAGCAGTTCGGGGGAGTCTTCGACGTCGAGAAAGATCGGACGGAACGACCTCTCCTCCGGGGCAAACTCGATCATCCGGGCCGAGACGAGTTGAAACAGCATCCGGGTGACCTCGAACTCCATCAGTTCGGAGCGGCCGATCAACTCACGGACGGTCAGCTTGCCATCGATGTTGCGATAGATCTGGATCTCGGTTCCACTCATCTCCAGGTCGTCGAAGTCGGGTTCGACGTTCGGAACTTTCATGAAGACCACCTCGAGGTTCGGGATCTTCTCGACGATTCGCGCTGACTCGTCGAGGCGCCGGATCCCTTCCATGATCACGCTCGAAGTGTTGACCTGCAGGACGATCCGCTCGCTGGAGAGTTCTTCCATGGAGTCGTAAAATGCGAACGATCCGTCTTTCCACTCGAACAACGTGTAGATGATCTCGAGAGCCTGATTCTTGACGCCCCACCAGAGATCCTTGGGCGAGATAGCGCCCATCTGGACGAGCAGCTTTCCGTGGCGCAGTTGAGCAGTGACCCGGCGCTTCGACTCTTCGTACTGCTCCTCGGTGATCTTCCCGTTGCGCAGCAGAAACTGCCCGAGCGAATGTTCGGGCGAGTTCGACGAGGCGAACACGATGTCCCCTTCCTTCCAGAGGATCGTTCGCTCCATCGAATTCTGGCGGAGCAGGAGCTTCCCGCTCACCCGGATCATATTGACGAAACTCAATACATCGGGGAGCTGGACGCGTGAAAGATCGCCTTCGAGAATGGGCTTTTCAGTCATCGAAACTGGCTCAGCAACAATGTCAGATGAACAGGGGTGAGGCAAGGGATATTCGAGGGAAAATGGTGAATGATGAATGGTGAATGGTGAATGATGAATGGTGCAGGATCGGACCGATCGACCCGCCCGTCGCTTCAGCATTCAGCATTCAGCATTCACCATTCGTCTCTAAACAGATATTCTCCGGCCCCATGTATCCCACGCTCGTCAAAATCGGCAGCTTCGAGATCACCACCTTCGGCCTCCTCATGTTCCTGGCGTTCGTCGGCGCGGGCTGGGTCCTCACCCGCCAGTTCAAGCGCTACGGGCTGGATGAGGAGTTTGCCTCGACGATCGTGATGCTCGCGGCAATCGGCGGAATCGTTGGCGCCAAGGTTTACTACGCGATTCTCTTCCACGATTGGCGCCTGCTCTTCGATCGCGCAGGCCTGGTCTGGTACGGCGGACTGATCGGTGGAACGCTTGCGTGCTCGATTGCCATCCTGCGCCGGAAGTACCCGTACTTCACGGTCACCGACGCCGCGGCGCCCGCCCTTGCGCTCGGCTACTCGATCGGCCGCCTTGGCTGCTTCATGGTCGGCGACGATTACGGCCGGCCGACCGACAAGTGGTTCGGCGTGGCCTTTCCGAAGGGCGCGCCTCCAACCACCGCACGCAGCCTGCGTGACTTCGGCGTGAACGTCGACGCGAACCTGCCCGACGACACGATCCTGCGCGTCCACCCGACCCAGATCTATGAGTCAGTCGCTGCCCTCGTCATGTTCTTCATCCTGATGCGGATGGCGAAACGACGTCACGCCAGCGGCATCATCTTCGCCGCATTCCTCATCATGCTCGGCATCGAGCGATTTCTCGTCGAGTTCGTCCGCGCCAAGGATGACCGATTCTTCGGCCCCCTCACCGTCGCCCAGATCATCAGCATCATTCTGGTAATCATTGGCGCCGGGCTGATGGCGACGCGACGGAAGACGGTCGTGGCGTCATAGAAGAATGTTGAATGCTGAATGCTGAATGTTGAATTCTGAATTGGAGAACGTGGCTTTCTGGCTCACTCGCATTCAGCATTCAACATTCAGCATTCCGTTCTGCATCTCGGTACCGCCACCTTCAGCGCTTCCAGCGTCGCCTCGATGTCCGCTTCGCTCGTGTAGCGATTGAGCGAGATCCTCAGCGTGCCGCGCGCCTCTTCCGGTGTTCTCCCCATGGCCAGCAGCACGTGACTCGGTTCGATCCTTCCTGAGGAACAGGCCGCTCCGGTGGAGACGGCGATGCCGGCGAGATCGAGAGCGATGACCAGTCCTTCTCCGTCCACATTGCGAAAGGTCACACTGCTGGTGTTGGGCACGCGCTTCACGCCCGAGCCGTTGATCGCGACATCACTTCCGAACATCGTCAGCAGGGCTGATTCGAGGCGGTCTCGAAGCCGTCCCATTTCGACGCGGGGCGCGTCGGCGGAGAGCGCGGCCGCAGCTCCAAATGCAGCTGCGAGGGGGACATTCTCCGTTCCGGCACGGCGCCGCCGTTCCTGCGCTCCACCCGACATCAGCGGCTCGAGCGTCAGCCCCTGGCGCACGATGAGCGCTCCGATGCCTTTCGGCCCGTGCATCTTGTGGGCGCTGACCGTGAGCGTGTCGCAGCCCAGCTCTGCAAATGCGAAGTCGATCCTGCCTGCAGCCTGCACCGCGTCGCAGTGAAGCAGAACGCCGCGCTCGCGGCAGGCGCGCGCAACCTCCGCCACTGGCTGAACCACCCCGGTCTCGTTGTTGGCGAGCATGAGTGCCACGAGCCGCGTGTCGGACCGGATCGCCGCGAGGATGGCGCCGGCATCGACCGCTCCGTCACGCGAGCCCGGGACGATCGTCAATTCATGGCCGCGTCGCGCCAGCAGGCGCAGCGGTTCGAGCACCGATGGATGCTCGAGCGCACTTGTCACAATGTGCAAACGACTTCCGTGCGCAACGGCGCCGGAGATGGCCGCGTTGTTAGACTCGGTCCCGCCACTCGTGAATACGACTTCGCGGGCAGTCGCACCGACCAGGCGTGCTACTGACTCACGGGCTTCCTCCACGACACGGCGGGCGGACTGACCCTCATGATGAATGCTGGAAGCATTGCCAAAGACGTCTCGCATCGAATCGGTGATCACCGAGAGCACCTCCGGGGCCACCGGAGTCGTAGCGTTGTTATCGAGATAGATCCGCATTCAGTTCGATCGGTCCACGGAAGGTCTTCATGAAACGAAGCGTCTTCGCAATCCTGTTCGCACTCCTCGTCGCGTTGCCAGGCGCTGACCCGGCGGTTGGAAGTCCGGTTCCTGCTGCAGAAGAAAAGAAAGCCGGCCCGCAGCTGCCTGCCGATCCGGCCATTCGAAAGCTTTCGAGCCGCGAACGCAAGGACCGGATCAAGGCGCTGCCTGAAAAATATCGTCAGTTCCTCGAAGACGTGAACCCGATCATCACCCCGGCGGAGATCGATGCGTTCCTTTCGCTCGAGACCGATCCGCAGCGCGAGATCTACATTCGCGACTTCTGGAAGCGCCGCGACCAGTTGAACGGCACGTCCAACTCGGCATTTCAGGACCAGTACGCCGACCGGCTCGAATCAGTCAAGGAGCGCTTTCCGCAGAAGTCGTCCGATCGCGCCAGGATCTTCCTGATTCACGGTGAACCGGGTGCCATCATGAAGATCGACTGCACGCGCCTGCTGCAGCCGATCGAAATCTGGAGCTACTTCTACATCCCCGGACTGGGTCACGAGGTTCGATTCCTCTTCTACGTTCCCCGCTACCAGCGCGACTACCGTCTCTGGGTACCGGTCGGCGACGAGAAGCAGTCGATGGGCGAACTGATCTCGGAAGAAGCTTCGGGATCGTCCACCAGTGCGGAGGGCGCAGTTCAATCCGTGTTCTACGACAAGGTCGACCCCTATTCGAGGTTCGGCAAGATCGAGACGCAGTGCACGAACGGCGACGAGATTCTGCGCACCATCGGGTACGTGAGGATGAACAAGATCGACATGGCTCGCGTCTTCGAGCCACCGAAGATCGCCGAAGAGGATTCACGTCGCATCCTTCGCTCGGTAGTCCTCGGCAATCCCAACGCCGCGAAGCTTGCCGCCGAGTTCAGCGTTCGCTATCCCGCCAAGCAGGGCACCCGCACCGACACGGAAATGACCGTCCTCGTTCCTCGCGCGCAGTTGAAGGTGAATGCCGTTGGTGATGCCCGGACCTACAGCCTCGATGTCACTGGCGAGGTCCTGCGAGGGGAAGAGTTGTACGAGAACTTCCGCTACCGGTTCGACTATCCCGCCGACACCAAAGACGAGAAGCTTCCCGCAATCCTCGACCGTTTCCTCAGGCCCGACCAGTACGTCTCACGCCTCAAGATCGTCGACATCAACTCAGGGGCCGAAGTCATCCTCGAAAATAAACTGACGGTCCCCGAGATCTTCGACACGCCCGAGCAGCGTGCCCAGAAGGAGGCAGCGGCCTCCACCATCTCGAAACTCAAGGACACCGTCGAGTCGGGAAGCGCGATCCTCCGCATCGTTCCCCAGTCGAATGACCTGATGAGCGGGCTGCAGAAGATCGAGACCATGGCCGTGGGGACCGACATTGCCGCCGTCGCGTTCTACCTGGACGGCAAGAAGATCGCCGTCAAGCGCCAGCCTCCCTTCACGCTCGATCTCGACTTCGGCACCATGCCGGTGGCACGTCGCATCCGCGTGGAGGCTCTCAACGCGAAGGGCGAGGTGATCGCAGGCGACGACATCGTCACCAACACCGGCGTCGACCCCTTCCGCGTGCGGATCGTCTCACCACGCGTCGCAAACCGACTGAAGGGCAACACGCGCGTCGAAATCTCGGTCGACGTTCCACAGGGCCAGCAACTGCAGGACGTCCAGCTCTTCTACAACGAGACCCGCATCGCCACGATGTACGACGCTCCGTTCGTCCAGAGCGTCTTCATTCCCGACTCGACTGCGGTCGGGTACATCCGCGCCGTCGCAACACTCAAGGAAGAGAAGAGCCTCCCGGTCGAGGACGTGGTGATGCTCAACACTCCCCAGTTCATGGAAGAGGTGAACGTCCATCTCGTCGAACTGCCGACGACCGTACTCGTCAACGGCCGCCCGTCGAACGACCTGACCGAGGCGGCATTCAAAGTGACCGACGACGGCAAGCCGGTCAAGCTGTCCAAGTTCGAGCACGTGAGGGATCTCACCCTCTCCATCGGGATGACGGTCGATACCTCCGGGTCGATGTTGCAGCGGATGCCGGAGACACAGAAGGCAGGCGCCCAGTTCTTCAAGAACGTCCTTCGGCAGGGCGACAAGGCTTTCCTCGTGGCGTTCGACTCCGAGCCGCAGATGGTGCAGAAGTGGTCGGCGAAGGTCGCTGACATGCAGGCCGGCCTGTCGAAGATGCGCGCCGAGGAGTACACGGCGCTGTATGACGCCGTGGTGTTTTCGCTCTACAACTTCAGCGGCGTCAAGGGACAGAAAGCGCTGATCCTGCTAACCGACGGAAAAGACACCAAGTCGAAGTTCACGTTCGACCAGTCCCTCGAATACGCACGTCGCGCTGCAGTTCCCATCTATGCCGTCGGGATCGGAATCCGATCGGTCGAAGCCGACGTCCGCTACAAGCTCAACCGCTTCGCCAGCGAAACCGGCGGCAACACCTATTACATCGAGCGCGCCGAAGAACTGCAGAAGATCTACACCGACATTCAGAACGAACTGCGGTCCCAGTACATCCTCGGCTTCTATCCGCCTGCCGGAACGAAGCCCGGCGGCAAATGGCGCGAAGTCACCGTGCAGGTCGTCGGAGGAAAGACGAAGACCATTCGCGGGTACTACCCGTGAGGAGAATGATGAATGTTGAATGCTGAATTATGCTGAATGCTGGACCTTCCGGGGTTGGAGTGGCACCGATCGCGTTCCCCGATCCGCTTTGGACTGCGGCCACTTCAGTGGCCGCTTTTGTTGCCAGGTGAGAGGTCCGTGCTACGAAGCGGTTTTGCGCAGGTCCACCACTGCCGATTGGTCGAGTGCGACGTTAGCGTGGCCTGTCCGTCCCGTCACGAAAGCGGCCACTGAAGTGGCCGCAGTCCAAACTCCTCCGCGCCATCCTGGCTTAACCCCGTCACCCACTGGAAACCGGAAGGGCCCGAATGATGAATTGGGCTCTCGCCTTTCGTTCCTCATTCAACATTCAACATTCAGCATTCATCATTCGTAGCACGCTCACTGAGTTACAGTAACGGCATGGCAGTCCGGCACAATCGCAAGGTCTCGAT
>JBKJVD010000130.1:0-14617 GCA_046590585.1 Thermoanaerobaculia bacterium | reverse complement strand
ACTTTCTGCAGCAGGACGATCGAGGTCACGCCGTCGACGTCATAGTCGCCGTAAATCAGGATCGTCTCGCGATCGCGGATCGCGCGTCCGATGCGCTCGCACGCCTCGGCCATCCCGTGAATGGTCGAAGGGTCATGGAGATCCTCGAGCGTCGGAGAGACGAAGCGACGGAACGAATCGGCGTCGACGATGCCGCGTCGAGCCAGGATGCCGCGCAGCGCGGCGTGAGCTACGGGGATGGGGACATCCGTACCGGCAGCGGCAATTACCCAGCGATCATGGATCGGCATCGATGGAGTCTATCGGGAAGGCGGTGCGATTCGATGCTCGAGACCCGGCGCCCGGAAGGAGAGGAACGGTGACCGCGAGAAGTCTACGAGAGGTAGACGCAGCGCCTCAGAGCTTCTCGAAGTGGCCCATCTTCCGGAACTTCCGGTACCGCTCCTCAGTCAACGCCGGAGCCTTGAGTTTCTGGAGCTCCTTGAGCGCCTTCTCGAGGACGGGCGCGAGGAGCGCAGCGGCAGCAGCGGGGTCACCGTGCGAGGCAACCGCCGGCTCAGGAACGATCTCGTCGATGATGCCGAGGCGCTTGAGGTCGAGCGCGGTGATCTTCATGGCCGACGCCGCTTCCGGAGCGGCTGCGGAGTTCTTCCAGAGAATGGCCGCGCATCCCTCGGGAGAAATCACCGAATAGACGGAGTGCTCGAGCATGAAGACCCGGTCGCCGACGCCGATTGCCAGCGCGCCGCCGCTTCCGCCCTCGCCGATCACCGTCACGATGATCGGGACCTTGAGTACCGCCATCTCCCGTAGATTGACTGCGATCGCTTCGGCCTGACCGCGCTCTTCGGCACCAAGGCCAGGATAGGCGCCCTGCGTGTCGATGAAGGTGAAGACCGGAAGCTTGAATTTTTCGGCCAGCTTCATCACCCGGAGCGCCTTCCGGAACCCCTCAGGGCGAGGCTGTCCGAAGTTGCGATAGATCTTCTCTTTCGTGTTCCGGCCCTTCTGGTGTCCGAGTACCGCGCACGGCACGCCGCGAAACCGCGCGAAGCCGGCTACGAGCGCAGGATCATCCCCGAATTTCCGGTCACCGTGGATCTCGGTGAACTCCTCGAACATCATGCTGATGAAATCGAGGGTGTAGGGCCGCAACGGATGGCGGGCCACGAGCGTCTTCTGCCAGGGGGTCAGGTTCGCGTAAATTTCTGAAGCGACTCTGTTAAGCTTTTCCTGGAGCTCGGAGATTTCGGCCTGCCTCGACGGCTCGGCTTCCATCGCCGAGAGCTCCTCGATCTGACGCCGGATCCTGAGAATCGGCTCTTCAAATTGCGTCGGGTCGGCACTCATGCAGGCGAGACCCTAACAAATGAATGACACAGTCGCAACTGAAGCCGTAGTTTCCACACCCGAGTCGCGCCCTCAACCGCTCCCGCTGGAGACCGTCGAGACGAATGCGAAGATGCGCCATATCCCGTCGCTCGACTGGATGATCGAAAAACTCGAGCGGACTCTGCACGAGCGTCTCGAGCTGGTGATCGGCGCCATCCAGGGTCACGACTCCGATCCGGCACTCCGCATGGAGATCCAGTCATGCCTGCGCAGCACCGGACGGGCCTTCGAAAAACTCTGTGAGACCGTCCGCCCCGGCCGCTCCCACCACGCAGATTCTCACGATCCGATCGCCTATGTCCGCACCACCCACGTCGCTGCAGTCGCCGCTCTGCGCGGCCTCGATGCCTCGATCTTCGGAAGGCGCGAACCGTTTCATCACTTCGACCGCTCCAGGAGCGAGTGTATCTACGGCGCGGTGCTCAGCACCATGGTCCACACCGACCGCATCGTCGATCTCGTGCGCAAGTTCGCCCCCAGCATCGATGAACGGCTCTACGCGCATCTCGTCAACCTGACGCACCCGATCAACGACGAAGTGAAGAAGCCGATCGCTTAGCCCCAGACGTAGGGTGAACCCTGCCTCTCGCGGTCACCACGCCGCCGCTGTTCGACGCTGACGGACTGATTTTTCAGGATCATCCGGGTATTCAGTGGGTAGTGGTGAATGCTGGAACGGGTCGACGACGATGGCTCGAAATAGAGGCCGTTGGACGACCCCGTCCGACGGTCGGGCGCGCCCGGGCGCACGACTGCCCTGGAGATCCTCGCGACGGCGTGGATTCGCCGCTGCCAAATTCACGCTGATCTGATTTGCGACAGAGCAGTCGAGGGCTCGACGCCCGGCTCGACGCCCTCGACCGTCGGACGGGGTCGTCCAACGGCCACTGGAACTCCTGCGCGCTCCGAAACCGCATCAAGATCCAGGAAGTGGCTCAGCAGCAAGGGTCCGCGCCCGTCCAACTGAGGAAGAAACAGCGCCGCCATTCAGCGGCTGGACACCGATTCAAACCTCTACCCACTGAAAACCCAGAAGCGGCATTTTTCAGAGTGTTATCTTCGCGAGCGGCGCGGCGCCCGCCCTCGGCCCGCCCAGATGACCTCGATGTCGTACGCAGCGAGCGCTGCATCGGCGGTCATTAGCGGCAAGCGCTCGATCTGGGATTGCGCAACGAGAAGACGATCGAACGGATCGCGATGATGCAACGGCAACGCCGCGACCCGTAATGCGTGAGAGAGATAGACCGGCAATGGCGTCATTGTCAGCGCTGCGACTTGCAACGGCACAAACGTCTCGGGAGGCTCCATCAGTTGCAGCTTTCCAAGAGACACCTTGATCGCAATTTCCAGGGCGCTGACCGCAGAAAAGAAAACCGCGTTATCGTGACTCTTGATCAATCTGGCGGCAGCAGAAGGCAAACGTTCCGGTGAGCTGACTGCCCAGAGCCAGCAATGCGTGTCGATCAGAAAACGCATCAGCTCATGGTTTCCGGATCGAGGGGGTCATCGAAGTCATCCGCGATGACCACGCGGCCCACCGCCTGCCCAAGGACGCGATCTCGGGATTGTCGATCGATCGGAACGATGCGGGCGATCGGTTCGCCGCTTCGGGCGATGATGACTTCTTCGCCGTCGGCCACTCTCGCCAGAAGGCGAGAGAGATGTGTCTTCGCTTCATGAATGTTGACTTCGATCATGGATGCTCAAAGCTTAGTTTAGTCTGATGACTTAGTCAACAGTCCACGCGATCGCCCAGAAACTGGCAGTTCACATGGTCACGCGGGCGTCACAGAGGGTGGAAGGCGGTCGGTCGCTCACAGAATATTGATCGGGTCGACATCGATCGCCACGTCGACGCCTTTCCACCGTCGATTCAGCATCACTGATTCGACGGCGCGGCGCAGGGCGGTCCGGTGGGGGGAGCGGAGGAGGATCTGGTAGCGCCAGACCCCTTTGATCCGGGCGATGGGGGCTGGGGCCGGGCCCTGGAGGCGGGTGCCTTCGAGAGGCTGGACGGCTTCTTCGAGGCGGCGGCCGCAGTCGAGCGCGGCTTTATCGACGGCGGCGAGTTCTTCTCCTCGCAGCAGGATGGCGATCATCGACGTGGCGGGTGGGTAGTGGAACGTCCTGCGGTACTCGATCTCGGCTTCGAAGAAGGCTTCGTAGTCGTGCCGGATGGCGTGCTGGATGGCGTAGTGCATCGGGAAGGCGGTCTGGATGGTGACCTTGCCGCGGAGTTCTCCCCTTCCCGACCGGCCGGCGACCTGGGTGAGGAGGTAGAAGGTTTTTTCTGCGGCGCGGAAATCGGGATAGCCGAGGATGCTGTCCGCAGTGAGGACGGCGGTGAGCGTGACCTTAGGGAAGTGATGTCCCTTGCTCAACATCTGCGTCCCGATCAGCGCCTGCGTCTCGCCGCGGCGGAAGCGGTCGAGAATCCTGACGAGTTCGCCCTTCTTCCGCGTCGAATCGCGGTCGAGCACATCCGCGACGATGTCAGGAAAGTCGCGGCGAAAACGTTCCTCCACTTTCTCGGTGCCGTACCCGATCGGCTGCAGCACCTCTCCGCTGCATAGCGGACACTTCGACGGAATGGGCTTGCGCAGACTGCAGTAGTGGCAGATGAGCATCCCTTCCCTGCGATGCACGGTCATCGTGACGCTGCATTCGGTGCAGCGGAACTCGTGGCCACATTCGCGGCAGAGCAGGTACGGCGCGTAGCCCCTGCGGTTGATCAGGATGATGGCCTGCTCCCCTGCCGCGAATGTTTCGCGCAAGGTCTGCTTGAGCGGAGCGCTGAACATCACCAGGCCGCGATCTTCCTTCTCCGCTTTCTCCTTGCGCAGGTCGATGATCTCGACGTCGGGAAGCGCGCGATCTTCGACGCGCTCTTTCATCCGCAGCAGCGTGTACTTGCCTTTCGCCGCGTTCTCGCGCGTCTCGAGCGAGGGCGTGGCGGAGCCAAGGATGACCGGGATTTTGCGCAGTTGCGCACGCACCACCGCGAGGTCGCGCGCGTTGTAGCGCGGCGTCTCTTCCTGCTTGTACGCGCCGTCCCCTTCCTCATCGACGACGATGATTCCGAGGCGCGGGAAGGGAGTGAAGAGCGCAGAGCGGGGGCCGATGGCGACATCGACTTCGCCGCGACGGGCGCGCCACCACTGGTCGAAGCGCTCACTGGCGGAGAGGCTGCTGTGAAGAATGGCGATGCGATCGCCGAAGCGCTCTTTCAGGCGAGCGGCAAACACGGGTGTGAGCGAGATCTCCGGCACGAGCAGGATGGCCTGCTCTCCCCGCTTGACGACTTCGCGCATCACCTCGATGTAGACCTCGGTCTTCCCGCTGCCGGTCACCCCCTCGAGCAGGAACGGAGCGAAGGTTCCGAGCGCCGCCTTCATGCCGTCGATCGCCGCCGACTGTTGCGCCGAATAGCGGATCTCGCCGAGGGTCGTGAGGTCGAAGCCGGCGATGAAGGAATCGAGCGTGTGGCGGCGCGGGCGACGCTCGACGCGCACCACTCCTTTCTTCACGAGGGCATTGAGGATCGAGGCGCTGACGCCGGCGTTTTCGAACGCGCGCACCGACAACTCGCCACCTCGACTGGCCAGCAGTTCTGTCGCGTTGCGCTGTTTCTCGGTCAGGCCGTCGGTGCTCGCTTCCAGAATCACGAACCGATCGAAGCGAACTCCTTTCGCGTCCTGAAAGTGATCGCGGATGGCGATGATCCCCGAGTCGTGCAGGCGCGCGACCGCCCGGCGCGATGCGCGCAGGTCATCGAAGAGCGAGGTCAGTGCGACAGGCCGCTTTTCGAGCGCACGGAGGATCGCCAGATCGCTCTCGAGAAGCTGCCCGTCCTCGAACGCCTTCTGCACGAGTTCAGGCGGCGCCACCAGCACCGCTTCCCGCTTCCCGCGCGCCGACATGTTGGCCGGGATCGCCACCCGGATCATTTCGCCGATCGGCGCGATGTAGTACTCGGCGCCCCAGCGGCAGAGCTCCAGGATCTCGGGAATGAGCGCCGGCTCTTCATCATCGAGCACGCTCACGATCGGCCGGATCTTTGCGGGATCGAGTGACGATTCGTCCGCGAAGCCGACGACGAACGCGGTCGTCCGTTTGCCGCTGAAGATGACTTCGACCCGGGAGCCGAGACGAACGTCGTCGCGGAATTCCGGCGGAATCGCGTACGTGAACGTGCCGTGAACCGCGACAGGAAGCGCGAGTTCGGCGTAACTGGAAATCCCTGCCGCCATCGAGGGCGAAGGATACAGCGTCAGCTGCGACGCGCGAGCGCGGCCACGATGAGCGCAAGCGCGGCGGCGATCAGGACAGCCACCTCGGCGCTGCCGAGCGCGAAACGGCGCGAACTCACAGTGGCCATCGTGAAGAGGGTGCTGTCGTGATTCCCGGCCATGAGCGCCTCTCCCGCCACGAGCACCTTGCCGCTTCCGTTCACGCCACTCACTTCGACCCACGCGGCGTCGCGCCCCGCCGGCATCATCGCACTCAGGTCCCAGACCTGGGCCAGGCGTGGCTCGAGATAGAAACGCCGCGTGGCAAGCGACTGACCGGCGTCGGACAGCAGCCTGACACTCAACTGCAGCGGAGCTCCAGAGGTCTCCACCGCATACAGCTTGTAGCGGGTGCCCGGACTACCGCCGAGAAGCGTCTGCTGCCCGTTCCCGATGGCGTGCTGGGAAGCAATCGCGTCCATCGACGATCCGACGATCTCACCGGGAAACTCGCTACCGGGAATGCTGTAGAGCCGCGCCGTCGCGGCGATGTCGTGTTTCGCTCGAACGCGCAGAGCGCCGACCTGGTTCCCAGTACCGAGGAGAGTTTCATCGAGTTCCTGGGTCACGACCGACACCGGCGGGAGACGGATGCTGATGCTTTGCGGCTGGTCGGTCGACGCGGCGCGGAGGAAGGTCACAGCGGCGTCGACGCGATGATCGGTGGGGTTCATCAGCCAGATGCGTGTGCGGTACTGCATTCCGCCTGCCCCCGTGGCGCGTCCGACGACGGGAAGATAGAGATCGCGACCCATTTCTCCGGCGACGGCTGGAAAGACGGAGATCATGGAGAGCAGAATGGCCAGAGAGACGGAGGTCGAACGCATCCCTCGAAGCGTACAATGCCCGGCCGTTCAAAGGAATGAGCGCTCTCATCTATTTTCCGTTTGCCGCCCTCGTGCTCTTCGCCGTCCGCCGGATGGCCGGGGTGTCGCGTGCCTCGCTGGCGATCCTGGCGCTGCTCCCTCTTCTGCTGACGGGTCGGGCCATGTTCACCGGAGGAGTCTACGGGCCGATCGACCTCGGATTCACGACGGAGCCGCTTTCCTCGCATGCCGCCGATGCCGGCATCGGCGCGGTGAGCAATCCGGCAGTATCCGACCAATACACGCAGTTCTATCCCTGGAATGCTGCGGTGCGCAATTCCCTGCGCGCTGGCCAGTGGCCGCTCTGGAACCGCTTCGAGTTGTGCGGCAATCCCCTCGCCGGAGCGGCGCAGGCGGCTGCCTATCATCCCGTGACGATCGCACAGTGGCTGCTCCCGCTCGGCGACGGAGTCACGTTCATCGCGAGTGCGATGTTCCTGCTCGCCGCGATTTCCGCGTTCGTGTTCGCATTCGCATTCGTGCGATTCGAACATGCGGCACTCGTCGCCGCGGCGATCTGGATGTTCTCCACGCATCTCGTTTCGTTCTCGGGCACTGCCCTGGGGATGTCAGTGGCGATCCTTCCGCTCGTGTTGCTGGCCGGTCGCCGCGTCGTGCATCGGCCCGGCGTGCGCAGCGCGCTGCTGCTGACAGGATCGCTCTCTCTCCTGCTTCTGGCCGGTCATCCCGAGTCGGTGCTGCACGTCCTCACACTCGCGCTGCCGTATGTGGGGTTCGAACTGCTGGCCGAGCGACCCCTGCACTGGAAGAAGTCGATCGTCACCGGGATCGGTGGAGGCATCGCCGCGCTGCTCGTCTGTGCCATTTATCTGCTTCCCGTGTTCGACTCGATCACTCAGACCGAGGAGTACGTGTATCGCAGCATCGGATACGCGCAGCACACGCGCAGTTCGACAGTGCCGCAGATGATTCACCGACTGCGCGCGAACGTGCTGCCGTGGCTCGAGGGCGCCTCGGGAGTGGAACGGGAGATTCATCCGAGTTCGCTCGAGCACGGATGGATCCCAACGGTCTACAGCGGGTCGCTTGCGTTCGCAGCAGCGCTCGCAGGCCTTTTTGCCTCACGCCGTCGCGAGCGTTGGTTCTTCCTCGGCGTCCTGATCTGGGCATGCGCGCTCGCGGTCGAGATGCCCGGGCTGACCGAGGGACTGGCGGCGCTGCCGCTGTACTCGATCGCGGTCAACGACCGGATGGTCGTGCACGGCGTGCTGGCGCTGGCACTGCTCGCCGCACTCGGCGTGGAAGCAATGAGTGCACGAGGCGCGGCGAAGACGGTGATCGCTTCGCTCTCCCTGTTGACGGTGCTGGCGGTCATTACGGTCACCGTGCCGACCGCGCTGGCAACCGACTTCGTCGCGACCGGCGCGGTGCGTGCGCTCACACCGTTGCTGCTTTTGGCGGCCGCCGCGCTCGCGCTTCGTCGCGAGCAGGTTGGATATGCGCTGCTGGTGCTCGTGCTCGTCCAGCGAGTCGCGGAAGCTTCGTGGATGCAGCCGACGCTCCCCGGAACAGCCTTCTATCCGGCCTTTGCCGGACTCGATGTAATGCGAGGTGAGGAGCCATTCCGGATCGTGGGAATCGGCCCGCTCCTCACGCCGAACCTGGCGACGCAATTCGGTCTCGAGGACGTTCGCGGATTCGAGGCGATGACGCTTGCCCGCCTCGTAGACACATATCCGCTCTGGTCGATGAAGCAGCCGGTCTGGTCAAATCGCGTCGACAATCTCGACGCCCCCATGCTCGATGTCCTGAACGTCCGCTACGCGCTCGTTCCCAGCGGCATCCCCCTTCCGAATGACTGGGAACCGCGCTATCGGGGCGATGGCTACACGGTCGCAGAGAACCGCAATGTGATGCCGCGTGCGTGGCTGCCGCGAACGATTCACTTTGCACCGCGCGACGTCACGGTGCGCGACATCGGCTACGCGAGCGACCTTCGAACAAACGGTTGGATCGAACGCGCGACGGCGCGAACGCAATCGAACGGCTCCGGCACGATCACCTCGAGGACTGATGGGGGACGGCTGAGGATTCACGCTTCCATGGCGCAGCCCGGATGGGTGTTCGTTTCGAACGCCGCGTGGCGTGGCTGGATCGCCGAGAGTGCCGGACGGGAACTCCCGATTTCGATCGCGAACCACGCATTCCTGGCGTTCGAACTGCCTGCGGGCAAGCACGACGTCACGCTGCGATTCCGTCCTCAGAGTTTTGTGCTCGGCGCGTGGATCAGCCTTGTGACGGTAATCGGATTGGGAGCGCTGGCGCTGGCAAAAGGACGCAGAAGGGGTGACGTCGTTTAGTAACCCTCGATCGATCCTTGCGCGCGAAGCGGTGGCTCGTGGGCACGATGCCAATCGATGTAACGGTGTAACCCGAGGTTAGACCCTGTGAGACTCTGACCTAGCGTATTCCGAGTATTCGCGAGGGATTCAACTTACGTTCGCGCGTCCCCTCATCCGGCGCGCGGCGCCACCTTCTCCCGCGGGGAGAAGGAAACCAGCTTGCACGCGACTCCTTCAAAACGACTGGCGTCGTGCATGAACGCTGCGCATCTTCCGTGGAAACGCGTCTATTTTGCGGCGAACCGGCGACCGATCTCCCTTCTCCCCGTGGGAGAAGGTGGCGCCGCAGCGCCGGATGAGGGGTCACGCGAAGGCAGATTGTCGACTTCGATGTTCATGCCGAGACGGTGTCACCCGCGGTTAGACTCCGTTTGGCAGGGTGCGGAATGCTGCGCATCTTCCCTGGAACTGCGCCTTTGCGGTTAGTCGATGCCGAGCTCCGTCATCACTTTCTTCATATCCGCCCACACTTCCTTCTTCGCCGATGGATTCCGGAGGAGGTAGGCCGGGTGGTAGGTCGGCATGATCTTCGTGCCCTGAAAGTCCTGCCACTCGCCGCGGATCGCGGAGATCGTATAGGCCTTTCCCGTGAGGCTCTGGATCGCGAAGCGCCCCAGGGTCACGACGACTTTCGGACGGATGAATTCGATCTGTTTGAGGATGTACGGATGGCAGGCTTCGAGTTCGTCGGGATCCGGATTGCGATTTTCAGGCGGGCGGCACTTGATGACGTTGGCGATGTAAACATCGCTCTCGCGATCGAGCTTCATCGCCTTGATGATGTCGGTGAGCAACTGACCGGCGCGTCCGACGAACGGTTTCCCCTGCTGATCCTCGTCGCGACCTGGAGCTTCGCCGATGAACATCAGGTCCGCCGTCGGGTTTCCCGTCCCGTAGACGACCTGGGTCCGCGTCTGGGAGAGCTTGCAGCGGATGCAGGAGAGTGCGATGGGAGCCATCTCCTCGAGCGATGTGCACGCAACAATCCGGCTCGTATCCATCGACGCGGCAGCAGCTTCTGGTGAGGTCGCTGGCGCCGGGGCATCTTTGACCAGGTCGCCAGCCTTCGAGCCGGCCGAAGATGCCCGTGCGGCGTCGAGATCGAGGTGGGTATAACCGAAGTCGCGCAGGAGCGCGAGCTCGCCGGATAGGTCACGATTCATGCGCGCATTATCCGCTATACTCGCTGCCTCAATACAACCCGAAAGGAACTCATACTCATGAAGCGTACGGCTGTCCTTTTTCTGACCGTCCTTTGCCTCCTTCTCGCCACCTCTCCTGCATTCGCCGCCAAGAAACGGAAGGCGACCATCAAGGTCATCAACCAGAGCGACTGGGCGATTCACCACCTCTACCTTTCGTCGAGCGACGACGACAACTGGGGAGAGGACCAGCTCGGCGAAGACGTCCTCGAAAAAGGCGATTCGATGACGCTTACCGACATCACCTGCGACGCCTACGACATCAAGGTCGTGGATGAAGACGGTGACGAGTGCGTCATCGAGGAGGCGGAGTTGTGCAACGACCACTCCTACTGGAAGCTGACGAACAAGGAACTGCTCGGCTGCCAGGGTTACTCCAACTAGGCCGTTCGAGCCGACGACGCGATTCCCGCCTCAGCTGAGGCGAATTGCCGCAACGACGAGGTCGAGAATGCCGTGCGCAATCACGCTTTTCGAGGCCCGCTCGAGCACCGTACGCGATCCGTCGCGTCCGATCACCACGGCCTCGTTCTCGTTGGAGTCGAAGCCGATGGAGCGATTCGACACGTCGTTTGCCACGATCAGGTCGGCGTTTTTCTTCTCGAGTTTCAGGGCGGCATTCGCTTCCACTGCATTCGTCTCCGCCGCAAAGGCGACGACGAACGGGCGGGGATCTAGCGCTCCAACGGCCGCGAGAATGTCGGGCGTCTTGTTGAGCGTCAGGGTGAGCGTGGCGCTTCCTTCGACTTTCTTGATCTTCGTCGTGGCAACGTCCTGCGGTGAGAAATCGGCCACGGCCGCAGCCTTGATGATCACGTCCTGCTGCGTGACATGACGCATGACCGCGTCGTACATCTGCTGAGCCGTGATGACCCTCTCCACCCAGACGCCGTCCGGCACGGAAAGCTGCACTGGTCCCGACACGAGTGTCACGACCGCGCCGCGTCGCGCCGCGGCCTCAGCGAGCGCGTAGCCCATCTTTCCCGAGGAGCGGTTGGAGAGGTAGCGCACGGGATCGATCGGCTCGCGGGTCGGCCCGGCGGTCACGAGCACCCTCATCCCGGCCATGTCCCGAGTCCGGGTCGCTTCGAGGACGGCCCGCACCAGTACCGGCGGATCCGGCATGCGACCGGCGCCCTCCTCGCCACAAGCGAGCAGTCCATCGACCGGTTCGACGATGCGGACGCCGCGCGCGCGGAGAGTGTCGAGGTTCGCCGCGACGGTGGGATGTCCGAGCATGAAGGTATTCATGGCCGGGGCGACGATCGTGATTCCACGATGTGCGAGGGCATAGGTCGTCAGCGCGTCGTCTGCAATCCCGGCGGCGAGCTTTGCGAGCACGTTCGCGGTCGCCGGTGCGATCAGCAGGACATCAGACCATCGGGCAAGTTCGATGTGATCGACGCCACCGTGGTCGCTGTCGCCCCACTGCTCCACGATGACGCCATGCCCGGAAACGGCGGCCAGGGAGAGAGGCGACACGAAACGCGTCGCATTCGGCGTGAGGATGACGCGGACTTCCGCTCCAGCTTCGCGCAGACGGCGCACGAGCTCCGGCGCTTTGTAAGCCGCAATCCCGCCGCTGACACCCAGGACGACTTTCATACTCGCAGGAAAAAGCGGCGCGGGATTTTCCCGCGCCGCATCTCAGAAATGACTACTCGGTGATCGCCGTCGACTCATCGACGGGAGCCGTGAGCTGCCACGGAACCTGCTGCTGATTCACTTCGTCCATGGCGATGCGCGTCGGCTTCACAAACTTCGACTTGATCTTCGGCTGTGAGCCCTGGATCAATTGCTCCGCCCGCTTAGACACGAGCAGAACGTAACGGAACCGGCTTTCAATACCCTCCGGCAATTCTTCCATTTCGTTCCTCCTTGAATCTCTCGGCCATCTCGTCGATGGCCGCCAATGCTGTTTTCGTCTGCAACTTCTTCGCGATGATCGATGCCTTGAGGCATTCGACCGCGACATTGAGATCGTCGTTGATGATCACGTAATCGTAAAACTGCTTTCCGGCCTTGATCTCATCCAGAGCCTTGCCGACACGGATCTCGATCTCCTCGACGGAGTTGAGTCCTCTCGATTCGAGACGCTTGCGCAGCTCTTCAATGCTCGGGGGAAATATGAAAATGCTCGACGATCGCTTCTTGTCGCCGAGCCGCGGATCTTCAGCGATCTGCAGGGCACCCTGGTAATCGATGTCGAGGATCACGTCCTCGCCCCGGTCCAGGCGCGCACTGACCTCGCTTCGCGAAGTTCCGTAGCTGTTCCCATGAACCTCTGCGCATTCTATAAATTCCCCCGCATCTGCCATCGCATCAAAGGTTTCGCACGAAACGTAGTGATAGTTGACGCGATCGAGTTCCCCGGCGCGAGGGGCGCGGGTGGTGTGCGAGACGGAAAAGTAGAGGCGGATCCCCAGCGGCTCGAGCTGCGAGCGAACGCTGCTGATGAGCGTGGTCTTTCCCGCCCCGGAGGGACCCGAGACGATGAAGAGGGTCCCGTCGGAGTGAAAGTTGAGGCTATTCGGCATTCTGTACCTGCTCGCGAATCCGTTCGAGCTCGGTCTTCAATTCTACAACCAGAGTGCGAAGCCCGATGGATCGTGACTTCGAGCCGATGGTGTTGATCTCGCGGAGCATCTCCTGCGTCAGGAAGTCGAGCTTCTTGCCGGCCGGCTCGTCCTTCGTGATGGCGCGTTCGAATTCGATGATGTGGTGGCGGAGGCGGGTGATCTCTTCCGCGATGTCACCCTTCTCCACGAGCATCACCGTCTCCTGCGCGATCCGCTCCTCGGGGAGCTGGATTCCGGCGGAGCCGGCGATTTCGGCCACGCGCTGACGGAAGGTGTTGAAGATCTCGGCCCGGATCTCCTCCCGGTTCTCGCCCAACCGGTCTAGGAGCGTGCGGATCGTTTCGAGACGGGCGGTGATATCCGCCTGCAACGACTCCCCTTCCTTCCGGCGCATCCCGCTGAGCTTCGCGAATGCCGTCCGCAGCAGGGCGATCATGGCCTCGCGTTCGTCCTCGCGCAATTCGCTGTCGATCGTCTCGACCTGGAGCAGGTCGGGGACGCGCAGCAGGTCGCTGGCGGAGAAATTGTGGCCGAGTCCGAGTTCCTCCGCGATCATCCGCAGCTGCGGCATCACGGTGTTCGCGATCTGGGGGTTGATCCGGACGTTGTAGTCCGCCGGTTCGGTCCGCTGCGCACGGATCGAGATGTCGATCTTTCCCCGCGTGTAGTTCTCGGACGCGACGGCGCGGATCAGCGGCTCGACCTCCCACATCCACTCCGGCAGCCGGACGGACGGCTCGAGAAAGCGATGGTTCACGCTCTTGACCGTCACAGCGACGAAAAGTCGTGAAGAGAGCGCTCCTGAGGCGCGGCCAAATCCGGTCATCGAATCAATCATCAGTTCACTCGCCCTCGTGCTGCGGGTCCTGCTTGCGCCATCACCATTCCGAAACAACGGTGTCCTGACCCCTGACCCCTGACCGCCAGCCCCGGCATTGTACCGATCAGCGCTCCCGACTGATCACTGCGACGCGGCCCAGAGCGCTTCGAATCGGGTCTCGCCCTCGGCCGCCAGTTCGTTCATCCGGTCTTCGACAAGTCGCCGGTACTCCTCGACGTCCCCGTCGCGCGGCACCTCGATCGGCTCGCCATAAAGAAACAGTGCCCGCGACGACGGCAGCGGCACGATCATCCGGTCCCACGAGCGCAGGCGCTTGAATCGTGCGGCGGCAAACGCCAGAGGAATGATCGGAAGTCCGGTCGACCGAGCGGCGTGGATCAGCCCTTCCTTCACCACGTGGGCGGGACCACGCGGGCCATCCGGGGTGAATGCCACGCTCGAGCCGGATCGTGCCACGCGGATGAGGGCGCGCAGCGCGTTGCTGCCCCCACGGCTCGACGATCCACGGACTGCCCTCACTCCGTAGTGAGCGTAGACCTGCACCATGAGATCGCCGTCCTTCGATTGCGACGACATCACGCAGATCGGTCGTGCGTGCCGCGAATGCAGCATGAGCAGCAGATGCTCGTGCCAGAACGCGAGGACGTAACGCTGACCCGCTGCGTTCATCCTCTCGATGGTTTCCGGCCGCACGTGCCGCACGCGAAGGGTGGCGTGCAGGGCGCGAATAAAGCTGGCTCCAAGCCAGGGAACGACCGGGTTCATGCGATCGCGTCCGGCCGGTCTTCCTCAGCGAACTGCAGGTCGTAGAGCCTCCGATAGACGCCTCGACGCTCCAGCAATTCTTCGTGGCGTCCCATCTCCACGATCGCACCCTTGTCGAGAACGACGATCTTGTGGGCGCTTCGAATGGTCGAGAGACGATGTGCGATTACGAGGGTGGTCCGGCCCTGCATGAGATTGTTCAGGGCGGACTGGACGAGCCGCTCCGATTCAGTATCGAGTGCCGAGGTGGCCTCGTCGAGAATCAGAGCGGCTCGTCCAGTCCGCCCTGAACAATCTCATGCAGGGCCGGACCACCCTCG
>JBKJVD010000101.1:0-8219 GCA_046590585.1 Thermoanaerobaculia bacterium | reverse complement strand
CTCGGTCGAGTTCTCCTTCAGGCATTTTCCGGCGCGCACGTAGAACGGCACGCCGAACCAGCGCCATGAGTCGACGTGCAGTTTTAGCGCAGCAAAGGTCGGCACGTCGACTCATGGCGCTGGTTCGGCGTGCCGTTCTACGTGCGCGCCGGAAAATGCCTGAAGGAGAACTCGACCGAGGTGATCGTCGACATGAAGTCGGCGCCGCCGGTCGTGTTTCACGAGCCACAGCCGGACAATGGCAACTACGTTCGATTCCGCCTCTCGCCGACGGTGGCCATCGGCATCGGCGCACGCGCGAAGAAACCGGGAGAAGGGATGGAAGGCGAACACATCGAACTCTCCGTTGTCGAAGCGCCGCAGCAAGGGAGCGGCGGACGCCTCGAAGCCTACGAACGCCTCCTCGGCGACGCCATGCGTGGCGACGCCACGCTCTTCGCACGTCAGGACGTCGTCGAAGCCGCCTGGTCGATCGTCGATCCCGTGCTGCAACAGACGATCAATCCCGAGACCTACGACTGCGAATCCTGGGGTCCCGCCGGCGCCATCGCACTCGCCGATCCGGTGGGAGGGTGGCGGTGTGGGTGAGGGTATTTCATCCCTCGCGTCTGCCGCGTTTCCGGGGCACTTCTGGTTCGCCTCTGAAAACCGAATTCAGAACGCAGAAGTCAGAATTCTGAAGTTAGAAAAGAGGCAGACACGAGCCAGGATTTGACCCTATTCTTACTTCTGAATTCTGACTTCTGCGTTCTGAAAGGATAGCGCGGAGCACTTTGGACTGCGGCCACTTCAGTGGCCGCTTTCGTGACGGACGGACAGGTCGCGCTAACGTCGCACTCCACCGACCGGCAGCGGGGTAGACCTACATACCCGCTTCGTATCACCCACCTCTCACCTTGCCACAAAAGCGGCCACTGAAGTGGCCGCAGTCCAAAGCGAGCCGAGGAACGCCGATCGGTCACCGCGATGAGGCGCTGGAGGGGATGTTGACCCTTTTCTTACTTCTTACTTCTGACTTCTGCGTTCTGAATTGCTTCTCGACCGCCGACCGCTGCCCTGACCGCGTCGTGAGCGCGAAGGGCAGTGGGTCAGTTGCGAAGCGACAACGAAGCAGATGGCCTGCTGCCGTTCGCGCGTCAAGACATCCAGTTGGTTCCGGCTTCCTTGTTCCACTTCGTCGTCATCTTCTTCGACTTCGTCCAGAATTCGATCGAGCCGCGGCCGGTGATGTCGCCGACGCCGAACTTCGAATCGTTCCAGCCGCCGAACCCGAACGGCTCGCGCGGGACGGGGACTCCAACGTTGACGCCAACCATGCCGGCGCTCGCTTTCTCCATGACGTAACGGGCCACGCCGCCGTTCTCGGTAAAGACGCTCGCGGCATTTCCGTAAGCGGATTTCTGCTGGACGGCGAGCGCTTCATCGACATCGCCGGAGCGAACGATCACCATCACCGGGCCGAAGATTTCTTCCTGTGCGATCTTCATGTCCTGCGTGACGTGGTCGATGAGTGTCGGGCCGACGTAGAAACCGTTGTCCTTGCCGGGAACCTTCCAGTTTCGCCCGTCGACCAGCACCTTCGCGCCGCCGTTTTCTGCTTCGGTGATGTACGCCTCGATCCGCTCCTTCGCGGCGCGTGAGATGACCGGACCGACATCCTTCCCTGGCGCCATCGATTTCACGAGTCGCGTCATCCGGTCGATGATGTGATCCGTCGCGCCGACGGCCATCATCACGCTGGCGGCCATGCAGCGCTGGCCGGCGCAACCCGACATCGAAGCGACGACGTTGCTGGAGGTCATCTCTGGCTCGGCGTCCGGCATGACGATGAGGTGATTCTTCGCTCCGCCCAGTGCGAGCACGCGCTTGAGGTTGGAGGAACCGCGGCGAAAGACGATCTTTGCCACCTTCGTGGAACCGACGAAGCTGATCGCTTCGATCCCGGGATCGTCGCAGATCGCTTCGACGGTTTCCTGCCCGCCGTGGACCACGTTGAAGACTCCATCGGGCAGGCCGGCCTCGCGCAGGAGGTCAGCGATGCGGGCGGCGCTCAAAGGCACCTGTTCGCTCGGCTTGAGGATCATGCAGTTGCCGAGGGCGATCGCGTTGGGGATCGTCCAGTTGGGAACCATGTTCGGGAAATTGAAAGGAGCGATCGAAGCGACCACGCCCACCGGATAGCGTTCGACGCGACATTCGACTCCGCGCGAGACCTCGAGCACTTCTCCAGCGCAGATCTGCGGCAGGGAGGTGGCAAACTCCGTCAACTCCGCTGACTTGAGTACCTCCGCTCTCGCCTCGCTGTGAATCTTGCCGTTCTCCTCTGTGACCAGGTACGCAAGCTCATCGATGTTCTGCTCGAGCAGCGTCTTGTAGCGGAAAAAGATCTGGACCCGCTCCTTGATCGGAGTCCCCGACCACGCCGGAAATGCGTTCTGCGCGGCCGCAACCGCCTCAGCGACGTCACTGGCGCCAGAGAGCGGGACATGCGACAGCACGCTGCCGTCTGCGGGATTCAGCACCTCGATCGTCGGCGCGCTGGCATCCACATAGCGTCCGCCAATGTAGTTACGAACCGTCGGGTACTTCGTCGCAGCTGCCTGTTCCGTGACTGTCATCTGAATCTCCTCGATGTGCCGAGCAATGTACCCCTTTGGAGAAGAATGCTGAATGTTGAATGCTGAATGGCGGCAGACAGGAGCCGGGCACCCTCCTGAAACATTGCGCGGCGAATTGCCGTTTACAGCAGGATGAATCGTCCACGTTCCCACGTAGCGGTCGCGAGAGTTCCCTGGTTCCGCAGCGCGCTGTTTCTCTCGACCTGGGTGGCGCTTTTTTCGTACGCCGGGCGACCTCTTCTGGTCGCGGCGCATGCGACCGGGATCGCCCCGGCCGCCGCCTGGTCGGCGCTCGCGCTGCTGTCGGTCGTCCCAATCCTTCCGTTCCTGGCCAGGGGCGGCAGGTCGGCGCATGGCACGAACATCCTCCATCTCATGGGCTACCTCACGATGGCCCTGTTCGCGATGCTGCTGCTCCTCGTCGTCGCCAGCGACGTGGCGCGCATGATCTTCGCGATCGTACGATTCACCGCCACCGCGATTCCCCTGCCGGCGTTCAACGTCGTCGCCGCGAGTTTCGCAGTGATCGGCGGCGCGACGCTGCTCACGGGCATCGGAGCGGCGCAGGCGCGCTGCCCTGCCACGCGACGCGTGGATGTGGCGATTGACGGCCTGCCTCCCGAACTCGACGGCTACCGCATCGTTCAATGGAGTGATGTCCATGCCGGCCCGGGAATCCGCCGGCGATTCATCCAGTCCCTCGTCGATCGGACGAATGAACTCGAGCCCGACGCAATCGCGATCACCGGCGACTTCATCGACGGCGAGTTTTCGCAGATCCGCGATCAACTCCTTCCGATCCGTGAACTTCGCAGCCGCGACGGAATCTTCTACGTCACGGGCAACCACGAGTACTACTGGCGAGCAGCGGACTGGCTGCCGTCACTCGCCGAGTTCGGAATCGACTTTCTCAAGAACGAGCACCGCACGATCCGGCGCGGAAAGGCCAGACTCATCATGGCGGGAGTCACCGATCCAGTCGGACGAGGATCTCATCAGCAGGATATCGGGGCCGCGTTCGCGAATGCCCCGACGGACGCAGTGCGCATTCTCCTCTCGCATCGTCCTCAGATGGCAGAAGAAGCGGGGCGCTTTGGAACGCATCTCCAACTCTCCGGCCATACGCACGGCGGCCAGTTCTTTCCGTTCAACCTGGTCATCCGTTTCTTCCAGCCGATCGTTGCAGGCCTTCACAAAGTCGGCCCCACCTGGCTCTACGTCAGTCGCGGGACCGGCTACTGGGGCCCGCCATCGCGGCTCGGCGTCGGGGGCGAGATCACCGTGATCGAACTGCGGCGCAGTTGACCATCGATTCCTCAGAGCTAGCTCTCTGTCTCCGACTCGAGCACCCCGGCAAGCGCGCCTCGCAACTCCTGTTCGTCCTCTCGCAGGGGCAGGTAGACAGTGAAGCGGCTGCCCTTGCCGAGTTCACTCTCCACCCGCACTTCTCCCTGGTGCAACTCGCAGAACATGCGAACCAGGGCCAGCCCGAGACCGGTGCCGGGCGGCTTGCTGTGCGCGGTCTGCACCTGGTGAAACTCTTCGAAGATCAGGCGATGGTTCTCGGGCGCGATCCCGATCCCTTCGTCGATCACGGCAATCGCTACCGAGTCGATATGCAGCGGTGACTCGACCGCGCCGAGCCTCGAGGAGACGATCCGGATCCGGGTGGCATCCGGGGAAAATTTCACTGCGTTCGAGACGAGGTTGAAGACGATCTGTTTCAGCTTCGTTGCGTCAGCGATGACTCGTTCCGCCCCAGGCCGGATCTCCACGTCGATCTCGATCCGCCTCGACACCGTGAGCCCGCGGGCCGTCTCAATGACGCCGTTGAGCAGTTCCCGGAGATTCGCATCTTCGGTGTGCAGCGTGATTCGCCCGGATTCCACCTTGGCCAGGTCGAGAATGTCATTGATCACTTCCAGCAGGTGCTGTCCCGATAGCGCGATGTTGCCGACGAAGCGCTGCTGGCGCTCGTCGAGTCGCTGGGGCGCCTGCATCTCGAGCAGGTTGGCGAATCCGATGATGGCGTTGAGAGGCGTGCGCAGTTCGTGACTCACGTTCGCGAGAAACGTGCTCTTCGCGCGATTTGCCGACTCCGCCTCGACCAGAGCCGTGGCGAGAAGGCGTCCCTGGTGTTCGGAAAGTTCGTGAGCGGCCCTGGCCTCATCGAGCGCGGCCTGAATTTCGCTCGTTCTCTGCGCGACCAATTGAACGAGTTTCGCTTCGCGGCGCTTGAGCCGGCGAATCCTGAAGTAGTAGGCCAGTGCGATCGCCAGCGCCAGCACCCCCGCTACAAGCAGGTAGAACCAGACCGTCTGCATGAAGCGTGGACGTATGCGCAGGCCCATCACGGCCGGCTGCTGATTCCAGACTCCGTCGGAGTTCGCGGCAATCACGCGAAACCGGTAGCGGGCCGGCGGAACGCCGGTGTAGTACGCCACCCGCCGTCCCCCCGCTTCGACCCACGTGTCATCGAATCCATCGAGCCGGTAACGGAATCGGACGGACGACGGCGATGCATAGGTCAGCGCCGCGTAATGGATTTCGATCTGACGCGCTCCCGGCGGCACGATCAGTTCCCTCGAGGCCGTCTGGCTCACCCCGTCGATCACGACCTGCTCGATGACGACTGGCAGCTTGTGCTGGCTGGTGAAGAACGACGCTTTCGGCACGATCGTGGCGACACCGTCATTGGTCGGGAACCAGAGCCGCCCATCCCGGGTGCGCACCGCGGATGGCGAGACGCTTCCGTTGCACTGCACGCTTCGTATGCCATCCCCTGAACCAAACGTCACCGCTTCGATGTGACTGCGCTCTCCATCCGCATATGCATTGAGATCGAGACGCGACGCATACCAGATGCCGCGACCTCCTCCGAACCAGAGACGGCCATACTCGTCCTCTAGCAACTGCAGGACCTTGTCGCTCGGCAATCCGGAAGCGGTCGTGAACTGCTTGAACTTTCCATCGCGAAACCGGATCAGTCCCGCACTGTCCGTACCGATCCAGACGCTGCCTTCGCGGTCGACGTGGAGCGCCAGGATGTGAGAGTCGGGAAGCCCATCGCGATCGGTCCATGTCTGGAATGTCCCGTTCGAGTAACGCGCAATCCCGCGGCCATCGCTTCCCAGCCAGAGAGTTCCGTCAGGCGCCTCCGCGAACGCCTGGACGAACGTCGCATCCCACCGCGCACCCGGAATGACGCGTTCGAACTTCCCGTTCACCAGGCGCGCCGCTCCGCTGTCGGTTCCAATCCACAGCATGCCGCCACGATCGCAATGCAACGCCCGTACGGAGCGGCTGGGCAACCCCTCCGCCTCGTGGTACTGCACAATTTTGCCCGACGGGCCCAACTGGTTCAGCCCGCTCGGCGTCCCTGCCCAGATGGAACCATCCGGCGTCTCCGCTACGCTGAAGATGTAGTCGTTTGTCAAGCCATCCGAAGTGGTGAAGGTTCGCGTCGTGCCGCCACCGATCCGGTTGAGACCCCTCGCCGTCCCCACCCAGACGTTGCCTTTGCTGTCTTCCAGCACAGTCCGCACGTACGAGTTGGAGAGCCCTTCGTTCGATCCGAACGTGACGAACTTCCCGGCGATGAACGACTCCAGCCCACCGTTGGTGCCGACCCAGAGCGTCTTTTCAGCATCCTCGAAAATCGTCCGCACGGAGTTGTTGAGTAGACCCTGTTCCGAAGAATAGCGGGCCACCTTCCCCGCAGCGTCCAGACGGTAGAGGCCGTGGGTGTAGGTTCCCACCCAGAGCGTCGAATCCGAGTCGCGCGACAGCGCCGTCACCTGGTCTTCGGGGATGACGCCGACGCGACCGATCGCCCCGTCGGGTCCCCTCCGGTAAAGCCCATCCCCGGCTCCGATCCACAGCGTCCCGTCAGGATCGCTGCGAAGCGCGAGAACGTTCTGCCCTGCGATTCCCTCATTGAGGATCGTGTTTCCCCTCATCGAGTAAAGCCCTGCGTTCCGGGTACCGATCCAGATCGTTCCATCGCTCGCCGCAGTCAGCGCCATGACCGACATCGGGGGCTGTCCTTCAGGCGCCGGCGCCGCTGGAACGATTCGCCCGTTCTTCCACGCGCAGAGACCCGCCGAGGTCCCGATCCAGACCGTCCCGTCGCTGCTCTCGGTGAACGCCGCCACGATGTCTCCCGGCAACCCGTTTGCCGGCAGCAGCACCTCGAACTTCCCGCCCTTCATTCGGAGGGCGCCGCCGCCGTTGGTGCCGATCCACAACGACCCGTCCCGCGCTTTCAGTTGCGCCAGGATCGTGTCGCGTTTCCATCCCGCGACATTGGTCTTGTTGAATCTCGTGAACGACTCGCCATTGAAGCGCGCCAGCCCTTCGTACGTCGCAACCCACAGGTAGCCATCGTCCGTCTGCGCTACACCGCGAACGACGCCATGCGGCAGGCCATCCTCAATACGCCACGTGCGATGTGCGTACTGGCTGATTTCGCGGTCGAAGGGAAGGGCTGAAAGCGAACTGGCCAGCACGAACACCAGGAACAGCAGCGCCATGCGACCGCGCCACAACCGGCGCTCGCCGTCCACCACACCTGCACAAACCGAAACGCGCATGCTGCAATCCGCGGCGCGACGTCGCCCGGACCCGGGTGCGGCGCACCACTCTGCAATCACGATTATGCCACCCCTCGGAAAGGCGAATGTTGAATGTTGAATGTTGAATGCTGAATTGAGAACCGGGCCGGCCCCTCGTTCCCCTTTCTCACTTCTGAATTCTGACTTCTGCGTTCTGACTTCGGGTTCCGCCGAACAGGAAGCCGTCCGCTAGGCCGGCCCGCCCCCATTCAGCATTCAACATTCAGCATTCCTCCCAGTACCATGGCCCGATGCGGAATGAGACCAGCTATCCGATCCGAAAAGTGATCTTCGCCTCCGGGCTCGGCACGATGATCGAGTGGTACGACTTCTACATCTTTGGAAGCCTGGCCGTGATCATGTCTGAGCTCATGTTCCCGGCCGGCGATCCGACGTGGGCCCTGATCAAGACCTGGGCGCTCTTCGCCACCGGCTTCGTCGTCCGCCCGTTCGGCGCCCTCGTGTTCGGGCGCGTCGGTGACCTCATCGGCCGCAAGTACGCCTTCCTCGTCACGCTGTCGATCATGGGCTTTTCCACGTTCCTGATCGGGCTGCTGCCCACGTACAAGAGCATCGGTATCCTCGCGCCGATCGCACTACTCATCCTGCGTCTGCTTCAGGGCCTCGCCCTCGGCGGCGAATACGGTGGCGCGGCGGTGTATGTCGCCGAGCACGTCCCGGACGACAAGCGTGGCTTCTACACGAGCTTCATCCAGATCACTGCCACACTCGGCCTCTTCGTCTCCCTCGGCGTCATTCTCGGAGTGCGCAAGCTGATCCCCGAGGCTGACTTCAAGGAGTGGGGCTGGCGGGTGCCTTTCCTCCTCTCCATCCTCCTGGTGGCGATGTCGTTCTACATCCGCCTGAAGATGAAGGAGTCGCCGCTCTTCACCTCGCTCAAGAGCCAGGGGAAGACGTCAACCAATCCTCTGAAGGAGAGCTTCGGAAACTGGCCGAACCTCAAGATCGTGCTGCTGGTGCTGTTCGG
>JBKJVD010000129.1:0-14955 GCA_046590585.1 Thermoanaerobaculia bacterium | reverse complement strand
CGACCGTCGGACGGGGTCGTCCAACGTCCTCTTCGTAACAGTTCAATCTTCCGCTGAAACCCCGGATGTCCGTTTCGCCGCTCAGCTCTTCGTCACTTCCACGCCAGGACGTCGACGTTCGCGCGGGCTCGCAGTTGGGCGGTCCATTTCTCGATTTCGACTTCGAGGCGCTGATTGCGAAGCGCGGTACGGATCTCTTCGCGCACGGTGGCCAGAGGTGGGATGGGAAGGCCTCGCTCGCGTCGCTGCTGGCTCCAGGCGGTGCGGTAATGGGCCTCGATGTCTTCGTTGGTGAGGAACACCAGCGGCAGAAACCGCTCGCGGATGTAGGCTTCGACCTGAAGCTGTCGTTTGACGAGTGCGCGGACCTCGTCCAGGCTCAGTTCCGTACGCGTCAGGGCCTCGTCGAATTCTGCGACGGAGTTGAAGCGCTTCCGCATTTCATCGAGGCGCGCCTCGATCGAGTCCTTCGGGATGTCCTGCGCGCCGAAGCGCTCCACGTCACGAAACCGCAGCGCTTGCGCAATGAGCGCATCGAGCACCTCGCGCCGATGGTCATCTTCGCTGGCGCCACGGCGGGCGAAGAGGCGGAGATCGACCATCTGCGTGACTTCGCTGACGGTGAGGGTCTGGCGATCGACGATTGCAGCGATGCGGTCGATCACCGCAGCGTGCGCCACGGCGACGCCGGCAAGCGCGCTGACGATCGTCAGGATGAAGAAGCGGCGTAGATCTCTCATGGCGTTGCCTGGATTCTCTCCAACCTTGACAGTATCGCTCGCAATTTCTACATTCATCACCGAGTTAGCGCTCACGCATTGCGAGCGCTGGTCCCGGTTTTCATGACGCTGCAACTGCGGGGCCGGTGCTCCCGCTGATTTCCAATGGTCCATAAGCTCGAAACCCCAGAAGCCGAACTCGACGGCCGCGCGCGCGACGTGCTGCGGGAGATCATCCTCCAGCATGTGGCGAGCGGGGAAGCGATCAGTTCGAGGTCGCTCGCAAAATGCGGACGGTTTCCGCTCTCACCGGCCAGCCTTCGCAACGTGATGGCCGATCTCGAAGACCTCGGCTACCTCCACCAGCCTCATACCTCTGCCGGCCGTGTGCCGACCGATCGAGGCTACCGGTTCTTCATCGAGCACCTGATGCGGTCCCAGAACCTCACGCAACTCGAGAGGAATGAGATCGACCTGCGCGTGCAGACCTCCAGCGAAATCGAGGCGGTCCTGCAGGATGCGTCGCTGACGCTTTCGCAGATGAGCGACCAGATCGGCGTGGTGTTCATGCCGACGCTGCTGCAGTTCGTGATCCGGAGCATGGATTTCGTGCTGATCGCCGAGAACCGCATCATGTGCGTGATCGTCGGCACCAACGGCGTCGTCGTGAACAAGATGATCGACATCCGGGTGCCGCTGTCCCGCGAAGATCTGCAGAAAGTCAGCCGCTACATCACGACGGAGTTCGCCGGGCTTTCGCTCGACCAGATCCGCCGCAGGCTGATCCGGCTGACCGAAGAGGAACGCACGCTCGATGACGACATGCTCAAGAAGGCCATCGCACTCGGGATCGAAACCGTCGACGACGTGGCGCCTCTGCAGCATGAGCTTTACGTCGAAGGCGCCACGTCGATCCTGCTGAAGCCCGAGTTCACGGATGCGGCAGCGCTGCGGAAGACGTTTCTCGCCCTGCAGGAAAAGGAAAAGCTCGTGGAGATCCTCAACTCCTGCCTCAATGAGGATGGATTGCAGATTCTCATCGGGTCGGAGAGCAATTTCACACAGGTCCACAGCTTCAGCCTCGTGGCCAGGCGGTACGGAACGAGTTCCGCTCCCCTGGGGATGGTCGGTATCATCGGGCCGATGCGAATGGAGTACGCTCGTGTCGCGCCGCTGGTGGACTACCTGAGCCGGGCGCTGAGCCGGAAGATCGAAGAGGATGAGGAGCAACACTGAGCATGTCTGACCAGAACGACGACAACACGTCCGACGACGATACCTACGTGATCGAAGACTCCGACACGACTCTCGACGACATCGAGCACGAGATCGAGGAAGCCGAGTACCAGCAGGCTGCGGCCGAGACGGTGGCGCCGCCAGCGAATCAGGCGGCTGCCGGCTCGTCAGACGAACTGCGCGAGGTGAAGGACCGCTACATGCGCACCCTGGCCGACTTCGACAATTTCCGGAAGCGCTCGGAGCGGGAGAAGGCCGATTTTTTCAAGTACGCCCTGACCGGCACGATCCGCGAACTGCTGCCGATCCTCGATAACTTCGACCGGGCGTTCGACCATGCGCAAGCGGGGGAAGACTTTCACACCGGCGTGGTGCTGATCTACAAACAACTCTCGGACGTGCTTCAGAAGAGTGGCATCCGGGTGATCGACGAAGCAGGGGTGCACTTCGATCCGAATATCCACGAGGCCGTGGTCCGCGAGGACGACCCCTCGGTGCCTTCGCACACGGTCTCCCAGGTCATGCAGAAGGGTTACTTTCTTCACGATCGCCTGATCCGCCCGGCCCTCGTCAAGGTCGCCGTAGGCGGTCCGGAACCCGAGAGCGAACCGACTTCCTGACCATTCCTCGCTTCTTCCAGTGCTCGCATGGATGACGCTGGCGTGTTTTACTGTTCGACGAACCCTGCATGGCAAAGATCCTCGGCATCGACCTCGGCACGACCAACTCCTGTGTAGCAGTCGTCGATGTGACGACGCCGCAGGTGATCGCGAATCGTGAAGGAAGCCGCACCACTCCCTCCGTGGTCGGTTTCACCGAGGATGGTGAACGGCTCGTCGGGCAGATTGCCAAGCGCCAGGCCATCACGAATCCGTTCAACACGATCTATGCGATCAAGCGGCTGATCGGACGGAAGTTCGAGTCCGACGAAGTGACGCAGGCGCACAATGTGCTTCCGTATCAGATCGTTCCCGCCGGCAACGGTGATGTGAAGGTGAAGATCCGGGAGCGCGACTATTCGCCGGAAGAGGTATCAGCGTTCGTGCTGATGGAGATCAAATCCTTCGCCGAGGAGTTTCTCGGCGAACCGATCACTGAAGCCATCATCACCGTTCCGGCCTATTTCAATGATTCGCAGCGGCAGGCGACGCGCGACGCCGGAAAGATCGCCGGCCTCGACGTTCTGCGGATCATCAACGAACCGACGGCTGCGGCGCTGGCGTACGGGCTCGACAACCGGCAGAACCAGATCATCGCCGTTTACGACCTGGGAGGCGGAACGTTCGACGTCTCGATCCTGAAACTCGAGGACGGCCTCTTCGAAGTGCTCTCGACTTCCGGCGACACCTACCTCGGCGGGGAAGATTTCGACAAGCGGATCATGGACTGGATGATCGCCACGTTCGAGAAAGAGACCGGCATCGACCTGCGTGAAGACCGCATGGCGTTACAGAGGTTGAAGGAAGCGGCCGAGCGGGCCAAGTGCGAGCTTTCCATCGCCGACGAGAGCCGCATCACGCTGCCTTTCATCTCGGCGGACGGGTCAGGCCCCAAGCATCTCAACACCGTGCTGAGGCGAGCCGACTTCGAGAAGATGGTCGAGGACCTGATCCAGCGAACCATCGATCCCGTCGTGGACGCACTGAAAGCAGCCGGACTCTCGCCCGACCAGGTCGATGAAGTCGTCCTCGTCGGCGGGCAGACGCGCATGCCGAAGGTCGTCGAAGCCGTCCAGAAGGTGTTCGGAAAAGAGCCGAACCGGAACATCAACCCTGATGAGGTAGTCGCGATCGGGGCCGCAGTACAGGGCGGCATCCTGCGCGGTGACATCAAGGACATGATCCTGCTCGATGTCACGCCCCTGTCCCTCGGCATCGAGACGCATGGTGGCCTGTTCACCAAGATCATCGAGAGAAACTCGACGATTCCGACGAAGAACTCACTCATCTTCACGACGGTTGCGGACAACCAGACCAAGGTGCAGGTCCACGTGCTTCAGGGCGAGCGGGATTTTTCGCGCGAGAACAAATCGCTCGGCAAGTTCGACCTGGTGGGCGTTCCGCCGTCCCCGCGCGGCGTTCCCCAGATCGAGGTGACGTTCTCGATCGACTCGAATGGAATCGTGAATGTCACCGCGCGGGATCAGGCCACGGGGCAATCGACGGGCGTCCAGATCAACCCGGCTGGCGGCCTGTCAAAGGACGAAATCACGCGCATCGTCACCGAGGCTGAGGAGTTTCAGCGCGTCGACGTGCAGCGGCGTGAGGTGCGGCTCGTTCAGAACAAGCTCGAGGGGATGGTCTACACGAACGAAAAGGTCTTCCGCGAGTTCGGCAAGCTGCTCAGCGACGACGACCGCGCAAAAGTGCAGAAGATCATCAACAAGGCGAAAGAGAATGTGGCGTCAGAGGAGAAGCAGGCACTCAACGACGCGATTTACGAACTGCAGACTGCCTCGCGCATCCTCACCACCGTCATGCTCTACAACCCCTCTAAAATGACGGCCCCTGGCAGTTCCACCTGACCGATCCCGGGGCCGTGCGCCCTGCTGGATCCCATCGGAATCATGGCGACCACCGAGAAACGTGACTACTACGAAGTACTGGCTGTCGAGCGAGGTGCGGGGCTCGATGAGATCAAGAAGGCCTATCGCAAGATGGCGCTCAAGTTTCACCCTGACAAGAATCCGGGCGATGCTGCAGCCGAAGAGAAGTTCAAGGAAGCTGCAGAGGCCTATGGCGTCCTGTCGGATGAAGAGAAGCGCGCCCGCTACGATCGTTTCGGTCATGCCGCGGCCGCAGGCGGCGGTGGCTTCGATCCCAACCAGTTTGCCGATTTTGGCGACATCCTGGGGGACCTGTTCGGGTTCGGTGACGTCTTCGGTGGCGGGCGCCGGCGGGCCACGCGGGCCACGCGCGGCAACGACCTTCGGTACGATCTCGAGATCGATTTCATGGAGGCGGCGTTCGGCAAGGACGTGACGCTCGATGTTCCGCGCAACATTTCCTGCGTGACCTGCAGTGGGAGCGGAGCGAAACCGGGGACGCAGCCGGTCCCGTGCAGCGGTTGCGGTGGCCGGGGACAGGTGCGCTACTCACAGGGATTCTTCGCCGTGGCCCGGACCTGTACTCAGTGCGGCGGGAACGGCAAGGTGATCAAGGACCCCTGTGCGACCTGCAACGGAGCCGGTCGCATTCGCGAGGAAAAGCAACTGTCGGTGAAGATTCCGGCTGGAGTCGATGAAGGATCGCGTCTCCGCGTCGGTGGCGAGGGTGAGGCTGGTTATAACGGCGGTCCGGCCGGCGATCTGTACGTCTTTCTTTCCGTGACCGATCACCCGAGGTTCACACGGCGCGACTACGACATTCATTCCGATCAGCCGGTCACGTTGACGCAGGCCGCTCTTGGCGCGGAGATGAAGATCGACGTGATCGACGGCAGCGAGCCGTTGCGCCTGCCGGCGGGAACCCAGCCCGCCCAGGTCTTCCGCCTTCGCGGGAAGGGCGTTCCGTTCGTCGACGGTTCGGGCCGCGGCGATCACTACGTTCACGTCTCGGTGCGGATCCCGACGGTGCTCGGGGAGGAGCAGCGCAAGCTGCTCGAGCGTCTGGCCGAGTTGGATGGAGAGACTCCGCCGGAACGCCGGGTCCTCGACAAGGTGAAGGACTTCTTCGCTACCTGACCAGCGTGACCGCCCGTTCGCTGGAGCAGGGGGCAGGAGTTAGGGGTCAGAGGTCAGGGAGGCGGCGGCGGGTCACGGACTTGGCTGACGAAAGCGGGGAGGAGCCTTTCCTGACCGCTGAATTCTGACACCTGACCGCCCGTTCGCTGCTGCCGGGCCCATCACTTTCCTTTGGCTTTTCTGCACCTCGCGGTTAGGCTGTCGCATGCGGAAAATTGCTCTTATTTTTCTCGTGGTTTCGCTCGCGGGATGCGCCACTACCCTTCATCCCGGGCAGTGTGGCGCCGATCAGTTTCCTGCAACCGTTGATACGCTTTACTTCGGGACGCAGCGGGCCGACGCGGCGCCGGTCGCTCAATCTGACTGGCTGCAGTTTCTCGAGCACGCGGTCACGCCGGCGTTCCCGGACGGCCTCACCTGGTGGCAGGCAAAAGGTCAGTGGCGCGATGGTGAAGGCGAACTGTTAGAAGAGACGTCGTTCGTCCTCCAGATCCTGCAGAAGGATGTCCCCGAAGAAACTGCAAAGGCTGACTCTCTGGTCACGGCCTACAAGAAACAATTCGCGCAGAAATCGGTACTGTCGGTGCGGCAGCGTGTCTGCGCCTCGTTCTGATCGGGAGGAAAGGATGTCGACAAAATCAGTGGGGGGAGTGCTGCTGCTCTGGCTCGTTGCTGCCCTCGCAGCCGGTGCCTCCGGGGTCCTGGGTCAGCTGCCGATGTCGTCATTGCTGCTGGTGATCGCAGGCATCACGGCGGCGATGCTGATCCTGATTTTCGCCGTCAGCCCGATGCGCCGGGCCATGCGCGCCGTCCCGCTCGGATTCCTGATCGCCTGCCACCTGTCCCGCATTGCTGCCGGGTTGCTGGTCCGCCATGAGTACGATGCCTCGAGACTGCCCCAGTCGTTCGCAATGATTGCCGGGTGGGGTGACGTGATCGTCGGGATCGCGGCGCTGCTGATCCTCCCGATTGCAACCGAGCGCGAGGGCTGGCGCCGGGGAGCGGTTTTCGGTTGGAATCTCGCAGGCCTGACTCACACGTTCCTCGCCCTCTCCACAGGGCAGAGGCTGGCGAGTGCCGTACCGTCGTCGATGTCGGCGATGGCGAAGTTCCCCGTCTCCCTTCTTTCCACGTTCGTGATGCCGCTGATCATCGTGACCCATCTGGTGATCTTCTGGCGTCTGCTCACGGCGAAGAACGACGTGGTGAACGAGTTGAACGAGGTGGATGGCGAGTGGACGGTGATCGAGTGACCGATTACATCCTCGAGATCGTCTTCGATCCCTCCGATCTCGAACTCGATGAAGCCGTGCAGTCCAGGCTGTTCAGGAGCGCATCGACAGGCAGTGCCGTGAACGACCAGGGACCCGAGAGCGTGTTGAGTGCGTATTTCGATTCGGCCGAAGCGAGGCAGGAAGCGGCCGGCATGCTGATCGAACTCGATGTCGAACTGCGACAGCTCGAACGGGAGAGGGTCGACTGGCTGGCGATGTACGAACAGTCTCTCGAGCCGATGATGATCGGCAAGCGCTTCATCGTCGCGCCCGACGCACGTCTTCTCGCGGCGGATCCCAGCCGGCTGGCGATCGTCGTGCCGCAGGAACTCGCCTTCGGTACCGGCTCGCATGAGACCACCTCGCTCTGCATGGAACTTCTCGAATCGATCTTCGACGAATCATCCGCTACTGGAGGGGTCTCGATTGCAGAAGCCTACGCAACCGTGGAGATGGCCTTGCCTCGTGCGGGGAAGGTCGCCCTCGACATCGGCACCGGAAGCGGCATTCTGGCCATCGCGATGCTGAGGCTGGGAGCAGCGAAGGTGGTGGCGTTCGACAACGATCTCGATGCGTACGGTCCGCTTCGGGACAACCGGATGCGCAATGCGGTGGCGGACGATTCAATGCCGCTGTTCATTGGCGGAGTCGAGGCCCTGAGAAACGGAACGTTCGACCTCGTGAGCATGAACATCATCCCGGAGGTCATCCTGCCGCTGCTGCCGCGCGTCGTCGAGTTCGTGGCTCAGGGGGGCACCCTCATGCTCAGCGGTATCCTCAATGTCCGCCGCGACGACGTGGTCGGAGCGGCGGAGGAACTCGGCTTCTCCGTCGCGATCGAAACGTCGCGAGGCGAATGGTGGGCGGGAGCGCTGAAGCGCAAGTCCTGATCAGCCGATCGCGATCTCGAGTTCGTTCATGATGTCGAGGATCGTGTGCAGACGGAACGATGCGGGATCGTCGATCAGCGCGTTGAGCGCTTCGGTGGCGAAGCCGGCGGCGGCCAGCGCATCGCGGATCGGAATTGCCTCTGCCCTCAACTCCTGGGGAGGGTGCGGCAAGTCGTCTTCGGTAGCCCCTTCGACGTAGCCCTGACGCCCGATCGCCTTCTTTCGAAGCGTCAATCTGGAGAGGAGGCCCTGCATCGACTCGATCAGATCGGCAGGGAGGCCGGTGGCTTCCTTGAGCCGGGCGATGTCATCGCGGAGCATCGACATCGGGGCGGCGAAGCGGTCCGCGTCCTCCGAGGAAAGCTGATCGATCGCGCCGGCTACATCGCCGAGCGCGAACTCGATGTCACCGACCGCTCCGCTCGTCAACTGCAGGACCGCGGCTTCGATGGCGTTGTCGAGGACGGAAAGTGCAAGGCGCAACTGCGGACCGGCAAAGTCGTCTTCGACAGCGGCAGCGGCCGCGCGCAAGTTGAATGCCGTGGCCTGAAGCATCAAGGCGTCGCTCATGACGCCATGCTAACCCGACTCTTCCGGCCGTGTCGCCTCCGTACGAAATGCCCAAAAAAAGGACGGCTTGCGCCGTCCGTGAAGGGGATCGTCAGGAGACCTGAGTTCAGCGCTTGTAGATCGCTACGTAAGGACGCTTGTCCGCTCCGGTGTAAATCTGGCGGGGACGGGCGATCTTCTGGTCGGAATCGCCCAGCATTTCCTGCCATTGCGCGAGCCAGCCTGAGACGCGGGGAATCGCAAACAGCACCGTGAACATGTCCATCGGAAAGGCCATGGCCTGATAGATGAGGCCCGAGTAGAAATCGACGTTCGGGTAAAGCTTGCGCTTGATGAAGTACTCGTCCTCGAGGGCGATCCGCTCCAGTTCCAGGGCGATGTCGAGCAGCGGGCTCTTGCCCGTAACCTCGAACACGTCGTAAGCGACCTTCTTGATGATGGTCGCGCGCGGGTCGTAGTTCTTGTAGACACGATGACCGAAGCCCATCAGGCGGACGCCGTCACCAGCTTTCACCTTGTTGATGAACTCGGGCACGTTCTTCACCGAGCCGATCTCGGTGAGCATCCGGATGACCGCTTCGTTCGCTCCTCCGTGGAGAGGACCGAACAGGGCAGCCGACGCTGCGGCAACCGCCGAATAAGGGTCGACTTCCGAACTCCCCACCGAGCGCATGACCGCCGTCGAGCAGTTCTGCTCGTGGTCAGCGTGAAGGATGAAGAGCACCTCGAGCGCCCGCTCCAGAACCGGGTTAGGCTGGTACTTCACCTCGGTCGTCTTGAACATCATGTTCAGGAAGTTTCCGGTGTAGGAGAGATCGTTGTCAGGGTACGCGTACGGCATGCCGACCATGTGTCGATAGCCGAAGGCGGCGATCGTGATCATCTTCGCGATCAGTCGGTCGATCTGCTTCTGGCGGATCTCGACGTTCCGGATTTCCTTCGACTCGGGATAGAACGTGCCCAGCGCCGCAACGGTCGACATCAGCTTCCCCATCGGATGCGCGTTGTAGCGGAACGAATCGAGGAGACCCTTGAGGTTTTCGTTGATGATCGTGTGATGGGTGATGCGGAACGTGAAATCGGCCAGCTCCGCACTCGTCGGCAGTTCGCCGTTGAGAAGAAGATAGGCGGTTTCCAGGTAGGTGCTGTGTTCAGCGAGCTGTTCGATCGGATAACCGCGGTATTCGAGGATGCCCTTGTCACCATCGATGAACGTGATCGAGCTCCGGCACGACGCCGTGTTCATGAACGCGGGGTCGTACGTCATCATCCCGAAGTCTTCGCTATCGACCTTGATGTTGCGCAGGTCTGTTGCCTTGATGGTCCCCTCGGTGATGGGGAGCTCGTACGATTTTCCAGTTCGGTTGTCCGTGACGGTGAGGGTGTCGCTGGCCAAGACGCTACCTCCAGATGGTGAATCGGCTGGTGAATCTATCACGCGCGAGCGCAACGCCACGGGCCGGAATCGGTAGTGGTGCAACCAGCGGGCCGGTCGCGACACGATGGCTCACGCCAGATCGCCCGCCTCCGAGGCCATGACTGCAATTGCGGCGATGGCGGCGGTTTCGGCGCGCAGCCGGCGTGGTCCGAGCCTGCGGAAGCGCACTCCCTCGGTACGCGCGAGTTCGAGTTCCTCATCCGTCCACCCGCCCTCAGGTCCGATCAGGATGACGGTACCGTCGACGCAGGCTCCACCATCGGCGGCGGCGTCCGCATCCAGAAGGACTCGTGGGCTTTTTCCCATGACGACTTCTTCGAACGTAACCGGCGGATCGAGCGCTGGAAGTGAGAGACGGCCTGCCTGCTTCGCGGCCTCGAAGACGATCTTCTCCCAGCGCTCTCCCTTGCCGCGATATCGCTCGGGACGAACCTCGCAGCGTGCAGAGGTGAAGGGGATGATCTTTCGGACGCCGAGTTCAGTGGCCTTCTGCAGGACCAGTTCGAACTTCTCCAACTGGATGATGGCCATGGCCAGGGTCAGGCCGACGCGGGACTCGCGCCCCGGATCGACGACGCTCTGGATGGTGGCGACGACGTCGTCCTTGCCGAGTCGCGTCACCAAGGCCGTCACCCCCTTCCCACGACCGTCGAAGAGTTCGATGGTTTCTCCTTCGCGAACGCGGACTACTCGCGCTGCATGATGAAACTCGCTGTCCTTCAATATGACTTCGCCCATCTCGGGCAATGCAGCGAGAAAAAAACGGTGATGCATCGTCAACCCCCCATCACAACGTCACTGGTTGCCGGCCGATCCGCGGTCTGGCGCAACTGCTCGCGCATGAACGGCAGGAGCAGCAGCCCGGGAATTCCAAGGGCGACGGTGATCCAGAAATACTGCGCATATCCGAATGATTGAGCGGCCACTCCGCTGAACGATCCAATCAGCGAACGGGAAAGTCCGAAGATCGCCGTCAGCATGGCGAACTGCGTGGCTGCATGTTCGCGGTCACAGACCGACATGAGGAACGCCAGGAACGCCGCGGTGCCGAGACCGGCCGTGAAACTCTCGATGATCGTCGCAGCGTAGAGCGCCGAGCGAGGGAGATCGAAGCTCGCCGCAAGCGCGTAGCCGCAGTTGGACAGCATCTGGAGAAGCCCGAGCCAGAGCAGCCCGGCCATCAGCCCGAAACGAGCGAGGAAGATTCCACCCGCGATCGCGCCTGCGATGAGGAAGGAGAGGCCGATGACCGTGGTCACGGTTCCGATCTCGGCGGCGGTGAATCCGCGGTCGACCCAGTAGGGCTTCACCATTGGAGTCAGCGCAAAGTCGCCCATCTTGTAAATCAGCACGAAGAGGATGAAAAGAACTGCGCGCGGCCTCTTGAACCAGATTGCAAATCCGGCGAGGGGAGTGACCACGCCGGTGCGCGCTTCGCGCGTATCGCGGACCAGGAACGCAGCGCAGGCGAGCGCCGCGCTGATTCCTGCGCCGAGTTGCAGCACGCCGCGCCATCCCAGGAATGGCGTGAGCGCCGCCAGCGCGCCGCCAGCCACGATCATCGAGCCCCGGTAGGCTGCGACGCGTGCCGAGTTCACCGGTCCCAGCATCGCCGGCGGAGTCCCTCGAACGGTCATGGCGTCGATGGCGATGTCCTGCGTGGCGGAAGCGAGGGCGATGATCGCCACCAGGGTCCAGAAGAGGTTCGTCTGCGAGGGCGGAACGAAGGAGAGCGCCAGCAGCGCGTTCGCGATCACCGCCAGCGCACCGATCATCCAGCCGCGGTACGAGCCGAACCGGTCGACGAGTGGCGACCAGAGTACCTTCCACGTCCAGGCCAGCCCGACTGTACTTAGGAGGCCGATCTGCGCGAGTGACACTCCCGACTGGCGCAGGTAAAGAGGGAAGAGTTCGTTGACGATCCCGTACGGAAATCCCTGCGCGAAGTACAGCGCTGCTGCAAGTGCGACATAGGTCCAGCGTGGTCGTTCAGTCATTCGCAGGGCGTGATCCTTGCTCACATTCTGAAGGAGGAGGATCAACATGCGAAAACTTGCTCTTGCAGTTGCGCTTACGGCCCTGACTGCCTGCTCGTCCGGTTCCCTGGGAGCTCTCGGCGCCATTCTCGGCAGTCCGTCGACCAGTCAGTCGTCCGACATCCGTGGTCAGATCACAGGAGTCAACACCAGCAACCAGACGATTTCAGTCGACGTCGGCTACGTCAACAACCTGCGCGAGCAAAACAACGCCCAGACGATCTATTACACGTCCAGCACGAAGGTGCAGTTCAACAATCGCGACTACGCGGTGGGCGACCTCGAACGGGGCGACGAAGTCAGCATTCGCGGAGCGAACGACAGCGGGCGCTATGTCGCGCAGACGATCACCGTGACGAGGAACGTCCGGCAGTAACGCGGATGTGGGTCGATCGGGCGCCTGCCCGACGACCCCGGCCTCACCGGCGATCGCCGGTGGAGAAGACGCTGACGGGGAAAGTCATCCGGCCGATCGGCGTGGCGTAGTGAGCATTTCCGCGCAGTTCGTAACGGGCGCGATTTCCCTGGACCATGTCAGCGACCTCGCCCCACAGGCTACGGATGCTCTGGTAGCCGACCCGGGCGCGTAGACGGACATCGCCCGTTCCGCGCGCCGGAATGTTGATCCGCTGATCGCTCACGCTGTCCAGAATGCGGCTTTCGTTGACGAACAGGCTGAAATCGATCCGATCGAGCTTCAGGCCCACCGAGTTCGGGTTCTCGATCCCGACCGTAAAGTCGAAATCGATCGAGGACGCCGACAACGGGATGGCGATGTCGACCCGGGGACGGATGTCGCGGATCGAATAGCGCGGATTTTCGATGTTCAGGGCTCTGGCAACCGTGCTGCAGCCGGAGAGGGAGAGCGTCATCACCCCAAGCACGATGCAGATCGCGGTCAGGAGGGTGGCAAAAGTCAGGGATCGTTTCATGGCGGACGCAGGTAAGTGCAAAGGGTGTGCTCAAGTTCGAGGGAGCAACCGATGGGTGATGAGGAGGGAGCGCCGCCCGGTAAATGGGCGGATTCTTGAGATGGCGAGGTCTGCGCCCTGGACAACTGGCTGTCCGGTCACGGGGACGTTTCGTGCCTCGATGGACACACGAGTGCCTCTGACGGTCCACTCGGCGCCGCCGGAACTTCGGAAGCTCACGACTCACGACTCAGCGCTTGTACCGTGCTATGGTCTGCCGGTTGCACTGGATAACCACGAAAATCAGTCTCGAGGTGAGCATTTGAGGACAACCGCAATCATCGCGGCATACAACGAGGAGAGCACGATCGGAGAGGTCGTCCAGGCGCTCTCTGCCAGCCCCCTGATCCACGAAGTCATCGTGGTCAGTGACGGGTCGACTGATCGGACCGTCGAGATTGCCCGCGGCTTCGACGTCAAGACGATTGCTTTGCGCGAGAATTGTGGAAAGGGCTTCGCGATGCGGGTCGGCGTCGAGCACGCAACCAACGACGTCCTCTTCTTCGTGGATGCTGACATGTACAACGTCACGGAGGAGCAGATCGAGGCGCTGGTCGGGCCGGTTCTGCGCGACGAGTGCGACATGAACATCGGGGTCCGTCACCGTGGTGAGGTGCTCGACTTCCTCCATCTCCGCATGCAGTGCGGTCCGGTGCTTTCGGGTATCCGCGTCATGACGAGAGACGTGTTCGAGACGGTACCACCGCAGTACATGGAGCGCTTCAAGATTGAAGCGGCGCTCAACTGCTTCTGCTCCCACGCCGGACTGCGACAGCAGCACACCGTGATTTACGGTCTCAAGCACGTGATCAAGGAGTCGAAGCGTGGACTCGTCAGTGGGCTGATCAGCCGCTGGCACATGTCCCGTGAAGTCTTCCTGCTCCTCTTCGACCTTTACGTCTTCGAGACATGGCGCTGGTCGGCACCTGAGGATGCTCCGGCGGCCGAGTTCGACCTGTTCGAATAGTCCCTTGCAGACGAGCGGCATCAACCGCGCCGTTGACGACGTGACCGTGCGGGTGGCTTCGATCGGCGATCTGATCAGCATGAAGAAAACCGCCGGTCGCCCCAGGACAATGACGACATCACGCAGCTCGAGGCTCTGGATAAGCTCGGTGGATAAACCGCTCAAGGAGTATTCATGGCCTGACTCACGCGATGAGCTCGCGGAGGTCGTCGCCCGAACCACGCCATCCCAGCGTCTGGAATGGCTCGAGGAAATTCTCGATCTGGCGTTTGCGTCAGGGGGACTCCAGAAGGCCAGACAGCTGGAGTCGATCGAAACGCGTTCAAAGGATTGAGCGCGTAGTCGTAATCAGATCGAGACCCGTCAGCCCGATCAAAATCGAGAGCGGCACGACGACGTGGGAGCGGTACCACGGTTCCTGCGAGCCCACGGCCTCAGAGAAGTAGACGCACAACACCGGCGTTTCACCAGATCGCGCGAATCGCTGTACGCAATTCGGTGGTCTGGGCCGCCGTGATGACCGTCGATCCGCCGGTGATCGTTGCCGGATTCCAGGTCGGCACGGTGCGGGCGGCGGTGGTGTAGACCTGCTCCAGCGCCGTGCGCAGTTCCGTCACGTGCGCCGCCTTCACCACTGTCACACCGGGATTGAGCACGCCGTCCGTCCACGAGACCGCCGTCAACGCATACCGACTGCGCAGGGTGTCTACTGCCGTGCGCATCTCGGTCAGATGGACGGCTTTCACCCGCGTGATCCCCGCTTGCAGAGGGTCATCCGTAAAGGTCAGGGCTGCCATCGTGATGTAGGTGAACCCGCCCGCCAGGGTCCCTACCTGGCTGTCGAGGTTCGTCACGACTACGTTCACTGCGCCGAGCGCGTGCGCTGGTGCCGACAACGTGATGGTCGTCGGGCTCACAACAGACACGGCCGATGCTGCCGCGCCCCCGAAGGTCGCCGTCGCACCCGACATGAATCCCGTCCCCGTTACCGTCACGGGAGTACCGCCCGTCGTTGATCCGGATGTCGGCACCACCGACGTTACAGTCAAGGCATCTCCGATCTTCACGGCGAAGCCGTCGAACAGTCCGCCCCCGTGGATGGTCTGGATAGCACCAGGCTTCACAGGGAAGTTCGCCGAGTCGGTCTGTCCCACCACCCAGACGTCGCCCGC
>JBKJVD010000005.1:0-13470 GCA_046590585.1 Thermoanaerobaculia bacterium | reverse complement strand
CGGATCTTCACTAAGCGCGGTGAACGCTGGAACGGGCGACGATCGCTGGAACTAAGAGGCCGTTGGACGACCCCGTCCGACGGTCGGGCGCGTCGAGCGTCCGACTGCCCTGTGGATACTCGCGACGCCGAGGGTTCCCCGCGCGCCAAATCCACGCTGACTGATTTGCGTCCAACGGCCTCTGGAATTCGTGCGCGCTCCGAAACCTGCATCAACGAGGCGTGGTATCTCTACGTTGAGCCGTTCGCCCGAAGCGACAACGAAGCAGATGGCCCGCTGCCGTTCGCGCGTCTTCAGAACTCGGGACACCGTGAGCGCGAAGGGCAGTGGGTCAGCTGCGAGGCGGAGCGAGGGCGAACGGCGAGGCGTGGTTACTCTACGTCGAGTCGTTCGCCCGAAGCGACAACGACGCAGATGGCCCGCTGCCGCTCGCGCGTCTTCAGGCCGGCTGGGTTGCGGCTTTGATGACTTCCGACGCCATGCTGACGCGGTTCTTGCCCATCTTCTTGGCGTGATAGAGCGCGGCGTCGGAGCGGGCGATCAGGTGGACTTCGCTGTCTCCATCGAGCGGGCACATGGCCACCCCGATGCTGACCGTCATCTTTAGCGTCCTGCCGATGGCCGGCATGTCGAACTCGGATTCTTCGATGAACTGGCGGAAGCGATTGGCCGCTTCGAACGCGGAGGCCGGGTCGGCGTCCGGAAGAATGATGGCGAACTCTTCGCCGCCATATCGCGCCACGAGGTCCGTCTCGCGCTTGCGCTCCTTGAGGATCCTCACGAGCCCTCGGAGCATCTCGTCACCCGTCGGATGGCCGTATGTGTCGTTGATTCGCTTGAAGTTGTCGATGTCGAGCAGCGCCAGTGCAAACGTCGACTGAGGAAGTCTCACATGCCGTTTGATTTCTTCACGCAGCCGCTGCTGGAAGTGCCGGTGATTGTGCGCGTCCGTCAGGGAGTCGACGATTGTGAGGCGTTCGATCTCTTCGTACTGCCGGATCAACTGGAACGCCGTGACGGCCTGCACCGCGAAGACTTCCAGTGCTTCGACTTTTTCAGTCGAGGGCCGGCGACGATCCTGGTGCTCACGCACCGAGAGATAGCCGAGCACGTCTTCTCCGCTCTGCAGCGGAACGAAAAGCGTGTCGTTCTCGTGCCATTCCTCGAGCATGCTCGTCGATGAATCCTCAGGGAGGATGAACATCTCGCTCTCGCTGTGACGCAGCGCCGTGTTCGGGACGTAGAAGGAGCGCGACATCAGGAACTCAGGATTGAAGAAACTCTTCACCTGCTTCTCGCTGATGTGCTTCTTCCTCATCTCCTCCCAGACGTCATCGAGCCCGACCTGGGCGCGACGGGTGAACTCTCCACTCTTCGAATCGCGGAGCGCGAACACGACAATCTCGAATCCGAGCGCGCTGCGGATGGCCTGCGCGATCTGCGTGAAGGCTGCGTCGACATTCAGCTGGCGCAGCACCTTGCTCGAAACATCGAGCACGGTACGCATCGTATTTGCGCGCGACTCGAGTTCGCGATTCTTTTCCTGCATCTCGCGTCGCAACAGGTGATCCTGGACCGACAGCGCGGTCTGGTTCACCAGCAGCGTCAGCAGATTCAGGCTCCCCGCCTTCAGGATCGACGCATCCTCGGTTTCGAACATCAGGATGCCGTAGATCACCTCAGGCGTCTGGATCCCGATCAGCACCTGGATTCCCGGACCATCGGACAGCGGAAAGCGACGGAGGTCGTTCTGGAACACGAATGCACGGCTCGGCGCTGACTGCGCGAATCCAGCTGCATCGACCCAGCGCAGGATGTCCTGGTCCGTCTTCAGGCACTCACCAAAGCGGTAGACCGTCGATGGAACGTCGGGGTTCGGGTTCCAGGTGACGACGGCGCAGGCCTTCAATCTCGCCAGGCTGGAGAGCAGTCCCATCAGCCGTTTGAGCGTTTCCTCGTCCGTTTCGGCGGAGAGGATCTTCGTCGAGTTTTCCGTGAGGATCGACAGTTCGCGGTTCCGCCGCAGCAATTCGCTGTTCTGCTGGGAGGCCTCGACCTCATTCCGCATCGCGAACGCGACGAGCACCACAGGCAGGAAGCCGATGGCGAAGCCGGTGAGCCCGTACGTGCGGTATAGCATCACCTCGATCACGATGATCGCGCTGACGAGGAGCAGCGACTTGCCCTGCACCATGAGGACGCGGCGGAAATCCACCGGCCGGGAATCACTCTCGAAATAGCGGCGCAGCGAGAGCCACAGAAGCTGCATGACCAGATAGCCGACGAGAAGAAGGATGTAGCCGGCGATCTTCGCGTCGGTTCCAGCGTCGGGGGCTACAGCAGACGTGTAGAGCCAGCCAACCAGGAATGATGAGAGTGCGAGCTGTCCCACTCCGTAGGCACGGTCGATGGACCACTGCTTCTTGCGCGCTCCGTCGTAGAGCGACTGAGCGCCCGCGCCAAACACGACGGCCAGTAGTGCGATTCGGGGGTCGTGGAAAATGATGAGCGCTCCGAAAACGACGGACGCCTCGAATGCGATGGTCTCTTCCCCCGCATCGATGCGAACAAGGGAGGCCACTCCCACGAGCACAGCCATCACCACGACCGCAGTCAGGACGCCGGGAGCCGACGTCGCGAGCGACCAGATGGCCATCGCGATCGTGATCAGCACGAGGGAAGCCTGCCAGATTCTGTAGACCGGCGTATGCATCATGGGGGACGGCAGCATTGTAATGCGTCCGGCGTGCAATGCATCCTGCGATCGTGCCGAAGTGAAGCGCGCGCACCGGTCACCTCCTATAATCCGCCTCCATGTCAGCGTGGGAAGTCGTCATCGGACTGGAGGTGCATGCCCGCCTCCTGACGCGCACCAAGATCTTCTGCTCCTGCTCGATCGCATTCGGCGCCGAACCCAACACGAACGTCTGCCCCGTCTGCCTCGGATATCCAGGTGCCCTCCCCGTCCTCAATGCCCGCGCGGCAGAGCTGGCGATGCGCATGGCGATCGCGACCGGCTGCACCGTGCACGAAGAGTCGATCTTCGCCAGGAAGAACTACTTCTATCCCGACCTCCCCAAGGGCTACCAGATCTCGCAGTTCGACCGCCCCATCGCGACAAACGGACGCGTGAGGGCGGGCTCGCTGGAAGTGAAGCTGAGTCGCATCCATCTCGAGGAGGATGCGGGGAAGCTCATGCATCACGCAGACGTCTCGCTGGTCGATCTCAATCGAGCCGGAACGCCACTGATCGAGATCGTGACGGAGCCTGACCTCCACAGCGCCGAGGAGGCCATCGCCTATCTGACGAGGCTGCGGCAGCTGCTGATGTACACCGAAGTCTGCGACGGCAACATGGAGGAAGGATCGCTCCGGTGCGACGCGAATGTCTCTGTCCGCCGCCCGGGGGAACCACTCGGGACGCGCACGGAAGTCAAGAACCTCAACTCCTTCCGCTTCCTGGGACGCGCCATCGAGTTCGAAGTCGAACGGCAGATCAAAGTGATCGAGGGAGGCGGCACGATCACGCTCGAAACGCGGCTGTTCGATCCTGCCGCCAACGAGACGCGCGTCATGCGCACGAAGGAAGAGGCACACGACTATCGCTATTTTCCCGACCCCGACCTCGAACCGCTGCGAGTCTCGCCCGGCGAGATCGAAGCTGTGCGGGCCGCGCTCCCCATCCTGCCTCACGTTCGGAGCGAGCGGTATCAGAGTGAGTACGGACTGACGGCGATCGACGCCGAGATGCTCGTGGTCTCGCGCGACCTGGCCGACTACTTCGAGTCGACCGTAGTAGAAAGCGGGAGCGCCCGGCACGCCGCGAACTGGGTTCGAAACGAGGTGCTACGGCTCCTCAACGAACTCAAGATCGAGATCGCGGCATTTCGCGTGACGCCCGCGCTCCTCGGAGCTCTGATCCGCATGGCCAACGCCGGCGAGATCAGCGGGAAGATCGCGAAGGAAGTCTTCGAAGAGATGGCCAACTCCGGCGAAGCGCCCGAATCGATCGTAGCCCGAAAGGGACTCGCGCAGGTTTCCGACCCCGCCATGATCCGCGAAGCCGCACAGCGCGTCCTCGAACGCCATCCGGCGCAGGTTGCCGAATACCGCGCCGGCCAGACAAAACTCTTCGGCTTCCTGGTCGGCGCCCTCATGAAGGAGATGCGGGGCAAGGCGAACGCAGAGCTGGCCAACTCGGTGCTGCGGGATCTCCTGTGAGCGCAGGGGTCGGGGGTCAGGAAAGGCAGAAGGCAGAAGGCAGAAGGCAGAAACCATAAGGCAGAAACCAGAAACTAGAAGGTGGAACGGTGGAACGGTGGAACCGAGGATCTGGTTCTCCACTCCACACTCTGCCTTCTGTTTTCTGCCTTCTGCCTTCTGCCTTCTGCCTTCTGCCTTCTGCCTTCTGGTTTCCACCTCACCGCTGACCGCTGATCTTGCCTGCCAGTGGATTCTTCACCTTCTTCAAATCGCGCGGAAGCGTGAACTCCACCGCTGCAAGGTTGCGTTTGAGCACGTCCCGAAGAGTCACTGTGGTGGTGGAAGTGATGGCCTGTCCGTTCTGGATCACGTTCACGGTTGCGACCTGGCGCAAGGGAAATCCGGTGATCTTTCCGCTCTGGGCTTCGAGAATGCCGTCGATGGCTGCGACGCCGGTGCGCACTCCCTGCATCTGAAGAAAGCCGGCCAGCGCTCCCTCGATCTGATCGGTGGTCCACACCTCGTTTCGCGTCACGATTCGGATGGTGATCCCCTGCCCCATGGCGTCGACCCGCAGGTCATGCGAGGTCTCGACCAGAGTCCGCCTCGTCCTGAAGCCCTCGATCTTCTGCGATGCGCCAAGGTCACGGACAGAAACGCGAGGATTCTGGAGTGTGAAGGTAATCGATGAACCGAATTGCGCGAGCAAGCCGGCTGCGTCGCCGGCGAGGTCCTCAATCTTCACATCGTAGAACGTCCGTTCGGCAAGGTCCGCCACGCGTACCGTGCGCCCACCGTCGTGCGAGAGAACGACCCCGCCATCCTTGAACACGGTACCGTCACCTCGGACAACGTCCATCCGGACTTTCGGGCCATCGACCTTGACCACCCCGGCGATCGTCGAGCGAGCCATTCCCTCGGTCACGCTGTCGAAGCGGTAGGTCAATCCGGCGCGCGTTTCGACCGGCACGGAAAGAAGAGCCAAAAGCATGAGGAACCGTCTCATATGACCACTGTTATCGGTGCTATCATCCGCCGCATTCCCGCTGGGCAGACAGACAGCGACGATTTACCTGAGGAGGTTCCTTTGCGTCCCCTGAGCAGACTGATGTTCCTGATTTCCGTCGCGTCGCTTACGCTGACGGGTCCCGCGTTCGGATCCGGCTTCTCGATCTTCGAGCAGGGTGCGAAAGCAAGCGGCATGGCCGGCGCCTTCGTCGCAACCGCCGACGATCCTAGCGCCATGTTCTACAACGTTGCCGGCCTCGCGCAGCAGCATCATATGGCCGCCATGACCGGCGGCACCTTCATCAGCTTTTCCAATGACTTCGAAGGCGCCGCTGACGATACGTTTGCTTCTGGCGTCAGCGCCAAATTTGACCGTCACCTTTTCATCATCCCGAACACTTACTCCGTGGTGCCGATTGGCAACAACCTGACTATCGGTGTCGGATTGTTCGCCGCGTACGGCCTGCGCACCGACTGGCAGGATCCGTATCCTGGCCGCTTCATTGCCCGCGATACCAATCTCAAGACAGTGTCGGTGCAGCCCTCGGCCGCCTGGCAGACGACTGACGGACGCCTCGCCATCGGCGCCGGCGTCGAATACCGGCGCGCGCGCCTGACCCTGCAGCGGAACAACGGCATATTCAATCCGTTCACGCAGCGGATCAGCGACGTCGCCAATATCTATCTCAGCAGCGACTGGGAATCCGGAATCGGCTGGACCGCAGGTGTCCTCTTCAAGCCGACTCCGACCCTCCGCGTCGGCGCCTCGTACCGCGCCGACATGGACATCGACTTCGGCGGCGACGCCACGTTCACACAGATCTCCACCGGCAACGCCCAGCTCGACGCGATCGTCAAGGCTGGCCTGCCGCCGAATCAGGGGATCAAGGCCACTCTCCCCTTCCCGGCCGTCACTGCAGTCGGGATCGCCACCTCAGCGATTCCAAACTGGGACATCGAGTTCGACCTGACGCATACGACCTGGAGCCGCTTCAAGACGCTGCTCGTCGAGTTCCAGACCACTCCGGCCAACAACCTCAATCGCCCGCAGAACTGGGATGACACCTTCTCGTACCGCCTCGGTGCGAACCGCAACATCGGCGACACATGGGCCGTCCGTCTCGGAACCGTCTATGACGAAAACCCGCAGCCAACTGAGGGCGTCGGTCCCCTGCTTCCAGATGCGGATCGCGTCGGCGTCACCTTCGGCGTCGGTTATCGTCGCGGGCCGTTGACGCTCGAAGCGAGCGACATGGTCCTCCATTTCCTCGAGCGCAGCACGGAAGGCATCAGCGGCGACAACTTCAATGGCGTCTATCGTACGGACGGGAACCTGCTGAGCGTCAACCTCGGCTATCGCTTCTAGTCACCCCCAAGGAGAACCCATCATGCGGATCAAGAGCTTTACGAGAATTGCAGCGGCAGTTGCAGCCATGTCGCTGTTCGCACTTCCAAGCTTCGCCGCCCGCGGCGCCGCCGACTTCACCCGCTTCCAGGCCCTCGGCGACAGCTACGGCGCCGGCTTCACGAACGGCTCGCTCAACATCAATCACCAGGTCTATGCATGGCCGGCCATCGTGGCCCGTCAGGCTGGCGTGAAAACGTTCGCAATTCCGTCGGTCAGCTACCCGGGAATCGGTTCCGAGTTCCGGCTCGTTGATGCCATCTCGTACCCGCCGGTCATCCTGCCGGCCGCCGGTTCGGGCACGCCGACTAACACGACCTATCCAGGGATCTACAACAACCTCAGCATCCCGGGTGCCCGCGCCGGCGACCTGACGAAGTTGACCGGAGCAGAAGCGAACCCCACCCGCACCGCAGAGCTCTTCGCTCGCTTCATCCTCCGTGGCCAGGGTACGGCGGTCGACCAGACGCTCGCCGCGAAACCGACCTTCATCGCAGTATGGATCGGCGGAAATGATCTGCTCGGCGCAGTGCTGGATGGTACGCCGGCCAGTCTGACGCCTGTCGAAACGTTCCGCACGAACTACAACCTCATGCTCGACAAGCTGACCGCGGGCGCACCCAATGCAGGGATGGTCACGGGAACGCTGCCGACGAAGGTAGCTTCCATTCCGTACGCAACGACCGTCGCTCCCGTTCTCATCAATCCCGCCACGCGTCAGCCGGTTCTCAACAATAGCCAGCCGATCTACTTCGTCGCCGATCTCGGCGGCGGCAATTTCGGTCAACTGTCTGCAGGCGATCGCGTGCTCCTCACCGCATCGACCCACCTCTCCACGGGCTACGGAATTCCGGCTGCACTCAAGCCGCTCTTTCCGACGCTTGCTGACGTCGGCAAACCGCTGCCTGACAGCGACGTTCTGACGAAGGCCGAGATCGCAACCATTGAAGCGCGTGCTGTCGAATTCAACACGATCATTACAGCGGCCGCCGCTGCGAAAAACATCCCGGTCGCCGACATCATCGGCTTGTTCGACCGCGCCCTTAACGGGGAGGGGATCAAGGCTGGTCCCTTCACGTTCACGACCTCATTCATCACCGGCGGTCTCTTCGGGCTGGACGGCTTTCATCTGACCGACCTCGGCTACACGTTCCTGGGGAATGAGTTCATCCGCGCGATCAACAAGGGGTACGACACCGAGATCCCGTTCGCCTCGATCACCACCCTGTTCCAGGACAACGGTGCGTTCTTCCCGGGAACGACCGCGTCGGGTGCTCCGTTCGTTGAAGGCATGCAGTGGACGATCAGCAAGGAAGCCATTGACGCGATGCGGTCGTGGGCAACCCCCACGCAGACCAGTGCACCAGTGAGCCGGCTGCGCGCATCCGGCCACTGAGTTTCAACAACATCTTCATTGAATTGAAAAGAGCGGCCCGAAAGGGTCGCTCTTTTTCTTCGTCAAAAAAGAAAGGCGACCCGACGGGTCGCTTTTCCTTGTACAGCTACGTGCCGGCCGGCCTGCCGCGCGGCGAGGGTCTGGAGATGTCGATCATCGCCATCCGTTCCTTCTCGTCGTACCAGCAGTGAAAGCGCTTGATCCCCGGTACGTTAATGTCGTACGCGCGGAAGAAGCTCGGCACGTGGAGCGACGTCGATTTGTCGGACTGACGAATCTTGGCCGAGCCTTCCTCTTTCCGATCGATCGGCTTGATCCCGATGACCTTGCGCTTCTTGTCGTAGTAGAGATTCGCGCTCGTCTTCCCGCGCAGCCGCAGCATGCTGGCCACGGGAGACGGAAGCCGTATGAGCCTCGACTGCACGATCGTCGCCGATGCCGGGAAACGTTCGTATTCAGGTTGCGGTTCCCATTTCTCGAATGCCATCCCGCCTCTCCTCACCCCTCGCTGGCCATGTTGCGTTCTACGATCATAAAATCTCTGATTTTTTTGTCAACATTATTTCTTACCCATTGCCGCTCGCAAAAACGTCGCCCACCGCTCCGTTATTCTGATGCCCTTTAAGGCAGATCGAGGCCGGGCGGTCCCGGCTGAAGTCCGCAGGGACCGCCCGCGACTACTGTAAATGCCTTACGTTTCAGCGAGTTCAGCCTCGGCCGCTCCTCTGCTGCGACTGTTGTTCGCCGCGTCCGAAATAGGCGCGGTCCAGGGCTCGATACTGCACAGCTTCGGAAACATGGCCCACCCCGAGTTCGTCGGATCCCTCCAGGTCGGCGATCGTCCTGGCCACCTTCAGGATCCGGTCGTGGGCCCGGGCGGAGAGTCCCAGGCGCTCCACGGCCTGAAGCAGCAGCCTCCGGCTCAGTTCATCGAGCGAGCACCATCTGCGGAGATGCCGGGTCGTCATCTCCGCGTTGCAGACGATGGATGACCGTTGAAACCGCTGGCGCTGTTGCGCGCGGGCCGCCTCGACCCTGACGCGGATGTCGGCAGAGCTTTCCCCCGATTCCGTGGATCCAATCTGTTCCACCGGGAGTGCCGGAACCTCGACCTGGAGGTCGATTCGGTCGAGAAGCGGACCGGAGATCTTCGAGAGATAGCGCGCGATCTGTTGCGGGCTGCAGATGCAGTCACGCCGGTCGTCGTTGAAGAATCCACACGGACAGGGGTTGAGCGCCGCCGCCAGCGTGAAGCGCGACGGGAACGTAACCGTCCGTAGCGCCCTGGCGATCGTGACCACGCCATCCTCCATCGGCTGACGCATCACTTCCAGAGCTTCCCGCCTGAACTCCGGCAGCTCGTCGAGAAACAACACGCCGTTGTGCGCCAGGCTTACTTCGCCGGGGCGGACCATCGTCCCCCCACCGGCGAGGCCGGCCGTCGAGATCGTGTGATGCGGCGATCGGAACGGGCGCCGCAGCATCAGCCCGCTGCCTGCCGGAAGGGTCCCGGCAACCGAGTGCACCTTGGTCGTCACGATCGCTTCCTCGATCGAGAGGCGCGGAAGGATCGTGGCCAGCCGCCGGGCCAGCATCGTCTTTCCCGACCCCGGCGGTCCGATCATCATGACGTTGTGGCCTCCTGCCGCCGCGACTTCCAGCGCGCGCTTGGCCTGAGCCTGCCCACGGACCTCTGAGAAATCGGCGCCGTCCGCGGTGCCTTCGAGAAACGGCATCGAGACCGCCGGCGTCAACACGCTCTCTCCGCGCAGGTGCGCGAGGAGCTGGGGAAGATCCCGCGCTCCGATCACCCTCAGTTTCTGCACGGCCGCCGCCTCGTTCGCGTTGGCCTCAGGGACGATCAACTCGAGCACGCCCGGTTCGCCTGCCACCGCAGCAGCAATCGCGAGAGTTCCCCGAACCGGGGCGAGGCTGCCGTCGAGTGAGAGTTCACCGACGAAGACACGCCCCGCCACGTCCGATTCGTTCAGGAATTCGAGCGCGTGAAGAATCCCCACGGCGATCGGGAGGTCGAATGCCGATCCTTCCTTGCGGACATCGGCCGGCGCCAGGTTGACTGTGATGTTCCGCGGCGGGAGGAACAAACCACAGTTCTGCAACGCGGATCGGACACGTGAGTACGACTCGCGGACCGCGGCGTCAGGCAAGCCGACCAGAATGAACCCCGGCTGCTGCGAATAGCCGCCGGCGTCGACTTCGATGGTGATACGAACTGCATCAATCCCGAGTGTCGCTGCACTCCAAAGCTTTGAAAGCATCTGGCCGTGACACGAACCCGGCGTAAGTCCCACGCCGAGGCTACCTCGGAGTGCGGAAGATGGCAACCCTGTCGCATACCACTCCCAATCAGGCGGTGCGTCAGCGGCCGTCAGGAGGGTGCAGATGAGAATCGAACTGCCACACAACACCACGCGCGCCGAGGCAAGACAGACGGTGGAGTCGCGACTCAGCGATCTGCTCGGACAATTCGGCGGCAACGCCGACCAGGTCAATCACGAGTGGGACGGCGACACGTTGCGCTTCAACTTCAAGGCGAAGGGCATGTCGGCGAAGGGAACGCTCGAAGTGACGGACTCCGATGTGATCATCGATGGCAAGCTGCCGTTGATGGCGATGCCTTTCGAGTCGCGGATCCGGAGCGCGGTGCAGAAGGAAGCCGAATCGATGTTCAAGCTGGCCTGACGCGGCCGGGCGCCTGCGTGGGGCGCCTCGAACCGCATCAGTCGAGATGCAGGATCTTTTTCAGTGCTTCTTCGTTCGGATCCACGAACAGCTTGCCGTCAACCTCGAGCGCCGGATCGGTACCGAGGTGAAATGTCCGCGAGTCGTATTGCTCGGGACGAGCCAGTTCGTGCACCACATGAAACCTGTCAAGAAACCCCGCCAGCAGGCTCGATTTCGCCCTTCTGGTCCCGGGAAAAAAACGTACAGTCATTCAAAACCCTCCCACCCCGCCCAACTCCCCAACGCATCTGAACACGGATGCTCATTAAAGTAGTCCTGAGCGGCACGGGAGTCAAACGGCCGGCTCTTGGCTGTTGGCTCTTGGCTGTTGGGAAAGGCGGCAGCGGCGGGCAGCCGGCCGACTGCTCTCGCTCCTGAACCCGGTAGGAACGCCGAGGAACTCCGAGGAACCGAGGAACGGCCTTTCCCAACAGCCAAAAGCCAAAAGCCAACAGCCGAATCAAGCACTCTCGCGGTACTGGATCTCGTAGAGCTTTCGATAGAGACCGGCTACCTGCATGAGTTGCTCGTGGGTACCTCGTTCGCGGATTTCGCCGTGATGGAACACGAGGATGCTGTCGGCGGAACGAATGGTCGAGAGGCGGTGGGCGATGACGATGGAAGTGCGGCCTTCCAGGAGGGTCTGCGTTCCCTCCTGGATGAGTCGTTCGGTCTCCGTGTCGATCGACGAGGTCGCCTCATCGAGGATCAGCACGGGAGGATTGAACGCCAGTGCCCGCGCGAATGAGAGGAGCTGCTTTTCTCCGACCGACAGGCCGGCTCCGCGCTCGCGCACCTGTGCGTCGTAGCCGTCGGGCAGCCGTGAGATGAAGTGGTCGGCCTGAACGCGCACTGCAGCGCTGCGGATGTCTTCATCGGAGACCGATGCATCTCCCATCGAAATGTTCTGCCCGATCGTCCCTGTGAAGAGGAAGAAATCCTGCTGCACGATCGCGAAGATCCTGCGAAGCGCCTGCAGGCTGAATTCGCGGTGCGGAATCCCATTCACCAGGATCTCGCCGCGCTGCGGCTCGTAAAAGCGGAGAAGCAGCGCTGTAATCGTCGTTTTTCCGGCGCCGGTGTGTCCGACCAGCGCCACGCGTTCGCCTCGCTTCACGGTGAAGGAGATGTTTCGAAGTACCCACTCTTCGTTGTTGTACGCGAACCAGACGTTCCTGAACTCGATCGAGTCGATCTGCTGGAACGTGTGCGTGCCACGGTCCTCGATCTTCACCGTCGTATCGAGCAGCTTGAACACCCGCTCGCTCGCTGCCATCGCTGACTGCAGGATGTTGTACTTTTCCGAGAGATCCGAAATCGGCTCGTAGAAACGTTGCGCGTAAGTAAAGAAGGCGATCAGCGCACCGATCGAGAGCGTCCCCTGCACCACCCGTCCGCCGCCGTACCAGACAATGAGAGCGATCCCGGCGGTCTGAATGATCTCGATCACCGGATAGAAAACCGAGTAATAGAAGATCGAATCGACGTTGGCATCACGGTGACGCAGGTTCAGTTCATCGAACTTCCTTCCTTCGAGCTCCTCACGATTGAAGAGCTGGACGGTCGACATTCCGGTGATGTGCTCCTGCAGGAATGCGTTGATCGCGGCAATCCTGCTCCGCACCTGGCGATACGTCACGCTAGCCCCTTTCCGGAACCACATGGAGAGGAGAACGATGAACGGCGTGATGGAAAAGAGCACCAGGGCAAGGCGCCAGTCCATCCAGAACAGAACGCCGACGATGCCAGCCAGGACGAAGACGTCGCCAAACATCGCCACGAACCCTGCGGTGAACAGTTCGTTGAGCGCATCGACATCGGTCGTCACCCGCGTCATCAGGCGGCCTACCGGATTGCGGTCGAAGAACTGCACGTCGAGCTTCTGGAGGTGCGAGAAGATTTCCTTGCGAAGGTCGTACATGACGTACTGACCCATGAGGTTCATCAGGACCATCTGCGTGTAAAGCACGCCGAAGCCGGCCGCCAGAGTGGCCATATAGAGCGCCGCGGCGGCGTTGATTCCAGTCGTAGCATTGAGGGTCCAGCCCATCGTGCGGAACCACTCGGCCAGATGCAGACTGAATGCGCTCGCGGGCGCGCCGAGGACGGGACTCACGAACAGGTCGATCGCCACAGCCACGATCGCGGGGCCGGCCAGTTCGAACAGCGAGGAGAGAATCACCAGGAGCACGGAAAACGAAGCGCGAACCCGGTAGGGTCGGAGATAGCGAAGCAGCCGCCACGTGAGGTGGGCGTCGAACGACCTGGCTCCTTCGTCCTCCTGTCGCTCGATCACTTCGGCCATTCACGATCCTTCTTCACGCGATCTCCGCAATCTCGGCTTCGAGCGTCTGGCGTCGATAGAGATTCGCGTAGTACCCGTCGCGTGCGAGCAGCATCTCGTGAGTACCGCGCTCGATCACGCGACCAGCTTCGAGGACGAGGATATGGTCCGCATCCTTCACGGATGAGACGCGATGCGAAACGATCATCACGGTCCGCCCCTGCCGCACCGACCTCAGCGCCTCGAGAATGCGCTCCTCGGTCGCCGTATCGACGGCACTCAGGGAGTCGTCCAGGATCAGGATGGGTGGATTCCGGATGAGCGCCCGCGCGATTGCCGTGCGCTGCTTCTGCCCTCCCGACAGCGTGATGCCGCGCTCGCCGATGATCGTGTCGATTCCTTTCGGGAACGCTTCGACGTCGCCAGTCA
>JBKJVD010000152.1:0-13120 GCA_046590585.1 Thermoanaerobaculia bacterium | reverse complement strand
AACGCAACGGGCCTTCTTCCTGGCGACATCCATGCGGTCAAGCAGGAACTCGTGGCCACCGTCACCTGGCACCTGCTCGCCGACGATCGCCTCGGCAAGACTCAGAAGGCATTGATGACCGAAGTCCAGCGGTCGATGAAACTCACTGAGGCCGACCTCCCCCAGGAAGGTCATGCGGAACGTCAGTTCGAGCAGCTTCGCGGCCTGAGTGCGGATCAACTGGAAAAGCAGTCGTGCTCGGTGCCTCTGCTGTTCGGCGAGCATTGTTTCTTCAGCACCCGGGCAACCTCGATGCTCAACCGCCGCGTGCGTGAAGAGGGCGTCCAGGTCGACAGACTCGTCGATGGCGAATCGTTCTCACTCTACGTGACGAGCCGCCGCGTGATCCTGGATGCCCGCAAGCGCCAGGAGATCCCTCTCGTCAAGATCGACGACATCGATGTCGATGTCGACGGGCGGACGCTGACCCTCAAGCTGGGCAAGCCGCTCAAGCCAGTCACGATCCGGGTCGACGATCCGATCTTCACCGCCGGCATCATCGAGATCGCGCTCGACGCCGAGCCGCGCCCCCGCAGCTTCGCCTGACCGGTTGTCACGATTCCTGCGCTTCGAGTTCGGCCGGCTTCTTTCGGAACGCCATGAGGAACAACGCGATCACCGATCCGGTGATCGCGATGTCTGCCACGTTGAAGACTCCGGTCTGCAGCGGTCCCGCGCGCATGTGAAGGAAATCGACGACATATCCGGCGCGCACGCGATCGATGAGGTTTCCGAACCCGCCACCGATCAGCATCGCCCAGAGGAGCATCTCAGGCGACCCGGACGAGTGATTCCTGATCACCCAGACGACGAGCGCGATCAGCATGATCCCCACCGCCAGGCTGAGCACGATCCAGCGCACATACGACGGCCAGCGATCGCCGAGTCCCAGGAACGCTCCCCGGTTCTCTGCGTAGAGCAGGGTGAGCAGGCCGCCCAGATAGGAACGCGGCTCCGCGTACCGAAGCGTCGCGATCGCGAGGAACTTGGTCAACTGGTCGAGAACGATGATCGTGATCACCACGGCCACGCTCAGAAACATCCATCGGCGTCCGCTCCGCCGCTGCATCAGGTCATCCATGCGCGGCGAAGAGTAGCCGTTTGAGGCGCTGTTGGCTATCGGTTGCCAGCGGCCATTCGCCAACAGCCGGCCCTCCCCTGCTATCCTCCCGCGCATGGACGCACGGCAGGAAAAGCTTTCCACTCTCTATCGCGCGCATGTGACGGTTCTCAAGCTCCGGTTCGACCGGGCACTCGAGGACGCGAAGTTCGATCACGTGGTCATCTTTGCTGGTGCGCAGCATTACCAGTTTCTCGATGACATGGCGTATCCGTTCAAGGTCAACCCGCATTTCAAGTGGTGGGTTCCAGTGGTCGACAATCCGCACTGCTTCATCGTCTACACGCCGGGTGTGAAGCCGAAGCTCGTCTACTACCAGCCGGTCGATTACTGGCACAAGCCGGCGGATGCTCCTAGCGGCTGGTGGGTCGATCCATTCGACATCCACGTCATCACCGAACCGTCCGAGGCCCAGGCGTTGATTCCGAAGGGAAAGAGCGCGTTCATCGGAGAGTGGGACGAGGCGTTCGGCAAGTGGGGAACGCTCGAGTCGAACCCTGCCGCGGTGCTGAACCAGATTCATTACGACCGCGCCTGGAAGACGGAGTACGAGATCGAATGCATGCGCGCGGCGAACGAGATCGGCGTACGCGGACACGAGGCCGCCCGGCACGCATTCCTTGGGGGCGAGTCGGAGTACGAGATTCATCTCGCCTATCTCCGTGCCGCCTCTCACACCGAGGATGAACTTCCGTACGGAAACATCATCGCCCTCAACGACAACGGAGCGGTGCTCCATTACTACCAGCACGGCCGCGACAGGATCGCTGACGATGCCCGCCACGCATTCCTCATCGATGCCGGCGCCTCGTACAACGGCTACGCGTCGGATATCACCCGCACCTACTCCGCACGGGACGACGAGTTCGCGAGCCTGATCGACGCCATGAACGGCATGCAGCTGGAACTCTGCGCGATGGTCCGGCCGAAGCTGGATTATCCGGAGCTGCACCTTACCGCGCACCGCAAGGTCGCGAAGATCCTCTCCGATTTCAAGTTCGTCTCACTCGACGCCGATGCCATCGTCGAGAAGCGGATCAGCAGCGCTTTCTTTCCGCACGGCGTCGGACACTTCATCGGGCTGCAGGTTCACGATGTCGGCGGCTTCATGGCCAACCCCGGCGGCAGTTCGATCGACAAGCCGGACGGACATCCCTACCTGCGCCTGACCCGCCAGGTCGAGGCGTCGATGGTCTTCACCGTCGAGCCAGGCCTCTACTTCATCGATCCCCTCCTCGCCGGGTTGAAGAAGGGCGACGACGCGAAGCACGTGAACTGGGAGAAGGTCGATTCGTTCCGGAAGTTCGGCGGCATCCGCATCGAGGACGACGTCGTCGTCACGGACAACGGTCACGACAACCTCACCCGTGAGGCGTTTTCAGCGATCGCATGATTCCCCGCATCCAGGTTCACGATCTGAGTTCCGCGATCGGCGTGCTGTCCGCGATGATCACGCCGGCAGTCCTGATCCTGGCGTGTGGCTCACTGATCATGACGACGTCGTCTCGCCTCGTGCGCGCCGTCGACCGGGTCCGCGAAATGCTCCCGGAATTCGAGTCGATGGCGAAGAAGGAATCGATCGATTCCCTCGATCACCAGAAGCAGACGCACATGTTCGAGCAACTGGCCCGCCTCACCACGCGCTCGCGCCTGCTCCAACTCGCCCTCATGCAACTCTACGCCGCTCTCTCCACCTTTCTCGCCACCAGCGTCACGATCGGCCTGCAGTCCCTCTTCATGATCACCACCGCCTGGCTTCCCCTCGCCCTCGGCTTTCTGGGCGCCGCCCTGCTCTTCACCGCCTCGATGATGCTCATCGTAGAGTCACGCATCGCCCTCCGCGCGAACTTCGAGGAGATGGACTACATCTGGCGCATCACCCAGCAGCACGCACCCGAAGAGGTTCGGGGGCGACGACAGTGGAGTGGGCTGTTTCGGTGAGTCCGAATGTTGAATGTTGAATGCTGAACTCAGAAAGTGAGAAAGATCAGCGGATCCATTGCTCTTTTCTCAATTCAGAATTCTCAATTCAACATTCAGCATTCAGCATTCAACATTCAGCTTCTCACCCACGCAGGGTGCCGTTCGATGAGCGCCAGTGACTGCAGCAGCAGTTCATGATTCTCCGGATGATTGAGCCAGGTCGATCGTCCGGACGGATGGGGCAGCACCACGACGTCGAAGGTGACGCCTGCGCGGGTCATGCGATGCGGTACGCCGACTGCGTTCTTGAGCTGCGCGATCCCGACCAACTGGATCGATGACAGGGTTCCGACCGCGATCAGCAGTTGCGGGCGGAGGATCCGGAGTTCGCGGTCGAGGTGCGACGCGCAGCGTTCGATCTCCGCTGGCGACGGAACGCGATCGCCGCCCGCTTTCTCGTCGCGTCCCGGGAAGCAGCGGATTACCGCGGCGATGTAGACGCGTGAGCGGAAGGTCGGTTCGTCCGTCGAGAGGTACTTCTCGAACCAGGAAAAGAGGCGCTTGCCGGCGGTGTATGCGAACGGCTTTCCGAAGTCCTCTTCGTGCGGTCCGGGGGCCTGGCCGACGAGCATGACCTGCGCGTTCGCGACGGGCCCGGTGATCGGGATCCCGACCACCGTGAGACAGGCGCGGCAGGAGTAGAGCAGTTCCAGATGCTTCCGGTACGAAGGCACGCGCGGCATGTGCACCCGGAACGCGAGGGGCTTGCGGTTCATTCGACGGACGTTCATTTGACGTTAGGGTCGCTCTCAGAGAGAATCGAATCCAAAGACATGCGGCCCCTCGCCCTCCTTCTCCTTACTCTCATCACTGCCTCCCCGGTCCATGCGTGGACGCGCGTGGTCGATCAGAAGATCGCCCAGAAAGCGGCTGCCCTCGCCCCCGGCGACCTGCGCATGCTGATCGAAGAGTTCGATGCCGACTACAAGGCCGGAATCGCGCGGGGCCTGGACGAAGAGGGGCGCGACACCCATCGCTACTTCATTCTCTCGCGCCAGGGAAAGCTACGCGAACAGATCACGGCAGAGACCAACGCGACTGTTGCGATGATCCGAAAGGGTCTGCCGATGCGGCAGGTGGTCGAGCGCCTCGGCTACCTCTCGCATTTCGTCGCCGACGCGAACAATCCGTTTCACGTGGCCAATGATGACGCCATGCTCAACGCAGTTCAGGATGATTTCGAACGCTACCAGGAGCGACGCCTGGGCAAGTTCCCGACTGTCTTCTACGGACTCGACAACCAGTTCCGCCTCGAGACGTACCTCAACAACACGCTCGTCCGCGCCTCGTCGTTCTATCCGATCCTGCGCGTGGAGTACTTCCGCGACGACTCGCTTCGTTCATCCTCCGATTTCGACGATCGATCCACGGCGTTCGGCGTCGCCTCGCTGAGTTACTCGCACGCCGTCACCGACGTCGTGAATCTCTACTTCCACATCTGGAGCGAGGCTGGCGGCGATGTCCGCTCCGCCCCTCTTCTGCGCGGCGGAAATCTGCTTCGCAATCCCTGATCACTCCTCGCTCCTTCCAGACGTTCTGCAACTGTTTTCCGCGGCGGCGCCTTGTGGCGCGATCGCCCAGGGAGTTTTTCAATGATTCGACGCGCCATTCTCTCGGTCTCCGACAAGACGGGGATCACCGAACTCGCTCAGGCGCTGACTGCCCGGGGAATCGAGATTCTCTCGACCGGCGGAACCGCCAAACACCTCACGGACGCGGGCGTGCCGGTCATCGCGATCTCTTCCTGGTCCGGCGCGCCGGAGATTCTCGGCGGGCGCGTGAAGACGCTCACTCCGAAGGTATTCGGTGCGATCCTCTTCGACCGCGACAAGCCGGAACATCGCGCCGACTGCGACCAGCAGTCGATCCCGCCGATCGACCTCGTGGTGGTGAATCTCTACCCGTTCGAATCGACCATCGCGAAGGAAGGCGTGACACTCGCCGAGGCGATCGAGCAGATCGACGTGGGCGGACCGTCGATGCTTCGCGCGGCTGCCAAGAATCATCGTCACGTCCTGCCCCTCTGCGATCCGGCGCTCTACCCGGAGTTCATCGCTGAACTCGATCGAGGCGAAATCACTGAGGCGTTCCGGCTCCGTGCAGCAATCGCAGTGTTCGAGAAGACGGCGGCGTACGACGCGATGATCACCGATTACCTGAGGAGGCAGTCGAGCGATTCCAGCGGCGCTCCTGCATCGCTCACGCTCAACCTGTCGAAGTTTCAGGACCTTCGCTACGGCGAGAATCCGCACCAGCAGGCTGGGTTCTATGTCCCGGCCGGTACGACGCCGTTCGCGCAGATTCAAGGGAAGGAACTCTCGTACAACAACCTGCTCGACCTCGACTCCGCGATGAAGCTGGCAGGCGCGTTTACAGAGCCGGCGTGCGCGATCATCAAGCACACGAATCCGTGCGGCGTCGCGCGTCGGGCCAGCCTCGTCGACGCTCTGCGTGCCGCGATCGAGTCCGATCCCGTTTCTGCGTTCGGGGGGATCATCGGAGCGAACCGTGAGTTCGACGCGGAGGCCGCCCGTACCGTGGCCGACCTCTTTCTCGAGGTCATCGTCGCTCCATCGTTCTCGCCGGAAGCACTCGAACTGTTGTCGAAGAAGAAGAATCTCCGGCTGATCACCACCACCTCTTCGCTCCCGGAGTTCGAGTTCCGGAGCGCAGCAGGAGGATTGCTCGCACAGAACCCCGACACCATCAGCAATCGCGAGTCGTGGAAGGTCGTGACAGAACGGCAGCCCGACGCCGCTGAAATGGCGGGACTCGAGTTCGCGTGGATCGTCGGAGCCTACGTCAAGTCGAATGCGATCGTGCTGACCAGTGAATCGCAGTCGATCGGCATCGGCGCCGGACAGATGAGCCGCGTCGACTCAGCGAAGGTGGCCATCATGAAAGCGACCCTTCCTGTGGCCGGCAGCTTCGTGGCCAGCGACGCCTTCTTCCCGTTTCGCGACGGGCTCGACCTGCTCGCGGATGCAGGCGTGCGCGCCGTGATCCAGCCTGGTGGCTCGGTGCGGGATGCCGAAGTCATCGCCGCGGCGAACGAGCGCGGCATGACGATGATCTTCACCGGAGAGAGACACTTCCGGCATTAGCCCAGAGCGGCAGCGCGACTACAATCGGCAAATGGCGAAGGCTTCCGACATCCGACTGATCATCTCCGACGTCGACGGCGTGTGGACGGATGGACGGATCATCTATGCGAGTGACGGACGGGAGATCAAGGAGTTCAACGTCCGCGACGGTCTCGCCGTCAAGCTGGCGCAGCGTGTTGGAATCACCGTGGCCCTGGTGACGAGCCGGCGCTCGGAATCGCTCGAGCGGCGGGCGCGTGAACTCGGCATCACCGAGCTTCGCCAGGGCGCGCAGAACAAGCTCGATGAGAGCGAGCGCCTGGCGGCTAAGTACGACCTGACACTCGACAAGGTGCTCTACGCGGGTGACGACCTGCCCGATCTGGCGCCGATGACCCGCGTCGGAATCTCGGCCGCACCCGCTGACGCGGCCGCCGAGGTGGTGGCTGTGGCAACCTGGAAGCTGGAGAGTGCTGGCGGATGTGGCGCGTTCCGCGAGATCGTGGAACGCCTGCTTCGCGAGCGCGGGGACTGGGAATCGCTCGTGGAGGAGTTCACGATGGGTCGCCCTGATGCTCAAAGCATTTAGGGTCAGGTTCATGCTCGCGCTGTTCCGCCGGATCGCCGCTGTCGGCCGGCGCCTTTCACTTCGTCAGGCGCGATTCTTCGGACGGCTGCTGGGCCGCCTCGCCTGGCACGTCGCGCGCGGTGAACGGCGGAAGGCGCTGCTCAACCTTTCGCTGGCGTTTCCCGAGTGGAACGAGAAGCGGCGTCGCGACACCATCCGCGCCATGTTCGCGCACCTCGGCATGTCGCTCTTCGAGATCGTCTGGCTGCCGAACCTGCATCAGCAGCTGGCCGCCACCACGATCGTCGAGGGCCACGAGCCGCTCCTCGAACTCCTGCGCGAAGGCCGAAGCATCGTCGCGTATACCGGGCACTGCGGAAACTGGGAGTGGGTTGCCTATGTTGTCGCCCTGCTCGGGTTCCCTCTCGCGGCGTTGCAACGCGAGCGCGACGAGGGCGAGATCAACGAATTCATCCGCACGCTTCGAGCGACTGCGGGGATCGTCACGATCGACCGGGGCTCGGCAAGCTCGGGCCGGGAAATGATCCAGGCGCTTCGCAAGCCGGGATTGCTCGCGTTCCTCATCGACCAGAATATCCGCACCGAGAGTGTAACCATCCCCTTCTTCGGCATGCCCGCTCCAACGCCGATCGGCCCGGCGAAGCTGAATGTCCGCGCGGAAGCCATCGCCGTCTCCATCTTCATCGAACGCCGCGAAGACGGAATGCAGCTGGTCCGCTTCATGGATCCGATCCATACGAAGCGCACGGATGATCCGATCGCCCTGACCGCCACGATCACCGCGCAGATCGAAGCGCAGATCCGACGCCGCCCCGAGCAATGGGTGTGGATGCACGACCGATGGAAGGCGCGGCCGAAATGGGACGTCACCCCGCACGAAGACGCCGCGAGGAAAGCAACGGAGAGGGACGGATCGCGCTAACGCGGTACGGCCACCGGTGGCGTGCTCGCCGGCGCCAGCACGAGGCACGAGGGAAGACGAACGAAACTGCGAGGGCGGAGCAGCGGAAATCAAAGGCAATTCAGAACGCAGAAGTCAGAATTCAGAAGTGAGAAAAGAGTCAACAAAGCACCCATGGTGTTGATCCTTTGCTTACTTCTGAACCTTCCGGGTTTGGAGTGGGACCAAAGCCCCGATTCGCTTTGGACTGCGGCCACTTCAGTGGCCGCTTTTGTGGCAAGGTGAGAGCTCCGTGCTACGAAGCGGGTAGCAGGTCCAACCCGCTGCCGGTTGGTCGAGTGCGACGTTAGCGTGGCCTGTCCGCCCGTCACGAAAGCGGCCACTGAAGTGGCCGCAGTCCAAAGTGCTCCGCACCATCTTTTTCTGAATTCTGACTTCTGCGTTCTGAATTGCTTCTCGTATCCAGGCCCGCTGCCGTTCGCGCGTCTCAGATGACGATGGTTTCGTGGATGGGATGCCCATCCCAGAACCGTCTGATCGAGAGCGGCGAACAGTCGATGGAGCGGTACTCGCCGTACATGAGTGACTCGGCCAGGGCCAGCCCGGCGGCCGGCGCTTCCATCGCTCCATGCCCTGAGAAGCCCGTCGCGAAGTGCAGGTTGGCGTAGTGCGGGTGTTCCCCGAGGACGGCGTTGTGATCGACGTGATTCGTGTCGTACAGCCCGCCCCACATCGACATCAGCCTGCAACGCTCCATCCCGGGGATACGCTCCTGCAGCCAGTAGTTGATCTCTTCTTCGTAGTACTGCGAACTCGGTGCGGTGTCGAAACTGGCGGGAGTGTCCGGGTCGGCGCGGCCGATCATGAGGTTCGGCCCCTCCGGTCGGAAGTAAATCCCGCGGTCGATGATCGTCATCGGAATGTGTTCGAACCCTTCGATGGGTGGAAGGTTCGTGATGAACAGCATGCGGTTGAGCGGAATCACCGGAGGCAGGTCGCTGCCGCTCACGCCCGAGCGTTCCAGCAACTCGTTCGTCCAGGCGCCGGCAGCGACGAAAATCTTTCCACTTTCTATGACCGAGCCGTCTTCGAGTTCCACGCCACGGTACTTGCCATCGACGATCTGAAGTTTGCTCACGGCAGTGTTCAGGCGCAGTTCGGCGCGTCCGGCAAAGCCTTCCAGTCCACGCTCGAAATAACCCTGCGCTGCAGCGGAGGGATCGAAGCTGCCGCAATCGGGTCCGAAGACGCCTCCGACGATCGGCTTCATGCCGAGCACCTCGTTCACCTCGCTGTCAATGTGATCGACGCCCGACCTGAGGCCGGGAACCTTCTTCTCCACGCCAGCAGCATCGAGGAACTCGATGTGCACTCCGTTCTTTTCCCATTCAGCGCCGTACGCCTTCGCATCATCGAAGGTCTCCTCGTACTGGCAGAACAGATAGCCTCGCTGGTCGAAACCGATCGGGATACCGAGGTCTTCACGGAAGCTCTTCAGTTTCCGGATCGAATAGCTGGTGAGCTGCATGTTGATCGGAGTCGTCCAGATGTTCCGGAAGCCTCCGGCCGACAGTGCGGTCGAGCCTTTCGACAGTGCGTCTTCACGCTCCAGCACGAGGACGCGGCCTGGATAGCCGAGTTGCGCGAGGTGATAGAGCGTCGAACCGCCGATGATGCCTCCCCCGATGATGATGATGTCGGGGTTCGTGACCTTCCCGTCCGCTGCAGGTTCTGTCATTTCGAAGCCTTCGCGACCGTGATCGCGCAGACACGGCTGGCACCCGACCGGAGCAGCGCCTGTGCCGCTGCGCGCAGAGTTTCGCCGGTGGTGCAGATGTCGTCGACGAGCAGGATCGAGCTGTCCTTTGTATGAGTCGTTGCGCTGAAGACGCCGCGAACGTTCGCCGCGCGCGCGCTTCGCGAAAGTGTCGACTGCGTTTCCCGCTCAGCATTCTTTCGCAGAATCGTCGGATGAAACGGGATCCCCGTCCGGCGCGACAACGCTCTTGCGATCAGCGCGGCCTGATTGTATCCCCGGCTCCGCTCCTTCGAGCGATGCATCGGAATCGCGGCAACGAAGTCGAAGGCCAGGTCGCCTCGTTCCCGCAAACGCTCCTCGAGCAGTTCGCTGAGGGGCCGCGCAAGAAATTCGTGCCTCTCGAACTTGAGCGCGTGCAGCAGCCGCTCCAGTCCTCCGCTGTATCGTCCCCAGGCGTCGCACCATTCGACCGGGAGCGGATCGTTCGAGCAGTCGATGCAGACGAACCCGCCCTCGGCGGCGCCGCTCCACGGCAGCGCACAGGAACGGCACCGAACCATCTCGATCTTGGGGAGTTCACTCCAGCAGCGGAGGCAGCACGACATTTTCCGCGTACGCCACGGCAATTCGTCGCTGCAGACCACGCACCACGACGGCAGGACGATGCGCACCGCTTCCCTGCCAATGGCAGCCAGCGCGCCAGTGATCGGGCTCGGCACGGGGCGCATTTTAATGCGAGCGCCGTCCGAAGCGCTCACTGATGACGGCGTGGTGTCTCCCCGAACCTCCTGCATGCTGCAACGTCCAACCCAGTAGACACCGCGAAAAGGAGTACCTGTGCACAGTCAGGACGAGTCCGGCAGCATCGCCTCACGATTGAACCCCTCAAATCCATCGCTTATAGTGCCCGCCATGAAGAAGATGGCTCTCATTCTCGCTCTCGTCGCAGGAACCGCGCTGCCGGCAGCCGCGCAGTCGACCGAGTTCGGTGTTCTCTACGGCGGCAGCAGCCGCGCCTCCGCCAAGGGCGTTGACCTCGCCGATTCGAAGAGCGGAGACAGCTTTTCGTTCCAGAACAGTTCGATCGATCTCTACTGGTCGAGCGAGTTCGAAGAAGACTCCCGTTTCAAGATCAAGCTCGGCCGCATCGAAGGAACGACCGGCTTTCCGACCGAAGTGACCCTGCCGGGTGGGACCAAGCGCATCGACCGCAGTGATTCAGAAGGCCAGATCGAGCATGCGTCCGGTCTCATAGAGTACCGATTCTCAGAATTTTTCGGCTCGACCGGCCTCTTCGCCGGCGTCGGCCTCTACAGGATGCAGGGCGGCGGCCGTTCCGAGACCGATTACGGGTTCCAGGGCGGAGTCAACGGAGACTTCCCGATCAACCGGCGCTACGGAGTGATCGTCGAAGGAACCTACCACTTCACCAACCTCGAGTTCCGCCCGCGCTACGTCACCGTCTCCGCCGGACTCCGCTTCAAAATGTAGGTTGAGGCAGCTGTTGGCTGTTGGCTGTTGGCTGTTGGGAAAAGCGAAGCGAAAACAAAAAGGCGCGGAGATCATCTCCGCGCCTTTCGCTTTTCCCAACAGCCAACAGCTGACAGCCAACAGCCGCCTAAAGCTAGTTGTTCGCCGGCCCCTTGCTGATCTTCTCGATTGCCTTGCCGAGGTTGTTGTCGGATTCGCGGGATTCGGTGGCGATGTCGCCGAGGGAGATGATGCCGACGAGTTCCTGGGACTGGTTGACGACCGGGACGCGGCGGACCTGCGCTCCGCTCATCAGTTCGAGGACCTCATCGACGGTGCTGTCTTCGGTGACCGTGCGAACGTCGCGGGTCATGACTTCGCTCACGGACATCGTGGACACATCCTTGCCGCCGGCGACTCCACGCACGACGATGTCGCGATCGGTCACGAGACCGACGACCTTCTTTCCGTCCACGACCGGAACCACGCCGGTGTCGCTCTTCTTCATGATCTTCGCCGCATCGGCGATGGTGTTCGTTTCAGACACGCAGTCCGGATTCTTCGTCATGAAATCGCCTACACGCTGCGACCCGCGGTCTGTTTTCTGGTTCGACATGATGCCTCCTGTTCCCGGGTACGCGACCCGGGTCTCTTGTTTCGAGTTCATCCATCACAGAGCAAGGTGCGTTCCGATCCTTGACTCCCGGGTCCAGACGCGTTGAAGTGTCGCGATGAGACGATCGCTCCTAGCCGCCCTCCTTGCCGCCGGGCTGTTTACCCTCCCTGCAGTCGCGCAGAAGAAGAGTCCGGCTCCCCCACCACTGGTCGTCGATACGCACGTCGACACTCCCACCGAATACATGAAGAAGGTCTTCGATCTCGGAGAGTGGAACAAGGAAGGCCATTTCGATTTTGCCAGGATGAAGGCCGGCGGAGTCGACGCCGTCTTTCTAGTCGCTTACGTCCCGGCAAAGTATGCCGACCACGGAGCCGCATCGTTCTGCCTCGAGAGCATGGAGACGATCCGGACCATGGTGGCGAGCCAGCCAGGTCGCGCGCGCTTCGTGACCGGCACGGCCGGCATGCGCAAGGCGGCCCGGGATGGACGCCGCGCGGTACTCATCGGAATCGAAGGCGGCCACGCCATCGAGGACTCGCTCGACATCCTGCGTGCCTTCTACCGGCTCGGCGCCCGATACATGACGCTGACTCATACCAACACGAATCACTGGGCCGACTCCTCGGGCGATGCGGGCGGCCATGACGGCCTCACCGACTTCGGGCGTCAGGTCGTGCTGGAGATGAACCACCTTGGCATGATGGTCGACGTCTCTCATGTCGCCGACTCCACCTTCTGGGATGTCATCGAGACGACGAAAGCTCCCGTCATCGCATCTCACTCCTCGGCGAGAGCACTCGCCGATCACGGACGCAACATGAAGGACGACATGCTGCGGGCCGTGGGGAAGAACGGCGGTGTGGTGATGGTGAACTTCTTTCCCGTCTTCATCTCGAACCAGGTCGGTGCCGCCTACCGTGCGCGCACCGAGCGGTTCAAACCACAGATGGACCTGCTCAACGCGAAGTATCCCGACGAGGGTCCGGAATTCGATGCAGCGGTTCGCGTCATGCGGGCGAACGACCCGCTGCCGCGCATCCCATTTACGGTCGTCGTCGACCACATCGAGTACGTGGCGAAGGTTGCCGGAATCGATCACGTCGGGATCGGCTCGGACTTCGACGGCATCTCGGAGGTGCCTGAGGGCCTCGAGGACATCAGCATGATGCCGAAGGTCCGCGCCGAGTTGAAGCGTCGCGGCTTCTCGGAGAGCGACGTGAGGAAGATCATGGGCGAGAACCTGATGCGCGTCTTCGCGGAGGTCGAACGGATCGCCGGCCGTTGAATGTCGAATGCTGAATGCTGAATGTTGAATGCTGAATGCTGAATGCTGAATGCTGAATGCTGAATGCTGAATGCTGAATGTTGAGGCGCGAGGATTCAGCGTTGCGAACCCGAGGAACCCGAGGACCCCGAGGAACCCCGAGGAACTCCGAGGAACCCGAGGACCCCGAGGAACCCGAGGAACCCCGAGGACCCCGAGGAACTCCGAGGAACCCGAGGAACCCCGAGGACCCCGAGGAACTCCGAGGAACCCGAGGAACCCCGAGGAACTCC
>JBKJVD010000019.1:0-15350 GCA_046590585.1 Thermoanaerobaculia bacterium | reverse complement strand
GACGCCCGCGAGCGTGCGCCTGAGAGTGCACTTGGATAGGAGGTGAAAGTCCAACCTGGTCAAACGTTCTAGACCAGAAGCCGAACGCAACTGCGTCGTGGTGACACGGGGTGGAGAGCAGCGTGAGGCGAACGACCGGTCCGTACGCAAGAAACTCGATTCGGTCTTTTGATTTGACGAGCCTCCGCTCGAAAGGCGAAGTCCAGGACGTGATGGGCGCAGACGGGAAACGGCCCTGCACGAAGAGCCACCGAGGCTGAACGAACGTGGGAAAGCCGTTGGTGGAGATCAGGGGATGGTTGGAGACAGAACGGTCGGAAGTTCAAGTGCATGAATCAGGGAGACCTTCAGCGCGGACTGACGTGCTGAAGGAGTCAGAGTCTCCGTAGTAGCGAGGAAGCGTCGTAATGGACGTGGAGCGAAGGGAGGCAGGGAGGTGGATGCGAAATGAAAACAGAGAAGGAAGAACAACCACGACCAGTGCGAAAGCTAGAACGTGGCGGAGAGACCGAGAGCCGATGGCGCTGGGTCGAACCTTCGGTGTGGACGGACCGCATGCTGGAAGCTCTCGAAACGGGAGTGAAGGGAGGCAAGTGGCATAGCCTGATCGACAAGGTAACGAGGGAATCGAGTCTGAAGGCAGCATGGAAGCAGGTTGAAGCGCGAAAGGGAGGAGGAGGGGTCGACGGGATGTCGATCGAACTCTTCGCAAAGCGAATCGACAAGCGGATCATGCGCCTCAGCGAACAATTACGAGAAGGGACGTACGAGCCGCAAGCGGTAAAGCGAGTGTGGATCCCGAAAGCCGATGGCAAGAAGCGCCCACTTGGGGTGCCCACAATCATCGACCGAGTGGTTCAAACGAGCATCCGGAACGCGATCGAACCAATCTTCGAACAGATGTTCGCCGACTGCAGCTATGGGTTCAGACCGGGACGGGGATGCAAGGATGCACTGCGGGAAGTCGCTGCAGGACTCAAGCAGGGCCGAACGTGGGTCGTGGATGTGGACATCGAGCAGTACTTCGACTCGATCAATCAGAAACGGCTCATGAGTGACGTCGCGGCCCAAATCGCTGACGGATCACTACTCGACCTGATCGAGAGCTATCTCGAACAGGACGTCATGGATGGACTGGAGCGATGGCAACCGGAGAAGGGAACTCCTCAGGGAGCTGTCATCAGCCCACTGCTGGCCAATCTGTATCTGCACCCGATCGATGTCGAGATGACACGAGAGGGCTTCCGGATGGTGAGGTACGCAGACGACATGGTGATCCTGTGCGAGACACGCGACGAGGCTGAACGAGCACACGCCCGGCTTCAGGAACTCCTGACCGCACGTGAACTGCGACTGCATCCGATCAAAACCAGGATCGTCGACTCGACGATCCGACCCGGCTTCGACTTCCTCGGCTACCGGTTCTTTGGCCGATCACGTTACCCACGGCCGGGCAGCGAGAAGAAACTGAGAGACAACATTCGGAAGAAAACAACTCGGACGAACGGCAACAGTCTCGAGGCCATCATCAAAGAGATGAACCTCTCGCTACGAGGATGGTACGAGTACTTCAAACACAGTTCCCGGCGAGCGTTCCACGCGATCGATGGGTGGGTTCGAATGCGGCTGCGTTCGATCCTGCGCAAACGAAGCAAAAGACGTGGACGGGGCTGGGGACTCGACCATCATCGCTGGCCCAATGTCTTCTTTCAGCAACATGGCCTGTTCAGTCTCGCGCAGGCGCACATGAAGCTCATCCAGTCCCAGAGCATGGCCCACTGACCGGAGAGCCGGATGCGGGAGATCCGCACGTCCGGTTCGGAGGGAGGGGCGGAGCGATCCTCCGTCCCTACCCCCTATCTCCAGGAGCGCCAAGTTTCTTACCCCAGTCGCCGCGAAAGCGCGGTTCATTGACTCAGGATGACAGTTGAGTTTCTTGCCTCGATTTACCCCCCGGAAGCCTGAAGCACTCTGAACCAGCTTTTTCATTCAGTCCTCTGTCCTCATGACCGTTCAGCATTGAACTTGCACTGTCTCGGGCTCATGACGTACTCCACGATCATTCTCTTTGGCGGGCGGAGCGACGAGCGGCATGTCTCCGTCGCCTCCGCGCAGAACATGGCTCGCAGCGTTGATTCGGCGCTGCTCTGGTACTGGTCGAGTGATGGCGCCGTCTACGACGTGGCACCGGCGGAACTGCTGGCCCACGCCCGTCCGTTCGAACTGGACTACATCCCATCGCGGCCAGCGATCTGGCCCGACCTCGAACAGGCGCTCGACACGCTACCGGTCGAAAATCCGGTCTTTTTCCTGGCATTGCACGGAGGAGAAGGCGAGAACGGAACGGTCCAGCGGCTGATGGAAGCGCGCGGGATCCCGTTCACCGGTTCGGGCTCCGCGGCCAGCGCTTCGGCGTTCGACAAGGGCCGCGCGAAGGAAATCGTCCGCGGAGAGGTCCAGATCGCCGAGTCGCGGATCGCGCGCACCGCCGCCGAGGTTCGCGCTGTGGCGGACGACCTGCTTTCGAGGCATGAACGGATCGTGCTCAAGCCGCTCGCAGCCGGCTCGAGCCGGGGACTGTTTTTCGTGCAGCGTGGAGATGGACTGGACGCCGTCATCGAACAGGTCGCTGCACTCAACCTTGCGTACATCGTCGAGCAGTTCATCCGTGGACGGGAACTCACCGTCGGGGTGATCGATCGCGGCAACGGCCCGATTGCGCTTCCAGTCGTCGAGATCGTCATCGAGCGCGGCTTTTCGTTCGACTACGAAAGTAAATATCTCGGCAAGGGGAGCCGCGAGATCTGCCCGGCTGAGATCGATGAGGAGACGGCAACGAACGCGCAGAGGACCGCACTTGCCGCGCACATCGCGCTTGGCTGCGAGGGCTACTCGCGGACCGACATCATGGCTGCCGCCGATGGTGCATATTTTCTCGAGCTCAACACTCTCCCCGGACTGACCAGCAGTTCCCTGGTTCCGCAGGAGTTGAAGGCTGTGGGCGTCTCCGTGACCGAGTTCGTGCAGGACCAGTTGCAGCTCGCCATCGAGCGCCAGCAGAAGCGCATGGCAGCCGCAAGCTGATACGCTGTTCACCATGGAGTGGATGAACGTCGGTCTCGCGGTTCTACTCGGGTTGGGCCTCTCGGCTTCCACAGGCCTGAACACCTGGCTCCCGCTACTGCTTCTGTCGGGAGCGGCCCACTTCAATCTCGCCGGTGTGCAGTTGAGCGGCTCCTTCTCCTGGCTCGGCTCCCAGACCGCTCTGCTGGTTCTGCTCATCGCGACGTTGATCGAGGTGATTGCCGACAAAATCCCCGCCGTCGATCACGCCCTTCACGCCATCTCGACCTTCATCCGCCCCGCCGCAGCGACCGTGGCGATGGCAGCCGCGTTCACGCATCTCGATCCGATGGTGGCCGGGATGCTCGGCCTCATGATCGGTGCGCCGACCGCCCTCGGATTTCACGCGCTGAAATCAGCAGCGCGGATCGGCTCGAGCGTCACCACATTCGGCTGCGCCAATCCCGTGCTCTCGCTGCTCGATGACGTGGCTTCGCTGCTGCTGTCCATCGTCGCGATCTTCATCCCCATTCTCGTCCCCGTTGCACTGGGCGGGATCGGCATCGCGCTCTGGATGCTGGTGAGAAAGATTCGCGCGTCGAGACCCGTAGCGACGGCGTAAGTCGTTCGGAGTTCCTCGGAGTTCCTCGGGGTTCCTCGGTTCCTCGGGGTTCGCTGGAGGTCGCAACCCAGGTCCCCGATCCAGCCACCCGAGGAACCCCGAGGAACCGAGGAACGGTCAATACTTCTCGCCGCACTCCGGGCAGAACTTCGGTCCGCCCTCGGCCTCGTGACCGCAGCCGTTGCAGCTCCGTTTCGGACTGGTCGCGGCGCCGCATTCCGGGCAGAACTTCCCTCCCTGCGTCTTCGCTCCACAGTCGCGACAGACGGCTCCGGTCACGGTCTTGACGTCGCGCTGGGCGGTCCAGTCGACCGTGCGTGCCTTCTCGTGAATCTGTTCCCGTGCGGCTTCGGCCTGGGCGGCAGCCATCTCTTCGTCGAGATCGGGCGCGCAGTTCTCGCACAGTCCCGCGTTCCTGTTCCAGCAGATCGGCTCGCAGACGTAGTTGCCGCAGCGCGTGCACTGCTTGAACGTCGGCGCGATTTCGTCGACGGCTTCCTTGAGCGCGGAATCGTGTGCGGGGCCACCCACCATGCGCTGCATCTCGACCGCGCCATCGGCGACATTGCCGAACACGCCGCCGAAGAGGCTGCCCGCAGCTCGTGCCGCAGAACTCAGCATCCCCATCTTCGAGGCCTGAAACGAAGACATGTATCCGTTGCTGCACTTCTCGCAGTAGAACTTGAACTGGAATCCGCGATCGGTGGAGAGATCTTCGTAATTTCCGGTAAAGCGAATGGCGACCATAGTTTCTGTTCCTGTCAATTCAGATGGAGTGCAGGGCTGGATGGTGGCGGTTCAGGTAAACGATAGCAGAACCCTCCTCAATCGGAATCTCCGCCTGGAACGCGGCAGGCGATCCGGGAATGACGGAACGGTGACGAAGGGACTCCCGACTTCTCTCGCGGACGGTCTCGCTGCTACGATTCAGCCCTTCAAAAGAACGAAAGGAGCCTATCCATGCGTAAAGCAGCACTGTTTGTCCTGGCCACGATGCTGGGAACCTCACTTTTCGCCCAGCAGCCGATGAAGATGCCTCGCCCGAGTCAGAAGTCGGTGTTCACGCAGACGGTTGGAGTCACCGACGTCACCGTCACCTACTCGCGTCCCGGTGTGAAGGGTCGTCAGGTCTTCGGTGGTCTCGTGCCGTACGACAAGGTCTGGCGCACCGGCGCCAACGAAGCAACGACGATCGCGTTCAGCGATGACGTGACCGTCAACGGTCAGAAGCTGGCCAAAGGAACCTATAGCCTTCACACGATTCCAGGCAAGGATGAGTGGACGATCATCTTCAACTCAGTCGCCGATCAGTGGGGCAGCTACAGTTACGACATGGCCAAGGACACCCTGCGCGTGAAAGCGAAGACCGAGAAGGCGCCATTCACCGAGTGGCTGACGATCGAAGTGCCTGAGCTGAACGCCGACTGGGCGAAGTTCGCCATCCGGTGGGAGAACGTTGCCGTCCCGTTCACGGTGAACACCGACGCCATCAACAAGACTCTCGTGAATGCGCGCGCCGCGATGGCTACCGCCAAATCGGACGACTGGCGCACGCCGTACAGCGCCGCCAGTTTCGCATTCGACAACAACGTTCCGGGAAACGACGCGTCGATGTGGATCGATCAGTCGTTGAAGGCGAAGCAGAACACCGCGAACCTCTACCTGAAAGCGCGCATGCAGGCGAAAGCCGGCGACAAGGCCGCTGCGATCAGGACCGCCGAAATGGCGATCTCCAAAGCCACCGCCGACCAGAAGGACTTTGCCACCGAGATCCAGAAGACGATCGACGGCTGGAAGAAGTAAGCGTCGCTCCAGCGAGCGTCGAAGGGCGGCCGTCAGGCCGCCCTTTTCTGCTGGAGTGACGGAGTCGCCGGGTGGCGCGATGCTTCTAATGACGAGATCACGGAGCGCTCCACTCGAGCCACGTCATGCTGAGCCGGCGTAGCGCGGCGAAGCAACTCAAATTACGGTGATGTTCCTTTGCGCCACCCTCCGCTCCATGGTTTTCGATCCTCGAATCTTGAGTTCCTTCGCCGCGCTACGCTGCGGCAGCGCTCCGCGCGGCTGCAGCTCCGCCGACTTCTAAGAAACTCCCAGTATTTATGCGGGTTCACGGACCATAGGCTCTCGCGCTCCGAGGGCACTCCTATCTTCCTTCTCCCCGTGGGAGAAGGTGGCGCCGCAGCGCCGGATGAGGGGAACGCGAATGTAAATTGTCGACCTATGGATGCATGCGGAGACAGTCAACGCACGGTTAGCCTCTCTGACAATCTGAGGACTCTGCTGGATTCAGCATCTCTGCGCGGGATTCAACTTTCGTTCGCGCCACCCCTCATCCGACGCTGCGGCGCCACCTTCTCCCGCGGGGAGAAGGGAGAAAGCTTGCACGTGGCTCCTTCGAAACGACTGGAGACGAGCCCGCTGGAACCGATCAATTGTCATCCTCGCTTCAACGGGCGACGCACCCTTCGCCGGCTCACGATGACAGCCGTTGGTGGGTCGGAAGCCGCATAAATACTTGACGTTTCCTGGATTATGCTGTGAAGAATTCCAGTCGTCCTCTTCCTCTCCTGACCCTGACCGATGAAAATCCTCCAGATCTTGCTTCCCGGTGCTTCGCTCTTCGAGCAGAAGGCGCAGAGGATCGACCTCGAGTCACTGACTGCGTCTGGTCACGAGGTGCTCGTCGCCACGATGGACGAGGCACGGAGCATCCCCGCCGATCTCGCCCATGTCTACGCTCCCCGTGCCCTGCCCACCCGTCCGTTCGTCCGCTTTCCGATCCCGTACGTCTCGAACGGCCGGCTCGCTCCTTCGAGGTTCTCTCTTCGAAAGCCCGACCCGCCGCGCGCCATCGTCTCGCCCGTTGCGCGCGCGGGGGACCCACTGACGGTGGTCCCGGAGGCGGTCGAAGCAGGCTACTTCCAGTCGATCCCCGTTCTACAGGGGGAAGAATCCCGGCGTGTTGGGGTCTTCACGGGCGGGCGAGCGGGGGCGCAATCGATGATGGAGAGGACCGGCCATCGGATCGCTCGATTCAGGGATGACATCGAGTTCATCACCTTCTCGACCCCTCCCCTTCCCGACGACTTTCCGGGCCTGCACGCCTGGGCGGATCTCACGACAGATGAAGAAGATGCGGACGGATTCACCGCCGAGGCGCTGGCGTCCGGAGTCATCGTGATCGCCGCCCGAACATCGTTGAACCAGCACCGCCTGGAACAAGGGAGGACCGGATTTCTGGTTCCGCTCAACGATGCGAACGAGACCACTCATGCAATACTGGCCGCTCTGTTCAAGCCAGAGATAGCTCAGCAGAAGTCTCACGCCGGTCAACAAACCATATCGAAGTTCAAACCTCGTCAACGCCTCAGGGCGTTGCTGTCTCTATACGAATCGATCACCCGATGACACGAATGACAGAACTCCCCGGACCGCAGAAGAAAGCGCTCGACCTCGTCAAAGAGGTCGCTGCGGAAAAGCTCTGTCGCCCGTTCCTCGTCGGGGGCCCGGTTCGTGACCTGCTCCTTGGACGGAGCGCGATCGATGTCGACCTGACCATCGAACAGGACAGCTCCACCCTGGCCCGCGCACTCGCTAAAAAAATGAACGGCCGCGTGAGGTCGTTTCCCCAGTTCCTCACCTACAAGGTGACCGCAGACGGTCTGCCGGACATCGATATCGCCACGGCACGCAAAGAGAAGTACCGCAAGCCGGGCGCGCTTCCTGCCGTGACGCCCGGCCGCCTCAAGGACGACCTGATGCGGCGCGATTTTTCGATCAATGCCATCGCCATGGACCTCGTCGATGGCTCCATGCACGATCCTGCCGACGGCGAGCACGACCTGGAGCTGCGCCTGGTCCGGGTGCTTCATCCCCAGAGTTTCGCCGACGATCCGACGCGCATCTTCCGCGCGATCCGCCTCGCGCAGCGTCTCGGTTTCACGATCGAACCGCAGACCCTCGAATGGATGCGATCCGCAATCTCCTCCGGCGCACTGGAAACGATCTCCAAGGAACGGATCTGGCGGGAACTCTTCCTGGCCATGGACGAATCGACCGCACCCGCGGTGCTCGCGACCCTCCACCGCGAGGAGGCGCTCCTGCCGTTGTTCGGCAAGCCCTCCAACCTGGAACTCGATGCATCGCTGCAACGCATCGGGGAGCGGGTCAGCGACGACGCCGAGGCCGATCGCTACGTCCTCTTTACCGGCGCGCTGCTGCGCGGCAGCCAGGCCTCGCCTGCACAACTGGAAGGTTCGGGCTTCTCGCAGAAGCGGGCTCGCTCGGTCCTGCAGATTGCCAACGACCTCGTCCGCATTGAACAGGCCATCGGCGATGCCAGCTCCGACCGGCAGCGCTTCCGCCTGTTCAAGCGAGTCGGTCCGGAAGTACTGACCGCGTTCGTCGCCGAGCACCCAGCGGACCTTCCTCTGGTCCGGCGTTATCACGAGTTCAGGGACTTCACGATTCCGGTGCGCGGCAACGACCTGGAAGTGCCGGGTGGACCGCATGTGGCAAAGGCCCTCGAGCGGACACGGGAAGCAGTGTTCACGGGTGAGATCGACGCTGACGGGGCGCGGACCTTTGCACGGGAACTGGCGTTGAAGTACCTTAGTCAAAGCCAGCGGGACGAAGCATCGAGCTGAAGCCCCCTCTAGCCCGACAACATGCGCCGCATCGCGCCGATCTTCCTGCTCCTCGCCAGCGTCGCCGTTCAGGCGCAGGTGGTCGAAGTGATTCCGGAAGATGCTCCCGTCACACAGAGCTGGTCGACCGACCTGATTCCGCAGCAGCCGCTTCATGACATCTCGATGGTTGAAGAGGCCCCCGTCGATGGATCGGGATCAGTTCCGCCTCCCCAGGCGCAGCAGCGCAAGCTCAGGAAATACGATCTGCAGGAGCTGACCGGCAGCCGGCAGGCCATCGGATCGCAACTCATCGACGGGCGTCTTCCCCGGCCTCGCGTCGACCTGATCAACCGCAGCGGGCGCGTCCTGCAGCGGATCTCGTTCTTCGAGGGAAATCTCGTGGTGGTTCACATGTCGGGTGCCGGCGGGACGATCGTCAAGAAGTTGATCGTTCCCGACGATGCCGTGAAAGCGTATCTCGCCGGCGCGTCGGTCGAGAACCTCGAGCCATTGCGGCAGGACTCGCTCCCCCGGCCACGTGACGGACGCGAGGCAACGCTGCGCATCTATCGCGCCGACGGTTCGTTCCTCTCCCGTACCTACGATCCCACCGCAACCCTGCCGCGGAAACTACACGACCAGATCCTGCCGTTGCAGGACCTGCTGCGCGCGATCTCGGAGGACCGCACCCTCACCAGTTCGGTCGCCAACTACGAGCCGAAGGTGGGCGACGAACTGGTTGGAGAGGATCGCAAGGTCTACCGCGTGCAGCGACTGGTCCCCGGAAGTGAGATCGTCGAACTGCGATGCACCTCCACTCCCACAGTGATGTACGTCTCACGCCACGACCTCTACAATTACTTCGTTGGCGCGAAGCCGACCCAGAAGAGCGAACTGAAGGGACGCCCCTGACGATGACGGAGTCCGCAACCAGCTGATGGCTGTCGTCCGCATCACCGGAGGAACGCTCCGAGGCCGAAGAGTCCCCGTCCCGCGTGACGGCGTCCGTCCTACTTCCGAGCGCGCGCGTCAGGCGTACTTCAACATCGTCGGCGAGCGAATTGTCGACGCGCGGTTCCTCGACCTCTTCACCGGCACCGGCATCTTCGCCTTCGAAGCGCTCTCCCGCGGCGCCGCCTCCGCGGTCGCTGTCGACACCTCCCGCAAGCAGCTCATGGAGATCTCGAAACAGGCTCGCGGGTGGCACATCGACGTTGAGACCGTCGCGGGCGACGCGCTGGCCGTGGCGCCGCGTGCGCGCGGACCGTTCCGCCTCGTCTACGCCGATCCTCCCTACGACTTCGATCGTTACGACGATCTCGTGCAGATGCTCGACCATCTCGATCTCGCGAACGACGCTCTCATCGCCATCGAACATCGCCGCAGGACCGAGCCGTGGAACGTCCAGCCTCGGCGCGTCAGCAGGTTGCGGCGGGCCGAATACGGCGAGGTGTGGCTGACGTTCTTCGGCAACGGCACTTCCGCAGCAACTCTTGCTTCACTCGATACCATCGAGGCGGTACAACCGCCAGACAACCACGATTCAGGATCGGGTGCGCCTTCCGGCGCGCCCCGGTGAGGGAACGAAATCCATGGAACTGACAGTCGACGAACAGGGAGCGCACATTCTCTTCGGCAATCGCGACGAACATCTCCGGATGATCGAGGACGAGTTCAAGGTTCGCGTCTCGTCACGCGGCAACGAAGTCTTCGTGACGGGCGATCCGCAGCCGGTCGCTGCGGTCGAGAAATTGCTCGACGAGATCCAGCACCTGATCCGTAACGGGTTCCCGATCAAGCGATCCGATGTCCTTACCGGCATGCGCGTCCTCCGCGACCGGCCCGAGACCAACCTCATCGAGTTCTTCACCGACGACTCGATTCAGTCGTCGCTCAAGAGGATCGTCACGCCGCGCAACATGGCGCAGAAGGTCTACCTGCAGTCGATCCAGGACTTCGACATCGTCTTCGGCGTCGGCCCCGCAGGAACCGGCAAGACCTTCCTCGCCGTCGCAGCTGCAGCCGCTGCGCTGGCCGACAAGTCGATCAAGCGGATCATCCTCTGCCGGCCAGCCGTCGAAGCCGGCGAGCGCCTCGGCTTCCTGCCGGGGGACATCGCAGAAAAGATCAATCCGTATCTCCGTCCGCTCTACGACTCGCTCTACGACATCATCGGCATCGAGAAGGTCGAGAAGATGCTCGAGCGTGGAGTGATCGAAATCGCGCCGCTCGCCTTCATGCGCGGCCGCACGCTCAACGATTCATTCATCATCCTTGACGAGGCGCAGAACACCACGCCCGAGCAGATGAAGATGTTCCTCACCCGGCTCGGATTCAGTTCCAAGGCCGTGATCACGGGAGACGTCACCCAAGTCGATCTGCCCGAGGGGAAGAAGTCGGGGCTGCGCGAAGTACGCCGCATCCTCGAGGATATCGACGGCATCCGCTTCTTCGACTTCAGCGACCGCGACGTGGTGCGCCACCCGCTGGTGGCCAGGATCGTCACCGCCTACGACCGCATCGATCGCGAGAAGAAGGCGATCCAGGATGCGCGTTCCGAGGCAATGAAGTGACGCTGGTCGAAATCAGCGGACCGGCCGTTCCGCGCTTCAGCCGTCGGGAGATGACGACGTTCGTCCGCAAGGTGCTCATCACACTCAACCGCCTCGGGCACCTCCCCGAGGAGATCAGCGACGTGTCAATTGCGCTTGTCGATGACAAGGCGATGACCTCGCTCAACCGCAAGTATCGAAAGAAGAACCGAACGACCGACGTCCTCACCTTTCCAGCCGACGACAGCTACGGCGATCCGGATGAGACAGGGCGCCCCCTCGGCGACATCGTGATCTCGGTCGATCAGGCGCGCCGCCAGGCCACCGACCAGCACCATTCGCTCCCCACAGAACTCCGCTATCTCATCCTCCACGGAATCCTCCACGCCCTCGGTCACGACCATGAAAACGACGATGGCGTCATGAACGCGCTGGAGATGACGGTGAGGGCGAAGGTCGGGCTGGATTAGTGATGGTGGCGGTCTGGGCCCGAGCCGGCATTCTCCGCGCGCGGTTCGCGCCGGTGAAGCGCAGGCCGTTAGACGGCTCAGCAACGGTTCGAGCTCTGTTGCTTCTGTTTGCCGTGATGGCCTCAACCGCAGCTTCGGCAGAGTGTCCCGATTCATGGGACGGTCCCACCCGGTGTTTCGACCGCCTCGGATCGTATCCGCTCGGCCACCTGAAGGCTGCGCGCGGTGTCACCTTGAAAGCGCTGATTCAGCTTCGCGGCAAGCAGCTATCGAGCGAAGTGCAGACGATTCCAAATCCCGACTACCCTGGAATTGACCGCAGGATCGTGACCCTCAACTTTCCGCGGGAATCCGTAACACTTTCCCGCCGAACGGGTGATGCACTCTACTGGGTCACCCGCTACGAAACGCGTGACTTCAACATTTCGCTCGAGGGATGTGAACTTCATACCGGCCAACGACGACCTGAGGTGCGTCGGCTCCTTGGTTTCAACGACTCAAACGCGGCGGGTGACACGCTCATCTGGCACCATCAATGGTGCGAAAGCGATTTGAATTACGAGGAATGGGCTACCGTTTTTCTCAAGTTCGATGACGATGGCAGGCTCCAACGGATTATCTGGGAGTACTGGGCGGATTAGCGCGGTCCGTCAGGCGGCGCCTACAGAACTTCGTGAACGAGTCCGCCGTGCACACGCGCAGATGTGACGACCGTCACTCCTTCAGGATCAACGGAAGCGGACCACGGTCCGTCTTGTTCTGGCGAGCTGACCATGCCCCGGATTCTCGTTTCGCTTGTGCTCCTTCTCGTCGCAAACGTCGCGGCCGCCGGCGACATCACGGTCGGCTGGATCAGCAGGCTTCCTGAAATTGATTACGTCCGAAACAGCTCCAACCCGCGCGTGGAAGGCTGGCCCGCCGCCGGCGATGTTGTGACGTGGCGAGCGAACGTCCGAAACTTCGGCACTCCGCACGACGACGTCGCGTATCGTTGGACAATCGATGGCCGCACCGTCGGCACGGGAAACGTCTCGCTCGCAGGCGACAGCATCACGACCGCCGACCTGCCGTGGACGTGGACGTTCGAGCGCCACCGCATCGGGTTCATCATCGACGACACGAAAGCCGTGCCGGAAGAGTCGGAGACCAACAACTCGCTCGAAGTGTTCTCGGACGCAATCGCGGCCGGCTTCTGGGTCGAACAGTCTCTCTACGATTACTTCCGCAGCAATCAAGCCAGGCTCGGCATCGGATCGACGTGCTGGGACAACTGGGCTCAGCGGCACGCCGATTACTTCAACGACATGGCCGCTCTGGCCGTGTACCCCGAGACGCCGGGCGGCGTACTCGATCGCTGGCGCATTCAAAAGATCGTGGTCGTTCCGGACGGCGCGCTGCCGCTCGCACCGATTGAGGGCGTGAAGAATGATTCCGGCGAGTCGAACGGAGCTTCGCACCCGAACATCGCCGACCGCAGCGTCGATCTGATGTGGGGCTTTCGCAAGGTCACACTCAGCACGTACGCGAACACGACGAGTGCCGACATGTCAAACCCGTTCTACCTGGCGCCCGTTCTCATCCACGAGCTCGGGCACGCGCGGTATCTCACTGATCTCTACGGTTGGAACGTGCGCAACCAGCCGCCCGGCTACCGTATCGATATCACCGAGAACGGCGCCTCCATCCTCGGAACATACGTGCCAGGGACGTGGTACGTCTTCTACACACCCGAACAGGGATTGATGAGCGAGCAGTTCACCTTCATCGATCACTACAGCGCAATCAACCTCAATCAGGTCGCCGGCATGCGGGCACGGCAAGGCAATTACAACGATCCTGACGACGTCGGGTCGTTTCTGAACGACCTGCCGGCCGAGAACCGGCTCACGATCCGCGACCCCTTCGGCAATCTCATAGCCGGCGCGAACATCCGCATCTACCAGTCGATAGGCGACGCGAAGGCTTGGTACGCGACGCACTACGACGATGTTCCCGATCTCGAGCGGAGCACCGACGCGAATGGTCAGGTGCTCATCGGCCGATGTCCGTTCAGCAAAGACGGAACTATCATCAACTACTTCGGCGGTTCGAACACCGTCGCCATCGTTCGGGCGCAGAAAGATGGTCAGGTGCTCTACGGCTTTCTCGAGTCGCGCTTGTTCAATCTGGCCCACTGGCGTGGCGAAACCGCGTTTGCTGATCACGATCTAGTCGTCGGCGCCGGCATTCTCTGCAGCAACCGCGGGCCGGTGCTTCGCGCCCCGGCGTGGGATGCGCGGACCGGTTCGAACGTCACGCTTGAATGGGATGCGATTCCAAATGCGAAGAGTTACGAGGTCTGGGTGTCGAGCGACCTCGGTGCGCCGCATGTGATCGCGACAACGCGCTCGACGTCCGTTGACGTGCACCTGAACGGCCGCATTTACTGGTGGGTCGAAGCGAGAGGCGATTCGTGCATGCCGAGGCGATCAGACCCCAGCCGGTTGAATGCGCCCACCGCTGCCAGTCGACGGCGCGCCGTAGGCCGTTATTGAACGTGGAGCGGACGAGTGAGGGCGGACTCCACTCAATGGATCGGCGGTTCACCGGCCCGGGCGACGCGCAGAGGGTGACTACGGGGGAACCAAACAACCCGCGTCCGGTGTAACGGTACGTTAGGCCGCGCTCATGGTGACGGTGGGCGGCCATGGTCGGCTAAATACTGCCGGAGTGCTTCGTTCACGGTCGCGGAATCGTGAAACACGCGAGCAAGGTCGGGCTCCAGCAAGATGACATTGGTTCCCTTCCTGTACTCCTCGTAGTACTTCCCTCGGACGCCACCAGAGAAGTCGTACTCAGGAAGCATCTCGTCCTCTGGATCAGTAGGTTTCTGACTCATATTGTCTTGTTTCTCACGCCGTTGCGTTTCGCGTACCCAACGATACTCCCCGTCGAAACTTCTTGGGTCGCGGACGGTACGAGTCTTCCCGCCCCTCACCCGCGGCTGGAATGCGAGTGAACTTCTAGCCCCTGACCCCCACTCCCCCTCCTCTGGTAGATTGCGCCCGCATGAGCAAGAAGATCGAGACGTCGTCAGGGTTGGAGATTCCGGTGCGCTTCGACGAGGAGTCGTTGCGGGAGCGCGGCTTTGAGCCTTCGCGCGACCTCGGTGAACCGGGAGCGTTTCCCTACACCCGCGGGCCGCAGGCGTCGATGTACCGCGGGAAGCTCTGGACGATGCGGCAGTACGCCGGCTTCTCCACCGCGACAGAATCGAACGAGCGCTATCGCTATCTGCTCGCCCGAGGCACGACCGGTCTTTCCGTCGCGTTCGATCTGCCCACCCAGATCGGGATGGATTCGGACGATCACCTCTCCCGTGGTGAAGTAGGCCGGGTCGGGGTGGCGATCGACTCGATCGACGACATGGAACTGCTCCTCGCGGAGATCCCACTCGATCGCGTTTCGATTTCCATGACGATCAACGCGCCGGCCTCGATCCTGCTGGCGCTGCTGCTCGTCGTTGCGGAACGCCGCGGGGTCGAATGGTCGAAGCTGAACGGCACGATTCAGAACGACATCCTCAAGGAGTACTCCGCGCGCGGCACGTATATCTTTCCTCCGGCGCCGTCGCTCCGGATCGTCACCGACATTTTCGAGTTCTGCGCGAAGGAAGTACCCCGCTGGAACACGATCTCGATCTCGGGCTATCACATCCGCGAGGCCGGCTCGACCGCCGTGCAGGAAGTCGCCTTCACTCTCGCCAACGGTCTCCAGTACGTGCAGGCGGCGGTGGATCGCGGACTCGACGTCGATTCGTTTGCGCCCCGCCTTTCCTTCTTCTTCAACAGCCACAACGACTTTCTCGAAGAGGTCGCGAAGTTCCGGGCAGCGCGGAAACTGTGGGCAACCCTGATGCGCGAGCGCTACGCGCCGAAGGATCCCCGCTCGCTTGCGCTTCGCTTTCACGCACAGACTGCAGGCTCCACGCTCACCGCACAGCAGCCCGAAAACAACGTCGTCCGCGTGGCCT
>JBKJVD010000061.1:0-3290 GCA_046590585.1 Thermoanaerobaculia bacterium | reverse complement strand
GGCTTCGACCAGGTCTGGACCGCCTCGGAATTCCAGAGAAAGCCGGCGTCCGGCGCGACTGCCGTGGAGCGACTGATGCGGAACTCGTTCAACGCCACTCGCTCGCCAGACATCATCGTCGCCCTGCGTCCGGGCTGGATGTGGGGATTTGGAAATTATGAAACCAAGCATGGACAGCCGGTGGAGGCCGATCGCCACGTGCCGATGATGTTCTGGGGACGGGGGATCACACCGGGTCGTTACGACGCGGAGAGTTCTCCCGTTGATATCGCGCATTCTCTCGGAGCGCTCCTGGGTGTGACGGCCGGCGGTCCCGACTCCCGCCTCCTGCCCTGCATCGAGACTGCTACACCCTGAATTCCGGCTGGTCCGCAGCAGCGGGCGTCCAGCGACTCTTTCCCTGGCCCGGAAGGCGGCAGAATACGACCGCCCTGCCCCTTGTTCCCCGCCACGTCCATGAGTGCACTGTTACCAGCCCTCCCTGTCCGTCGCGTGGGAATGATCTCCCTCGGCTGCCCGAAGAACCTCGTCGACGCCGAGATCATGCTCGGGCAGCTCAAGGCAGAGTCCGAGGTCGTCATTACGAATGACCTCGAGGACGCCGACGTCGTCATCGTCAATACCTGCGGCTTCATCGATGCCGCCAAGCAGGAGTCGATCGACACCATCCTCGAGATGGCGGAGCGCAAAGGCAAAGGACTCGAGCGCCTCATCGTCACCGGCTGCATGGTGCAGAAGTACCGGTCGGATCTTCAGGAGTCGATCCCCGAGATCGACGCCTTCGTCGGTCTCGATCATCTCGAGGCCATCACTGCGGCCGTGACGGGCGACGTCGATGCTGCTCCGTCCCGCCGCAAGATGTCAGTGCGGCTGTATGAAGACATGCCGCGAGTCCTGACGAACGGTACCGCGCACGCGTATCTCAAAGTCTCCGAAGGCTGCTCGAACCCCTGCACGTTCTGCGCGATCCCGCAGATGCGCGGCAAGTTCCGCTCGAGGAATCTCGAATCACTCGTGCGCGAAGCGCGCTCGCTCGAAGCTCAGGGCGTGCGCGAACTCTGCCTGATTGCGCAGGACACCACGCGCTACGGAGAGGATATCGGGATGAAAGGCGGCCTCACCGAACTGGTCAAGGCGCTGCTCGCCGAGACTGGCTTCGAGTGGATCCGGTTTCTTTACGCGTATCCGGGGAGCCTCGACTGGTCGCTGTTCGAGTTGATGGGACGCGAGAAGCGTTTCGTGTCGTACTGCGACATTCCGCTGCAGCACGTTTCGGCCAGCGTGCTCAAGATCATGCGCCGTCCCGGTTCACCCCAGGAGTACCGCGACATGATCTCGCGCATGCGCGACCTTGCGCCCGACATCGCCATCCGCACGACGTTCATTACCGGCCATCCCGGGGAAACGCCGAAAGATTTCGGCGAGTTGCACGACTTCGTCGAGTGGGCCCAGTTCGACAACATGGGAGCATTCGTCTATTCGTCGGAAGATCACACCATCGCCGGCCGGATGGAAAACCTTCCCTCGCGCAAGACTGCCGAACGCCGTCGCGACAAGCTCATGGCGATGCAGCAGAAGATTGCTCTGTCTCGCAACGAGCTGAAGGTCGGCAGGATCTTCGATGCGATCGTCACCGGCGTCTGCGACGAGACCGAGCACCTGCTCGAGGGACGCCTCATCGGACAGGCTCCAGAGATCGACGGCCGCCTGCTGATCAACGATGGTCTCGAACGCATCGGCGCCATGCCGGCGTTCGTGAGGGTCGAGATCACCGACGCCCATCCGTACGACCTCGTCGGCGGCGTGGTCTAGCCCGTCACGGATTGTCAGGTCGCACTTTGACCGGGCTGCCGAACATCACATACGCGAACGCGATCGCGAACAGTGCGTAGATCGCGGCCAGCGCAATGAGCCACGGCATCTGCTGACTGGCGGCCGCCTTCGCCAGCGCGAGAGCGGCAGCGACGAAGTGGATCGTGTTTCCGACGACGAGCGGTCGGTTGTAGATCCCGCCGACCAGGCTCTCTTTCGCCATCCAGTTCAGCATGGCGAATCCGAGGTAGAGCGCCGCCATGATTTGCATGAGAATCGCGAGCGCGCCGGAGGGCGCGGAACCGAGACGCTCCAGAATCTCGTGCGGAAGAAAGGATCCAGCCAGGCCCAGGGATCCCATGAACAGTGCGCTCGCACTCATCAGCATTTTCGTTTTCACTTCAGATCCTTTACCAGTCCCGTCGCTCGTCCGATTTCATACCCAGCGCCTCACGCGCAGGCAGTACGCGCGGTACGACTCGCCGAACTTCCGCTGCAGGTAGGTCTCCTCGCGCAGCACAACCCCGAAGTGCAGCGAAAGAAAGAGTGCGACCGCCATGACCACCACCCAGACACTATCCACCTGAAGAGCCCCTGCAATCGCCGCGATCACGAGGCCGAGATAAATCGGGTTCCTGGTAAATCGGTAGATCCCGAAGTCGAAGATTGCCGTGGTCGGCGAGAATGGATCGGGATTCTCACGCCTCGCCACAAAGACTCGCAGGGCCGCGAGAATTACTCCAGCGGCGATCGCGAACAGGGTCAGGCAGAGGACTCTGCGAATGCCGATCGCAGCAATCGGGAGTGGCAGCGGAACGAAGTGCTCGGCGACGAGTCCCAGGCCGACGAAGAAGAGCGCGAGCAGTGGCGGGTGTGCGATGACGTCCGCTCGATCCTTCTCACCGCTCGCAGCCGCGGGTTGTGCCTGTTCAACAGTCTTCTGGTCCGGCTTCATCAGCGGTCATTGTATCGATGGCGGCATCTCGCGCGTAACGCGCCAGATCGAGCCCACTGAACCTTCGCGAAGTACATGCTTGCGCAACGCGTGGTTCATCACGATGGAATCGAGCAACGTGATTTCGTCCAGGTCGCTGGCATCGACGAGCGACATGCCGAGTTCCGAGGCGACGCGTTCCACCGTACGGTCGTGCATCGCCGCGATCCCGGCAGAGACTGGTTTTTCCGGATTCACCTCGTGCGCTGTCGCCAGAGCGGTGCCGCGCAGCACGAACACCGACTCCGCGTGATCCATCATCCATTTCAGGCCGATGGCCAGGGTCACGAGGTGCCAGTTGCGATGCTTGCGATAGACCCTGGCGATCGCACGGTTGCGATCTCCTGACGGCTTGTAGACATTCGGCTGCACTTCCCAGATCAGGCCGGCATTGCGCGTCGCGTCGTACGTGCCACTCGTCTCGCCGATCGAACCGGGAATGGTGTGCTGCTGTCCCGCGGCGGTGCCGATGGCAATGGCGTCG
>JBKJVD010000125.1:0-10375 GCA_046590585.1 Thermoanaerobaculia bacterium | reverse complement strand
GAACTGGTCGACCGGCTGCTCGAGTACCAGCGGTTCAAGGCAGTGGCCGAAACATTTGCGGAACTCGATGTTCTGCGCATGGGGATGTGGGGCCGGCCCACGCAGCCGCGGCCCGGCGTCGATGCTTCCGAGATCGACATGAGTGAGATTTCGCTTTTCGACCTCATCGACGCATTCCGCAGCGCTCTGGTTCGTTACAAGCAGAATCATCCGCAGGCGATCGAGCTCAAGCGACTCACGCACAAAGTATCGACGAAGATGCGCGAGCTGTTTCAGAAAGTCCGTGAACTCTCACCGATCCGGTTGCAGTGGTTCCTCGAAGGGCGGGATCGCGATGAGTTGATCGCCGTGTTCCTGGCGACGCTCGAGCTGGTGAAGCTCGGCGGAATAAGCCTGCAGCAGAGCGATTCTTTTGGCGAGATCCTGATCGCGAAGTCCGAGAACGAAATCGACGAAGCGCAGTTCGCGCTCTACGATCGGTAGCTGCGCGAGTTCGGGTAGACTGCGCGACGCGCACTCGCAGTGCGCGAAAAAATTGTCGTCCTGGTGGTTGAATGTCCATGGAAGCAGAAGAGCTGCGCGGTGCGCTGGAGGCGATCCTGTTCGTCTCGAACGAGCCGGTGAAGGTCGATGATTTTGCCGAGTCCTTCCCCGACGAGGGAAAGGATGCGATCGTCGTGCAACTCGAGGAGATCAAGCGGGAGCGTGACGCGGCCAACGGAGGATTCATCCTCGAGCAGGCCGCCGGCGGCTGGCGTTTCGCGTCCCGGCCCGAACACGACGCGATCCTCAGGAAGTTCTTCTCCAAGAAGGGAGAGAATCGCCTTTCCCTCGCGGCTCTCGAGACGCTGGCCATCATCGCGTATCGCCAGCCGGTCACTGCGCCCGAGATGTCCGATATTCGCGGCGTGAATTCCAACGCCGTCATCCGCACGCTCCTGGATCGGCGCATGGTGCGCGTCTCCGGACGCAAGAACGTCGTCGGCAGTCCATTTCTCTATCGCACTACGCGCGAGTTCCTCGTGCACTTCGGCCTCAACGACATTCGCGACCTTCCCCGTCTCGAAGAATTCGGTGATCTCATCGGCGAGAACATCAACGAAGATCTGGTCCTCGCCATCAACGCCGCTGCGGAAGCGTCCAGTGTCGAAGGCGCATCACTGATCGACGAGACGAGCGCCGATGCTGCAAGCGAACTCGATGGTGCAGAGGCGTGGGAACCGGCGGAAACATCGGGCGCGCTGCAGGATGACGACGCGCAACGCGACATGGCGAACGAATCGAATCCCGACTCGTCGGACGAGTCCGCGACGAATGGCGATGAATCTCGGTTAGAATCGCCGGGAAGCGGACAGAAAGAGTGATGCAACCACCGGAGCGACTGCAGAAAATCATTGCGCACGCAGGCTTCGCTTCGCGGCGCGAAGCGGAGACGATGATTCGCGAAGGGCGCGTCACCGTCAACGGTGAAGTCGTCACCGAACTCGGATCGAAAGCGGTTGCGGAGCGCGACCACATCAAGGTCGACGGCAAGCTGATTCTCGAGCCTGAGGCTCATCGCTACATCCTTCTCTACAAGCCGAAGGAAGTGATGACGACGGTCGAAGATCCTCAAGGCCGCAAGACGGTCATCGACCTGATCCGCGGGATTCGGGAGCGGATCTATCCAGTGGGCCGGCTCGATTTCCATTCGGAAGGGCTGGTGCTGCTGACCAACGACGGCGAACTGGCCTTCAAGGTCTCGCACCCGAAGCACGGATCCGTCAAGACGTATCACGTCAAGGTCCGAGGAGTTCCGCTCGAACGCCTCGTCGACAAACTACAGCGAGGCATCACCCTCGACGGCAAGCGCACCCTCCCATGCGAAATCGCGCGCCTGAAAACGACGGGTCGAACCGAGGACGAAGGCAACAGCTGGTTCGAAGTGAAGCTTCGCGAGGGTCGCACGCAGCAGATCCGCAAGATGTTTCAGGCGGTCGGACATCCGGTCGGGAAACTCCGTCGCGTTGCCATCGGACCGATTGCCGATCCGAAGCTCACTCCAGGCGTGTGGCGCGAGTTGACGCCAAAGGAAGTCAAGCTGCTGGCGACACAGCAGGAAGCGGTGCCCGAGACCAGGCGGGTGCGTCCGGCAACCCGCAAGCCGCAGCCACCTGCGAGAAAACGAGCGGTACCGAAGGCTGCGACAGCCGGTCCATCGCGAGTGCGCGCCCCGAAAGCCGGTTCAGCGAGAGCTGCATCTTCGGCGAAGGCTCGACCGGCGCGCGCCGGAGTTTCGAGGCCGCGGACCGCGACGGCTTCCGCTCCATCGCGTCCATCGAGGGCCCGCGTCAGCAAGGCTCCGGCCGGCGGACGCTCGTCCAAGGCTTCCGCGTCGCCACGTCGAGATGCCGCTGCGGCCAAGAAGCCGGTGCGGACGAGTCGCGCTCCTGCCGCAAGACGCGGGTGAGCCGCTGAGGGGTTGACCGTTCATCCGCCAGGATGCCGGGAAGAAGGACCGATCGTATGGCAGAGACTTCAGCACCACTCATCGTGGCGATCGACGGCCCGTCCGGCGTTGGCAAGACGACGGCGAGCAAGCTGGTCGCCCAGGAACTCGGCCTTCCCCACATCGACACCGGCGCGATGTATCGCGCGATCGGACTGGCAGCGCAGAGACAGGGGATCGCTGTGGACGATGCGGAGGCGCTCAGCCAGCTCGCTGCTGGTGCGCGCATCGAGTTCGTCCCCGGAGAGGTGGCCACCGTCACACTCGACGGGGAGGACATCACGGCTCTCATCCGCACTCCGGAAATCAGCATGGCCGCAAGCCACGTCTCGGCCGTCCCCGCCGTGCGACGTACGCTCGTGAAGCTTCAGCAGGACCTCGGCCGCCGCAACGGCGGGGTTCTCGAAGGACGCGACATCGGCACGAAGGTGTTTCCGGGCACGCCACATAAATTCTTTCTCGACGCCCGCCCGGAAGAGCGCGCTTCACGACGTCATCGGGAACTCGTCGCTAAAGGGCAGAGCACCTCCTTCGACGAAGTGCTGGCCGACTGCATGAAGCGCGACGGTCAGGACTCGTCCCGGGCCGATTCACCCCTCATGCACGACGAGACCTACACGGTCGTGGACACGAGCGACATGACGCTTGGCGAAGTCGTCCGCAGCATTGTCGAGGCCGTTCGCGGCGGGCGTTCCCTCTAGTTTCAAGCGGGCGTTCCGCCCGAAGTTCACGGCGTAGCCCTCACATTCTGTTCCGCTTACCTTGACTCGACTCTGACGCGTCGCTAAACTCGCGATTTCATACGCCTATCAACAAGTTACGTTGGTTCGCGCTTGAAAAACGCGCCCCGCGCGATCGAAGTATTTTCACGCCGGAGACTCCGGCCGTGACATGGAGGTTTTCCCGTACATGGCGTCCACAGAAGATCCGAAGAAGCCCGGTCCGCGACCTGATCGGGGGGACACCAGTAACCTGGAAAACCTCGGCATGGATCAGCTTCTCGAGATGTACGACAAGGCAGCGTCGACCGAGGGGGAGATTGTCGTCGGCCGCGTGGTCAAGATCCTGGCGTCTGACGTCGTGGTCGACATCGGCTACAAGTCAGAGGGAATCCTGCCGATCTATGAGGTCACGGACTTCAGCGGCAAGGTTCGCGTGAAACCGGGCGACGAGATCGAGGTCTACGTCGAGCGGCTCGAGGACTCGTCGGGCTACGTGCAGCTGTCGCGTTCCAAGGCAGCGCGGGTACGCGTCTGGGACGACATCGAAGCGGCCTTCAAGGCCGACGAAGCGCTTTCAGGACGAGTCGTCGATCGCGTGAAAGGCGGGCTGAGCGTCGACGTGGGCGGAGTGAAGGCCTTCCTTCCGGGTTCGCTGATCGACACCAAGCCGGTCAAAAACCTCGACGCACTGAAGGGTCAGGAACTCAAGTTCAAGATCGTTTCGTTCGACAAGAAGCGCAACAACGTTGTGCTCTCGCGTCGGGCCATTGTCGAGGTGGAGCAGGAAGCGATGAAGGCGCAGACGTTCGGCAAGCTCGAAGAGGGCAAGCTGACGCACGGCGCCGTGAAGAACATTACCGACTACGGCGTTTTCGTCGACCTCGGCGGAGTGGACGGTCTGCTGCACATCACCGACATTTCATGGGGTCGCGTCAACCATCCCTCCGAGTATTTCAACGTCAACGATGAGATCGAAGTCATCGTCCTGAAGTTCGATCCGGGCGCAGGCCGCGTGTCTCTCGGCTACAAGCAGAAGACGCAGGATCCGTGGGTCGACGTGGCGCAGCGCTATCCCCTCGGCATCAAGGTCGGTGGCAAGGTCGTTTCGCTGACCGACTACGGCGCATTCATCGAACTCGAAGATGGTGTGGAAGGACTGATCCACGTCAGCGAAATGTCGTGGACCAAGAAGGTCCGCAATCCCTCGAAGCTGCTCAACATCGGCGATCACGTCGATGCGGTCGTTGCCGACGTGAACGTGCAGAACCGCCGGATCTCGCTCTCGCTCAAGGCGCTCGAGCAGAACCCGTGGGACACATTGTCGGATCGGTATCCGGTCGGCACGGTGATCAGCGGGAAGGTTCGCAACCTCACTGACTTTGGCGCGTTCGTCGAAGTCGAAGATGGGATCGACGGCCTGATTCACATTTCCGATCTCTCCTGGAGCCGTCGCATCAAGCATCCGAGCGAAGTGCTCAAGAAGGGGGAGACCGTGCAGGCGCGCGTCGTCAACGTGGACGGCGAGAATCAGCGCCTCTCGCTTTCGATCCGTGAATTCCTTCCGAATGAATGGGACAACTTCGCGAAGAACCACGCCGTCGGTGACGACGTGGTGGGAGTGGTTTCGAAGATCACCGACTTCGGTCTCTTCATCCGCCTCGCTGACGGCGTCGAAGCCCTGACGCATGTCTCGGAAGTCGACCGCGACGCGCGCGTAAAGCTCGACAAGATGTTCACGGTGGGCGAGCCGGTGCGGGCGAGGATCATCAAGATGGATGCGGCCGAGAGAAAGATCGGCCTGACCACCCGCGAGATCGATCCGCTGACGGATGAAGAGCGCGCTCAACTCGCTGGTTCAGCTCCAGCCCATGAAACGTCAGAGGAAGGCCACAGCGAGGTTGCTCCCAGCGAAGCTGCTGCGGGTGACGCTGCCGCGAGCGACGAGAAGGGCGACGATCGCGACAAGGGCGACGAGGGCACGCCCGAGACACCGCAGAGCTGACGCGATGTCAGAATTCGGATCGATTCCGTCTGCTGCCGAACAGCCGGCGCCACCGTCACCGGTGACGTTTCCTGATCCTCCGCGCAAGCGCTCGCGCGCCGGTTCATTCCTGCTGGGACTGTTCAGCGGATGCCTGGTCGTGTTCGTACTTGCCGGCCTGCTCGGCGTGATGTACGTCGCCGCGAAGGGCGATCCCACGAGCCTCAAGCTGAGTGGATCGAAAGTCGCGGTGATTCCTGTCGAAGGGGAGATCGTCGAGTCCCGGGACACCATCGACCTGATTCACCGGTACGCGAAGAATCCGCAGGTGAAAGCGGTCGTGATCCGCATCAACAGTCCGGGAGGCGCGATCGCGCCGTCGCAGGAGATCTACTCAGAGATCCGCAAGGTAAGGAAGGCGAGCGGTAAGCCGTTCATCGCTTCCCTGGACAGCGTGGCCGCCTCCGGCGGTTACTACATCGCCGTGGCGTGCGACGAAATCGTCGCCAACCCCGGGTCGATCACCGGGTCGATCGGCGTGATCATGCAGTGGATGGACATCCAGGAACTGGTGCGCTGGGCAAAGATGAAACCGGAGGCGATCACGAGCGGAGCGTTGAAGGCCACCGGATCGCCGTACCGGACCCTGACCGACGGAGAGCGGGCCTACCTGCAGCGAATCGTCAGCCAGTTGCACGGGCAGTTCGTCCGTGCCGTCGCGGCGGGACGAACCGGTAAGGTCACCGAGCAGGAAGTGGCGGCACTCGCAGACGGCAGGATCTTCACGGGCGAGGAAGCACTGTCCTTGAAGCTGGTCGACAAGATGGGCAATCTCGACGACGCAATCGACGTCGCGGGCAAGCTGGCCGGGATCGATGGAAAGCCGGCGACGATCTACCCGCGGAAGCGGCGCAACACGCTGCTCGAGCTGCTTTCCGACTCTAAGGATGCAGACGCGTTCGTGCAGCGGATGGTCAGCGGCCGCTCGGGGCGCTTTCTCTATCTCTGGTAACGGGTGAAGGTGAGGAGGCCACATGGATGAATCCAAAGCCAACGAGCACAGCGAGCCGGAATCGGACGCGCCGAAAGCGGGCGTGATGACGAAGGCCGAGCTCGTCGATGAAGTGGCGCGCGCGGTCCAGCTCACCAAGAAGCAGGCCGAATCGATCGTCAACATCGTGTTCGATTCGATCGTGGACTCCCTCCGGAGCGGCGAAAAGATCGAGCTGCGCGGTTTCGGAAGCTTTCGCCTTCGCAGCCGCAAATCACGCACGGGGCGCAACCCCAAGACGGGAGAGAAAGTCGAAGTGCCCTCGAAGAAGATCCCTTACTTCAAGCCGGGCAAGGAACTGAAGGAACTGATCAACCGCGTACCGCCGGAAAGCGGCGAGACCGACGGCGAGGACGAGAAGGCGGAGTAGCCTCATTCGCTCCGCTGACGATGGAGATTCTGTACACCCCCTGGAGGTACGCCTACTTGACCTCGCCGAAAAGCGGGCAGCCTGACGTCTGCATCTTCTGCAACGCAGCGACCTCCGACCATCACCGCCAGACCCTGACGATCTACCGCTCGGATGAATCGGTAGTCATGCTGAATCGTTATCCCTATGCGAACGGGCATCTCATGATCGCTCCGGTCGCACACGAAGCACGGCTTTTCGAGAGCCGGCCCTCGACTCTTCGCTCTCTCATCCACCTCACGGCTGCAGCGCAGCGCATCCTCTCCGACGTCTATCATCCGGATGGCTTCAATGTCGGAATGAACTTCGGCCAGGCCGGCGGAGCAGGCGTGGCCGATCACTACCACATGCATGTCGTCCCACGGTGGGGCGGAGACTCGAACTTCATGACCGTCACTGCACAGACCCGGCTGGTTCCCGAAGAACTGGAGACCACCTTCGACAGGCTCGCTCCACACTTCGCCCGCATCTCCAGCGAACTCGCCGGAGACCATGAGTAAACGGTCATTTGCTGCCATGCTGCTGGCGTACCTGGTGCCGGGAGCGGGCCATTTCTACCTCGGTTTTCGCCGGCGGGCCGCGGCGTTTTTCCTGATCGTCACCGTCCTCTTCCTGCTCGGCCTGTGGCTCGACGGCTCTCTCTACACGCTGGCGCAGAGCGGGGGCGCGCTCCTCCGCGTGCTGGCCAGCCTCGGCTCCATGGGAGCCGGCCTGCTTTACTTCTTCGCCAGCTCGACCGGTCCGCACGGCGATCTCACCTCGATCACCTGCGAATACGGAACGACGTTCATGCTCTCCGCAGGGCTGATGAACCTGATGCTCGTGCTCGACGTGTTCGATCTATCCAGCGGAAGGAAGCGCTCGTGAGCCTGCTCCGCAACCACATCGTATTGATGTTCATCTACGCGATGGCCACGGCGCTCTTCTTCACGCTGCTCTGGAAAGAGGAGAAGCGCGAACGCATCCGCTTCTTCGCCACCATCTTCGTATCCCTCTTTCTCGGCGGCATCATCCTGGGATGGATGATGTATCCGTTTCCCCTGCGATGAGTCGCTCGGCCTCGACTGCCCCCAGGCGGCATCCGTGAAGCTCGCTGTCGTTGCCGGCGAAGCGTCCGGAGACCTGCACGCATCCGAGGTCGTGCACGAGTTGCGAAAGCTCGACGCTTCGCTGGAACTTTTCGGGATCGGGGGAGACCTGCTGCTCGCGGAAGGCCTGCAGCCCGTCAGTCACGCCAGGGAGATGGGCATCGTCGGCCTGTTCAACGTCATCCGCCATCTGCCGATGTTCCGCCGGGTGTTCCGGAAGCTGATTGCAAGAATCGCCGACGAGCGCCCCGATGCCGTGCTGCTCGTGGACTATCCCGACTTCAACCTCAGGGTCGCGAAGAAGTGCAGGGAACTGGGACTGCGGGTCGTGTACTACATCTCGCCGCAGCTCTGGGCCTGGCGGAAAGGGCGTGTGCGTGACGTGGCCCGATACGTCGATCACATGATCGTACTCTTCCCGTTCGAGGAAGAGTTCTACCGCAGGCACGGAGTTCCGGTCACCTACGCGGGTCATCCGCTGATTGAGCAGACGATCGGCGTGAAGCGACGCACCCCATCGCAGGGGAATCTCCGACTTGCTCTTCTCCCGGGATCGAGGCGAAGCGAGGTCGCATCTCTTTTACCGCCCATGCTCGATGCCGTTCGCATTCTTCGGCGCGAGCGTGCGATCGAGCCGTTTGTTGTTCGGGCTCCGACGATCTCCAACGAATGGATCGCGGAACTCGTCCGGAATCACGGCACCGAGGTCCCCATCGTGACGCACGACGGAGGCGCTGCGGTGGCCGGTGCCGACCTGGCCCTCTGCTCCTCCGGCACAGCCACGCTGGAGGCAGCGGTCCTGGGCACCCCCGCGGTGGTGGTGTACCAGCTTGGACGACTTTCGTACGCGCTCGCCAGGCGTCTCGTCGACCTGCCCCATTTCAGCCTCGTGAACATCGTTGCCGGAAAACAGGTGCTCCCTGAACTCATTCAGGAACAGGTGAATGGTGAGACCATCGCGGCGGAAGTCATGCGCATGGCGGAACCGGCAACCTACGCGAGCATTCTCGCCGAACTGGAGATCGTGCGATCCCGTCTCGGGGAACCCGGCGCGAGCGCCCGCGCCGCCGCTGCCACGTTCGCCGTGATGACTGGAGCCTCGGAGATGCGCTCATGATCGCGCTTCGGCGGCTTTACGGATACCTCAGAAGCTACAAGGCGTGGGCGTTGGTGGCGTTCGGCTCGATGGTCATCTTCGCGATGACCCAAACGGTCCTGGCGGCGCTGGTGCAGCCGTTGTTCGACGAAGTCCTGTCCCGGCCTGAGGCCAGGGCGACTGCGGGAAAGGATCCCGAGCGGCAGGGCGGCGTGAGGCAGGCGGTGCTCAACACGGTGATGAACCGCGACCAGCCGCAAGGCCACCGTGGCGCGGTCATCAACACATTCGACCGAGTGCAGAATCGCTGGCTGAAGTGGTGGAGCGGTGACCCCGCAAAGAAACCGCAGAGAGTCCTGACGCTGCTGCTGATCGTCTTCGTGGTACGCGCCTTCACGTCGTTCTTTGCCGAATACTCGTTTCAGAAAGTCGGGCTATCGACGGTCCGCGACCTGCGCAACGAGCTGTACGAGCGGATGATCCGGCAGAGCCACCGATTCTTCGCCGAGCGCTCGACCGGAGAGATGGTCAGCCGGGTCGTGTCCGATGCAGACGCCATTCAGGCCGCTGTCTCGACACGAATGGGCGACCTGCTTCAGGAGTCGGTGACGCTCGTCGGGCTCATGGCGTACGTCTTCTTCCTCAATCCCGTGCTCGCGCTCGTGAGTTTCATCGGCGCCCCGGTGATCGTCGCGCCGGTCGTGCAGTTCGGCAAGCGGCTTCGCCGGACCACGCACAAGTCGCAGGAACGGATGGCCACGATCGCCACGCTGCTCGAGGAAACGATCCGCGGGGTGAGAATCGTCAAGGCCTTCACGATGGAGCCGTTCGAGATCCAGCGCTTCCGCACCGCAACGGCGCGCCACCTTTCATCGACGCTCAGCGCCCAGCGGATCCAGGCGCTGACCTCGCCGGTCATGGAACTTCTCGCAGGCGTCTGCATGGTCCTGCTTTTCCGCTACGCGCAGCATCGGATCGCGATCGGCACGCTGACCACGGGCGAGTTCGTCAGTTTCCTGACGGCGCTCGCTCTGATGTACGCGCCGATCAAGAAGCTGAACAAGGTCAACCTTTCGCTCAATACCGCTCTCTCCGCAGCGGAGCGGGTCTTCCGCATGCTCGATGTGGAGAATGAAGTCCGGGAATCGCCGTCCGCCGGTCAACTGCATGGAGTCGGCGCGGGTGTCCGGTACGAGGGAGTCGAGTTCACCTATGGTGCTCGCGACGTGGCGGACGACTCGAAGCCGCGGATGATCCTCCGGTCCATCAATCTCGATGTTGCACCCGGCGAGATCGTCGCGCTCGTCGGCGGAAGCGGCGCAGGCAAATCGACGCTGGTGAACCTTCTTCCGCGCTTCTATGACGTGACTGCGGGCCGCATCACGATCGACGGAGTCGACGTCCGCGACGTGACGCTGCATTCGCTGCGCACGCTGATGGGGTTCGTCACGCAGGAAGTGATCCTCTTCAACGACACGGTCAGAAACAACATCGCCTACGGACGTGCCGACGCCGACGAGGCCCATGTCGAAGCGGCTGC